>JAZBOZ010000030.1:0-16518 GCA_036351405.1 Halieaceae bacterium
GGCGATGGAAGAACCCGACGGCGCGGTGCTGTTGATCGATGAAATCGACAAAGCCGACTTCGAGTTCGAATCGCTGCTGCTCGAAGTGCTGTCGGATTTCCAGGTATCGATCCCCGAGATCGGCACCCTATCCGCCCGTTCCAAGCCTCTGGTGTTCCTGACCAGCAACGACACTCGCGATCTGTCTGACGCGCTTAAGCGACGCTGCTTGCACCTACATATCCCCTTCCCCTCCGTAGATCTGGAAAGCCGGATTGTGGCCAGCCGTGTGCCCGAAATGCAGCAGCAATTGACCGATCAACTGGTGCGCTTTGTCCATGCAGTCCGCGAACTGGACCTTAAAAAAGCACCTGCCATTTCCGAGACCATCGATTGGGCAAGGAGCCTGCTGCTGTTACACGCGGAGGCACTCGACAGCCAGCTCGTTCACGACACGCTGAATGTCCTGCTCAAATACGAGGAGGATGTGGCGGTGGCTGAAGACCAGCTCAACCGCCTGCTGAGTACTGCCGCGGGATGAGAACCGCAGGCAGCGATCAGCTGCTCGCATTCATCCGCTACCTACGCGGGCGGGATATCCCTATCTCACCCGCGGACACGCTGGATGCGGTGCAGGCCGCCAGCCTGATTGGCTATCAACGTCGGGAACGCCTGAAGCACGGCCTGGCGGCATCGCTCGCCAAATCCGCTCGCGAGGAGACCATCTTCAACGAGGGGTTTGATCTTTTCTTTCAAGCTGAACCCCGTCGTCACCGTAACGATCCCGCCAGTGACGGGGAAGCCGCCGATGATCAACCGCAGCGCGAGTCTGGCCCTGCCAGTCACAACGACGCCAGTGGTAACCCAGGCAATTCACCAGACCCTCTGGAAGCCGCCGCCGCTGACAACGCCACGGTGGCTGACCTGCTGAATAACCCGCTCGTCCAGGCCATGCGTGGCGGCGACAGTAATCGCCTGGCAGTCGCGGTCGAAAACGCAGCAGCGACCGCTGAGGTCAGCAATATCCGCATGTTCACGCAGCGTGGCCAGTACATGCGCAAAATGCTCGATGCGCTGGGTGAAACTCAACTAAGGGAGGCCGCGATTGAGCTTGAGAGCAGCGAGCCTGCAGCCTTCGAGGCCGTGCAGGCGCTTCGGGAACAACTCCGAAGCCGCGTGCGTGATCGAGTGGAGCGCGCTTATTTGGTTCACGCCAGCGGCGATACCGAAGACCTGCTGGACGAGGCGCTGAGCAAAATGAAACTCGGCAATGTCGATCCCCATCACATGCAGCGACTGCGCAAGCTCATGGGGCGAATGGCACGGAAACTGGCAGCACGGCACGGTCGACGGCGTAGTCGCGCCCGTCGCGGTCAGCTCCACGTGACTCGGACTTTGCGCGATGCCATCCCCACTGACGGCATACCCTTCCAGCCCCGCTTTCGCAAAGTCCAGCGCAAACGACCGCAAATCCTCGCCATATGCGATGTCAGCGGATCCGTCGCCGCCTACGCCAAGTTCCTGCTGATGTTTTTGTACTCCCTGCAGGATGTCCTGCCGCGCACGCGCAGTTTCGCGTTCTCCTCCCAGCTGGGGGAAGTCACTGACCTGTTCATCAACGAGCCGGTAGAGCGCGCGATTGAGCGCGTCAACCAACTGTATGGGGGTGCCACCGACTACGGCATGGCACTGGGCACCTTCAGCGAGTTGGCCATGAGCGACATCAATAGCGCCACCACGGTCATTATTCTCGGTGACGCCCGGAACAATGACGCCGATCCGAGAGTCGATTTGGTCGCCGAAATCAAAGCGCGATGTCGGCAACTGATCTGGCTGAACCCGGAGTCCAGGCGCGCCTGGGGCAGCGGAGATTCGGAAATGTTGACGGTGAAAAGACACTGTCACATTGCCACAGAGTGTAATAGTCTCAAGCAGTTGGAAAGGATTGTGGACAAACTACTCGCAGATTCGCGCTGAACTGAGCGCGGGTTACTGCGCTGTTTGGGTCGCAGTAACACGTTGTGCGGGCGTAGGATGGCGCTTCGCATCGAACTGGAGAGCATGTCGTGACCGATGACGATCGGCTATCACTGACCCGCTCCCTCGAAGCCGAGGTGAGGGCAGCTTACGCTGTTGAGTCCCGTGAGGGTCTCAACCGGAGCGCCCTGCTGGCCGCCCTTGAGAACCTCCGTCCTGAACGGCAAACCATCGAAGCCGCACTCAAGAGCGCCGGCTTCATGCCGCCCGATGCAGAAGACGCACCCATCCTCCACTGGGTCGATAGCGTGTTCGAACACTGGCACGCCCACTATCCGCTGGCCGGCGACTTACACGCGATTCTCGATAACGCCCGGCCGCTGGCCGCAGCCTTTGCCCTCAAGGACAGCCGCTTCTTCACGCCCGGAGCCCACGCGCTGCATCGGCTTCTCGATGTCATGCACGAGGGCTTTGCAGGCTGGTATGACGGGTTGGGTGGCAACAGCCGCAATGCCCTGGAGGGCGCCCGAGAGGCCATTGAGCGCGCGCGACGTAACTTCCCGAGCGAGCCTGAAGTCGACAGCACGCTGGAGCTGCTCTCGCAAAAAATCAGCGGCCATGCAGCGCAGTTAGCACGGCTAGACCCAATACTGCTCGAGCGGGAAACCGCCACCATGGGCGAGGACATCGCCCGTATTGAATCCGCCATTGTGATCAACGAGTTACTCGAGGCGCATCAGGTTCCGGGTTCTGTGGCGCGCTTCATGAAGTCGGATTGGTTCGAGAGCGGCATCATCATCGCCGAGCGCGAGGGGGTACAAAGCGACGCCTGGCGGAGTTTCCAAGCCACCACCCAACTATTGGTGGATGCCGTGCAGCCGGTCACAAGCGGTGATCCTGAGGGCCAGAACCGCTTGCAGCAGACTATGCAGCATCTGCCGGGTACGCTGTCGCGGCAACTGCACAGCCTGCAACCTGACAGTGACGCGGTCGCCGGCGCGGTAGGACTGATTGAATACGCCCTGCTGCGCAATATGCGCGGCGAAGATCTGGGCTTACTCAGCGCTGAGCCGATTCAGGTGCACGGGCTCCCCGAAGACGGCCTACCCAGCGATGCCGAGCTCGCTCAGGAAGGCATCGTGCAAGGTCGCTGGTATGTGCTGCAGACCAGCGATGGGGATATGCGGGTTCGATTGGCCGGCATGCTCGCGGCCAACGCCTACCTGCTGTTCATGGATTTTCTGGGCGCCCGCGCCACGCGCAAAACCTACGCAGAGTTCTCGCAGCTGCTGAAATCCGGCGAGGCCAAACCTATCGTCGAAGGCAACAGCTTCTGTCGCGCCATGGTCGAGGCCACCGAAGCGCGCCAAGCAGTCCGCGCCGAGCAGGAAGCCGAGCAAGCCAAAATCGACGCCGAAGCCGCCGAACAGCGCGCCCGGGAAGAGGAGGCACAGGCGGCCGCCGCCGCCGTTGCCGCCAAGGCGCAAGCAGAGGCGGAAGAACGGGCTCGCGCCGCGCGTGAAGAGGCAGCTCGCGCCGCACAATCACCACAACAAGCACAGCAAAAAGCACAACAACCGCCACCGTCGCAGCAATCTGCGCCCCAGAACAGGGAAGCACCGAGCGATCACCACTCGCACACGGAATTGTCGGCGCCACACAATGATCCGAACGCGATGCCAGCGACAGAGGCGCCCTATGAAAGCAATACGGTCGTTAAACTACAGCTCCCCATGGGGACCTGGATGGGGTTTCACGACCGCGAGCCGCCCATGATGGCCCGCGTGGCCGTGCGCGATCTTGAGAAAGACAGCTATATCTTCACCAATCGCGACGGCATCAAGCTACGAGAGCTGACGGTGGCCCAGCTAATCGGCCTCATAGAGCGCGACATGGTCGATATCCTCGAGCGCAAGACCAACTTCCGCGAAACGATTCAGGGCATGCAAGGGCAGCAGAGCGTACGCTACGAAGATCAGGGACGACTCGCCTGATCAAAACACCTGCGGTCCCTGATCGACATCCTCTTCCCGCTCTTCAAGACTAAAACCCGACGCGGACTTCGCCATTGCCTGCGTTTTTTGCTCGGTCGCCATTTTGATATTGAGCCGCACATTGTTGGCGGAATCCGCGTTTCGCAGTGCCTCTTCCTCTGTGATCGCACCGACGCGCCACAGGTTGAGTAACGCCTGATCGAACGTGCACATACCCTGCTCGGTCGATTTTTCCATCACTTCCTTGATCTCGCCGACGTCACCGCGAAGTATCAACTCTTTGATCGTCGGCGTCCCCAGCATGACCTCAATGGCTGCAGAGCGCCCGCCATCAATATTGGGCAATAAGCGCTGCGACACGATCGCCTGCATGTTGAGCGAGAGATCGAGCAACAGCTGCTGGCGCCGCTCCTCCGGGAAGAAGTTGATGATGCGATCCAGAGCCTGGTTGGCGTTGTTGGCATGGAGAGTGGAGATACAGAGATGCCCTGTCTCGGCAAAAGAAATCGCGTGTTCCATGGTCTCGCGATCGCGAATCTCGCCGATCAAGATGACGTCAGGCGCCTGGCGCAGGGTATTCTTCAGGGCGTTATGCCAATTGCGCGTATCGACGCCCACTTCGCGTTGATTAACGATCGATTTTTTATGTCGGTGCACAAACTCAACGGGATCCTCGATGGTCACGATGTGCCCGCTGCTGTTGGCGTTGCGATAGTCGATCATGGCGGCCAACGAGGTCGATTTACCTGAACCCGTGGCACCCACAAAAAGTATCAGGCCGCGCTTGCGCATCACCAGCTGGGTCAGGATCTCCGGCAAGCCCAGTTCGTGCCACTTGGGAATTTGCGTGACGATGTGCCGGGCAACAATGCTCACCTCGTTACGCTGCCGGAAAATATTGACACGAAACCGTCCTGACCCGGGAATCGACACAGCGAGGTTCATCTCAAGATCACGCGCAAACTCCGCCTGCTGCATCTCATCCATCACCTCAAGCGCCAGTTGTTCAATCTCACCGGGTTTCAGCGCTGCCGTGTCGATAGGGCGCAACTGCCCATCCACTTTGATACAGGCTGGCGCGCCAGTCGCCAGGTACAGGTCGGATCCACCCTGCTCCGCCAGCTGAACCAACCATTTGTTGATCGGCATTGTTTGTCTCCCCGATGAGCTATTATTGCCGCTGTACCCGGATTCTCAGCGTCCGTAAACTTTGTCACCCCTGAACTGCGCATCATCACAGCCGCAAACGCGCAACAAAACCCTTTGATCAGCAGTGAGGACGCCCCTTGCCCACCACTTTGCCATACTTTGATGCCGTACTGACCGGAGGACAACCTTCTCTGCTGCGAGATATTCGCCGCGGCATCGAAAAGGAAGGGCTCCGCGTGCAGCGGGCGACCGCCATGCTCGCGCAAACGCCCCACCCCACGGCGCTCGGGTCAGCGCTCACACACGACGCCATCACCACGGATTACTCCGAGGCGCTGCTCGAGTTCATCACACCGGTGAGTACCGAGATTGAGGATTGTCTGAATACACTCTCGGCGTTGCATCAATTTACGGCCTCCAAACTGGAAGACGAGATCATTTGGGGAGCCAGCATGCCCTGTATCGTCGCCGGCGAGCGCAGCATCCCGATTGCCCATTTCGGAACTTCCAACGTCGGCACCATGAAACGGGTTTATCGCAATGGGCTCGGCGCGCGTTATGGACGCATGATGCAGGCCATCGCAGGCATCCACTACAACTTCTCGATGCCCGAATCCTTTTGGGAAGCGGCATGGGCCGAAGCAGGTCGGCCTGACTCATTGCAGGACTTCAAGACCACGCAATATCTGGGGCTGATCCGGAATTTTTGGAACCGCTCCTGGCTGCTGGTTTATTTACTCGGCGCATCGCCCGCGGTCTGCGCGAGTTTTCTTGCCGGCAATCGCAAACACCATCTGCAACCCTTCGATGCCATGGGTAACACGCTGTATTTGCCCTACGCCACATCACTGCGAATGGGCGATCTCGGTTACAACAGTGACGCGCAGAAGAGCATGGCAATTTGCTACAACAGCCTCGATTCCTATATCGAGACCCTGAGCAAAGCGATACTTCAGCCACATCCAGCTTACGCTGACTTTAAGGTCACCGAGGAAGGCGAGCGTGCGCAGCTCAACGACGCCCTGCTCCAGATTGAGAACGAGTTCTACAGCCCCATTCGCCCGAAGCGTGTGGCGAGAAGCGGAGAGGCACCGTTAGTGGCGCTCAAACGCGCGGGTATCGAATATGTCGAAATCCGCTGCGTCGACGTCAACCCCTTCCTTCCACTAGGCATCGATGCCGAAACCATACGCTTGATCGACTGTTTCCTCCTCGACAGTCTCCGCAGCGAGAGCCCAATGTGCGATGAACCGGGCCAGGTTCGCGACAAGGAAAATCTGCGACGGATTGTCGATGAGGGTCGAGACCCCGAGCTCAAGTTACTGGACAACGACGGCAGCGAGGTGCCCATGCGTGACCTCGCCGCATCCTTGATCGATGGCATGGCAGCGGCGGCCGATCTCCTCGACCAGGCACACGGTGGTGATGACTACCGGCAAGCCATCGAAACCGCACAAACCCGCCTTAATGACCCCGAGCAGACCCCTTCAGGCCGCGTTTTACGTGAGATGCGTGAATCCGGAAGCGCGTTTTGGCAGATCGCTCACCGCTACTCGCAGCAATGGCATGAAGCGTTTACCAGCGCGCCGCTGGATGCGAACACCGAGGCTGCCCTCAATGCACAAGCCGCAGAATCGCTGCGACAGCAGCAAGCGGTTGAAGCCGCTGACGACGTCGATTTTGACACCTATCTGAAAAACTTCTACGCCCAGTATCACGACCTTTAAGGAACGTTTCGAATGAATTTGCCCAATAATCGTGTGCTGTTCGCTGCTGTCGCACTCGCAGCCGCCACTTCTATGGCCATCGCCCTTTACCTGCAGTACGTGGTGGGTCTGGCCGTGTGCCCACTGTGTTTTACGCAGCGCGTTTTTGTCATTGCTGCAGGCGGTTTCGCACTGCTAGCGGCGCTGCATAACCCGCGGGTTCTGGGACAGCGGCTCTATGCGGTGATTGCTGCGCTCTTTGCACTGATCGGTGCCGGGTTCGCCGGTCGACACGTTTGGCTTCAAGCGCTGCCCGAGGACCAGGCGCCAGCCTGTGGCCCCGATCTCGAATACATGCTGCAAACCTTCCCGTTCAGTCAAACCCTCGAAGTGCTACTAATGGGCGATGGCAACTGCGCGGAAGTGACCTGGACCTTTTTAGGCATGAGCATCCCGCAGATGACCTTGCTGCTGTTTATCGCGATGATCGTCGCTTTCGTGACCGCATTCATACGCGCTCGCTGAAACAAAAAAGGCGCCACTTGGGCGCCTTTTTTTCTCCGTCCGACACAGGTCGAACAGACTAGGTCTTTCTCACTTCACTCTTCGCTGTCGCTCTCGGGAGAGACAATCGATACGAGCTCAACATCGAAAACCAGCGTGGCGTTTGGCCCGATCATGTTGCCTGCACCGCCTGCGCCGTAAGCCAGCTCCGGCGGAATATGCAGCTTGAACTTGGCGCCGGGACGCATCAGCTGCAGGGCTTCCGTCCAGCCAGCGATCACCTGCGTCACACCGAAGGTGACAGTCTGGCCGCGCTGTATACTGCTGTCGAAGACAGTGCCGTCGATCAGCTTACCTTCGTAGTGAACTTCCACCGAATCATCGGTCGTGGGATGCGGACCCTCGCCCGCCTCAACGATTTCATACTGTAGGCCTGATTCGGTCACCATGACGCCTTCACGCTTGGCGTTCTCTTCGAGGTAGGCGGCACCCTTCTCGGCATTCTCAGTCGCCACGCGCTCGCGCTCTGCCTCTTGCTCGGCCTGGATGCGCTCCTGGAAAGCCACCATCTCAGCCTGAATTTCTTCGTCGGTCAGCTTTTGCTCGTTGTCTTCCATCGCATCGCGCAGACCCGCCGCATAGGCATCGACGTCCACAATCATGCCGTCAGATTTCATACGCTGCCCCATGCGCAGTGCCACACCGTAGCTGAGGCGGGCTTCCGCGGTATCGAGTGCCAACGTCTTCGGCTCCTCACTCTGCTGGGGTTCCTGGCAGGCTGTCAGGAGACCGGCGACCATAGGCGCAAGCAGGAACATGGGAAGGCGACGATTCGTCATTAAATTCATCATAAACATCCGTATCGGTGGTTTTAGAGAGCCCGCATGGTACGTCGCTCAATCAGTCAACGCCACCATCACCCGCCGCCAGATTGCGAGAGACTTGGTCAAAAGTTCGAGCAATGGTTGGCAGGATTGCTGCCAATTCGGGCGCTGCCGCCTCAAGCTCCGCAAAACCCTCCGCGTAAGTGATCGCGGGTCGGGGCGACATGGGGGCTAACCCTGCCTGTAACAAGCCCTGGATCAAAAGACGAGCAAGCGTTCGCTCTGCTTGCAATTCCAGCAGTTTGATGTGCCGGTATAGCGCGGGACTCTCGGTAGACCGCCAAGCCCGCCGTCGAGACCGGAGGGGGATAAGCACCTGGTCGTGCCAGGCCCGGGCCGACGACATCGCAGCGCGCCTCAGGGCTTTGTCGTAGGAATAGCCTCTCTCAGCCAGCCAGGCGGCCAACATCAGCTCGAGAACAATGGCATCGTAGTCATCCTGCGCCGTAAGCAGCAGTTCACGCAGCCCTGCGTGGTCGTAGCGGCTCAGGCACCAATCCCAGAAGGCATCACAGGGGGCGTTATCGTCGGCCAACCAATCGCTCCTTCTGTCGACGTGTAAGGCGCTTGACGGCCTGCTCCCTTCGCTGCGCCGCAACGCGATCGGCCGCGGGCTCGCTCCACACCAGAGTGACCGGACGTCGTCCGCGGGTATAGCGCGCACCCCCGGCGAGATCGCCATTGTGCTGGCGCAACCGGCGTTGCAAATTGTTGCTGACACCCGCATAGAGGCTGCCATCGGCACAGCGCAGCAGATAGACATACCAAGGATTCCCTGTATCCGACAATTTTTCCATCGGTTGCGGAGTGTTATCATCGCTGACTACGATAATTTTCTTCCTTTTTGACCAACGACATGGAGCACCAATGAGCGCTGACATTTTGCACGTAAGCGATGCCGACTTCGACCAAGAGGTACTCGCTTCAGAATTGCCCGTACTGGTGGATTTCTGGGCAGAGTGGTGCGGTCCCTGCAAAATGATTGCGCCCGTACTCGAAGAAATCGCCAAAGACTATGCCGGTAAGCTGAAAGTCTGCAAAGTAGACGTTGATGCCAACCAGGCGACACCTGGCAAGTTTGACATCCGCGGCATTCCGACTTTGATTGTCTTCAAGGGCGGCAATGCAGTAGAAACCAAGGTAGGCGCCTTATCCAAGAGCCAGCTCACGGCGTTTGTAGACAGCTGCCTGTAAACCACACCCTGCCGGGTCGTCGCTACCGCGGCCCGGTTGTCCGCCCAAGGGCTGGACGCGTCCCCTTTCCGATGCTAGGTTTGCAACTGCAAGGGGATAGAATCCTCGCGCCATCCTGGCATCTCCCTCAAATCAAACCCTCGCCCACGGCATCTTTAACGCCGATGGCTGTTGGTTTGAGGCTCGCGGCACCGGTCCCACTGGCGCCCCTCTGAGCCACCCCATCCCCGGGGTGTGCGTAAACCGACCCTGCTTGACCCACTCACGGAAACGACTCGTGTCAGAAGACAAAACAACAGAAACTACAGCGCCTGTCAGCGCGCCCACCACACCAGAGCCCACACCCATCGAGCAAGCGATGCCGCCCGCCGCAACGCCGGCAGCAGCACCCGCTGATGGCGGTGAAGCTGCAACACCCGAGGAGCGACCCGCGGGCCGCACACTGTCGCTGAACAGCGGCAACGGTAGCAGCGAAAGCAGCGGCGACGATAACGATGAGAGTGGCGCAGATGGCGGCAAGCCGAATAACGACCGCCAGCGCAACAGCGACGCCGAGGGCAATGACCAGAACAACAACGGTGGTGGCAATGGCCGCGGCCGGCGCAATAAACAGCGCCGCCCGAAGCGCGATCCCAATACGCCCAGCGCCAACCCGATGAGTCTCACCGATCTCAAAACCAAGTCGACTCAGGAACTGATCGACATGGCGCGAGAGATGGGCCTCGAGAACATGGCGCGCTCGCGCAAGCAGGACATTATCTTTGCGCTACTGAAGCGACACGCCAAGAGCGGCGAAGATATCTGGGGCGATGGCGTGCTCGAGATTCTGCAGGATGGCTTTGGCTTCCTCCGCTCTGCCGACAGCTCATACCTGGCCGGCCCTGACGATATCTACGTCAGCCCCAGCCAAATCCGCCGCTTTAACCTGCGCACCGGTGACACCATCACCGGCATGATTCGACCGCCCAAAGACTCTGAGCGCTACTTCGCGCTGCTCAAGGTTAAGGACGTCAATTTTGAATCACCCGAAAGCGCCAAGAACAAGATCCTTTTCGAAAACCTGACGCCACTGTTCCCCAACGAGCGACTGACGCTGGAGAAAGGCAATGGTTCGACCGAAGATCTGACCGGCCGCATCATCGATCTGTGCGCACCGATTGGCAAAGGCCAGCGCGGCCTGCTGGTTGCCCCGCCGAAAGCGGGTAAGACCATCATGATGCAGAACATCGCTCAGGCGATCATGTCCAATAACCCCGAGTGCTACATCATCGTCCTGCTGATCGATGAACGCCCGGAAGAAGTGACCGAGATGCAGCGGTCGGTCGGCGCCCGTGGCGCCGAAGTCGTTGCATCGACCTTCGACGAGCCGCCAGCACGCCACGTGCAGGTTGCCGACATGGTCATCGAAAAAGCCAAGCGACTGGTCGAGCACAAGCGTGATGTCGTCATCCTGCTCGACTCCATCACCCGTCTCGCGCGGGCCTACAACACCGTCGTCCCGAGTTCAGGCAAGGTACTGACGGGTGGTGTCGATGCGCACGCCCTCGAGCGGCCCAAGCGATTCTTCGGTGCGGCGCGTAATATCGAGGAGGGGGGTAGCCTCTCGATTATCGCCACCGCACTCATCGACACCGGCTCCAAGATGGACGAAGTGATCTACGAAGAGTTCAAGGGCACCGGCAATATGGAGCTGCACCTCGACCGCAAGATTGCGGAGAAGCGGGTCTACCCGGCAATCAACATCCGCCGCTCAGGAACCCGTCGTGAAGAGCTGCTGACCGGCGATGAAGAGCTGCAACGCATGTGGATCCTGCGCAAACTGCTGCACGGCATGGAAGACCTGCCCGCGATTGAGTTCCTGCTCGACAAGCTCAAGGACACCAAGTCCAATGACGAATTCTTCAAGAGCATGAAGCGCAAATAATCTGACGCTACTGGCGTTGGGTTAGAACGCAGGTTGGTTAGAATCGGGGCGCCTTCGGGCGCCCTTTTCGTCTGCACAGCACAAGGACCTGGTCATGGCCGCACGTTTCACAGACCTACGCGATTTTATTGCCGAGCTTGAGGCCAGCGGCGATCTTGTTCGTATCAGTGCTGAAGTTGACCCCAAGCTTGAGATGACCGAAATCGCGGATCGCACACTCCGCGGGGGCGGCCCTGCATTGCTGTTTGAAAACCCCAAGGGCTATGACATGCCGGTACTGGCCAACCTGTTTGGTACCGAGCAACGTGTCGCCCTGGGTATGGGCGCAGACTCAACCGCAGCACTGCGGGAAATCGGCGAGCTACTCGCCTACCTCCGCCAACCGGATCCGCCCAAAGGCATGCGGGATCTCATCGACAAAGCACCGCTGCTCAAAAAAGTGCTGAATATGGGCCCCCGCGTTGTCAGCCGCCCGCCCTGCCAGGAAGTGGTTTATCGCGGCGATGATGTCGATCTCGGACGCCTCCCCATCCAAACCTGTTGGCCCGGTGACGTCGGGCCGCTGATGACCTGGCCACTGGTCGTTACCCGCGGGCCGGAAAAGCCGCGCATGAATCTTGGCATCTATCGCATGCAACTGATTGGCCGTAATAAGCTGATCATGCGCTGGCTATCGCACCGGGGCGGCGCCCTCGACTTTCGCGACTGGCAGCAAAAACGACCGGGTGAGCCCTACCCGGTCGCCATTGCGCTCGGTGCAGACCCAGCCACCACACTGGGCGCCGTCACACCAGTCCCTGATTCGCTCTCTGAGTATGCGTTTGCTGGCCTTTTGCGAGGCGGCAAAACCGATCTTGCGGAGTGTCTGACCGACGCCTGCCGCAATAATGAGCTCCGCGTACCGGCTCATGCGGAAATTGTGTTGGAAGGCTATATCGACCCAGAAGAGATGGCTGACGAGGGCCCGTTCGGTGACCACACGGGTTACTACAACGAAGTTGAACGCTTCCCCGTATTCACCGTTGAAGCGATAACGACCCGCAAAAACCCGATTTATCACAGTACCTATACGGGGCGTCCACCCGACGAACCCGCCATTCTCGGGGTGGCACTGAACGAGGTCTTCGTGCCTCTGCTGCAAAAACAGTTCCCCGAGATCGTCGACTTTTACCTGCCGCCAGAGGGCTGTTCCTATCGCATGGCCGTGGTCAGTATGCGCAAGGAATACCCGGGTCACGCCAAGCGCGTGATGCTGGGCATCTGGTCTTACCTGCGGCAGTTCATGTACACCAAATTCATCATCGTGACCGATGAAGACGTCGACGTGCGCTCTTGGGAAGACGTTATCTGGGCCATGACAACCCGGATGGACCCCCGCCGGGACTGCGTGTTTATCGATAATACGCCGATCGACTACCTGGACTTTGCATCACCGGTCGCCGGATTGGGATCAAAGGTGGGAATGGATGCCACCAACAAATGGCCCGGGGAGACCGACCGGGAGTGGGGCACCGCCATCCAAATGGATGACACCGTAAAAGCGCGGGTCGATGTCCTGTGGGATGACTTGGGTATCACCTTGCCGGGCAGAGCACGTTGACCCGACTCAACTCCCCTCGGGCTGCACCAAAATTGGCAGTGGGCCTACCGCCAGTTCGGCCGCCTGCTGGGTGAGGCGACGGGCGGCCTTGACCTCGCCATCAGCTTCCCGCAAGCGCGCCAACTCCAGACAGACGACCGGGTCCGGCTGCCGGGCCAGAGCTGTCTCCAGCCACTCGATTGCCGCCGGCTTCTCGCCGGCCTGCAACGCTACCCGCGCAGCGACCAGTAACAGGCGGGCATCGGAAGGATGACTCTCCAACCATCGGCGCACAGCCTTCAATAACTTTTGCGGATGATTGACGGGGAACTGCCCAAGCCTCGAGGCCAACCCGCTGTCCCACTCCCGCTCGACGGCATTAACAATAAATCGCTGCGCTTTTTCCCACCCCTGGTGCTGGATCAGGCAATCGACATAGCACTCCCGCAGCATCGGTGACTCCTGCGCGAGCGCTCGGGGAATCTTCGCCCAAAGACGTGTCACCTCATCGACCGGATCCTCATCATTACGGCAATGGGCGCGCAGCAGACCTCGCCAGGTCGACAGCTCGAGATCGCGCATCCGCGTCTCTTCAAGCACCGCCGCCTTGCGCAGCTCGGGAAGTAAGGCTTGCAGAGCGGACCAATCCTCAAGACGCGCGTGCGCGGTCGCCAGCAACTCCAGCACATAAGGATGCCGACTCGCGTTATCACGAGCACGTACCAGGGTGGCCAGCGCTTGTTCGTTGTGGCCGGCATTGAGCTGCAACTCCGCCTGAGTGAGCTCCAAGGCAATCCGCGCATCAGACTCAACGCGCTCAGCCTCCCCCAAGTAGCGCTGCATGCTCTCGTTGTCCCCAAGACGGAAACTCGCTCGGGCCGCCATGAGGTAATTGAGCAAAGGCGCTTTGCTGTAGCGCGCGGCACGGAGCAGCTGTCGACGTGAACGTGACCAATTGCCCTCGATGAAGCTGATCAAGCCGCGGTTGGTCAGCGCTGATGCATTGCGCGCCTTGCGTCCGCCCAGCCAGCCCGAGACCGACCCGCGCAGTGTCCAAGCGCCTCGCAGCAAACGCAGCGAGAACGCCAGTAACCCCCAGACCAGTAACCACAGCACCAGGGCCAGCCACACGCTGGTCTCGACGGTAGTATCGCCGTAGCTAATGACGACGAGACCAGGGTCTCGCTCGATGAGCGCCATCAGCCCGGCGCCCAACAATAATCCGAGAACAACGACCAGTAAGACGCGGCGCATGGTCAGCCCTCTCCCCCGCCGCCCAATTGTCGGGCTGCGTCAGCCAGTGCCCGGCGCGTATCGAGCAGATCAGGTAGCTCAGGCGCCACCACCTCAACGCTGAGCGCATCGATTTCCGACATAATGGCGTCAACCCGCGTAGGGTCTGCTTCAGCAAACAGCACTGCGAATCGGCGGGCGCGAGTCAGTGCCCGCTGGTACAAACGCTCGTTGCCCGAGAGCAGAGCGATTTGCGCTTGCTCGAACAGCATTCGCAAATTTTGCCGCGCCAATACCTGCCACTCCGGAGTCAGCAGCGAAGCCACATCGGTCGCTCGCTGCCGAATAATCAGATAATCCGACAGCTTGGCCAGGGCTGCGCGCCAGCCCGCCTTGGCCTGCGCGAGCCAATCGCCCTGGATGGCCTCGGGCTCATCGGCTTCTTCTTCGACCACCTGCAGCTGATCACTCTCCGTAATCAACGCTTCAAGTCGCGCATCGATCCCCACGGTATCGGGCATCTCCGCACTACGCAGTGCCGCGAGATCAACCGCCAGTGCGCGTCGTGCGGCATCCAACAGCGGATCCTCAGCCTCTCGCAATAAGTCATCCGCTGTGCGCAATAGTGCTTGGGCCGAATCGGTATCCTGGGCCGCAGCCAAACGCTGCCCTGCCAGACGCACCATGAAGAGCGCTTCCTGTAACAACCAAGCTCGGCGGTCGGTGGCCGTCAAGCGACTCAAGCGCTCCTCCAGGCGAAGGAAACGCTCATCAAAGCGACGCAAGTCGTCGTCGAGCGAGCGCTCTATGGCGCTGAGTCCCGTGCGCTGGGCCGCGGTCTCGGCCATTACTTGCTGCTCCAGCGCGCGCAGGCGCTGTTCAACTTTGCCGGACTGCTGTTCAATCAGCTCGCGCGCTTCACCGTCAACCGTGCGCATCTGACTCTCGATGCTGTTGAGTCGCGCCTCACGCTCCAGTAGCAAAGGCCATAACCGGTACCAGGCACCCGCTGCTGCTGCAATCAGCAGCAACCACAGCAGCAGCGCCAGGCCGCGTGCCAGTCCATCACTGGATTTGGCCGCAACGGTCGTCTCGGACTTCACTGGCTCCGCATCATCGGCGCTGGACTGCCGGCTCGCCACAGCAGGTGGCGGCGCGAGTTCTGAGGTCGACTCAGTCGCTTCCGGGACCGGCTCTTTTGGGTTGTCGTCTTGTTCACTCATGAGGCGACTCTATCCTCCCGGACTTTTATGGATAGGTACGATCAAGCAGCGACACTACCGAGGTGTCGCTGGCATCATCGGCCGTCAGCACATGCAACCAGCCGTGTTTCGATGCCATCAGTGCCACCCGCACCGATGGCACTATCAGTGCCTGAGCTTGTAGCTCAGGGAAACCGTTTTGCGCAAGCTGCCTTCCCAGATGCTCTACCACTCCACCGCTGCCGGCCACCCATACCAACGGCTTCAGCGGCGCGATTTGGGAGGCAATCACTTGCCGCTCCAGCGGGATGTAGTGACGTCGGTAGCAGTTGAACTCGATCACCTCGGCGCCACGCTCACGCAGCGTATCGGCGATCAACTCACGGCCACCAGGACCCTTCACCAACACGACGCGTCGCTTGGCTACAACCTGCAACTGCGGCAGGGCCAGCAAACCCTCCGAGTCCTCTCGTGCCGGCACAACCGGCTCCACACCACCGCTGCGCAGCGTTGCTGCAGTACGCCTGCCGACAGCCATACTGATCGGGCGCTCGCTGGCGGCTGCAAGCATACTCTCCAAGCCGTGAATGACCGCGTTGGCACTGACATAGATCACAATATCTCGGGCGCTGAGCGCCGGCAGCTGGGTGCGTTCGCTATCATCGAGCGCACAGATCTCCAGCAGCGGTTGTTGCCAAGTGCGAAATTTATGCGCTGCAAGACGACGCGACAGCCGCGTACTGTCTGCTGCGGGACGCGTGAGGATGATCGTCGGCCTCATGCCCGCGCTGCAGCCAATAGGGCGTCTGCCCCCTGGGACAGGAGTTCTTCAGCAGCGGCGATGCCGACCACCTCGGGATCCGTTCCGACCTGCTCGCTCAGCAGCAACTCACTGCCATCAGTCGCACCGACTAGCGCTCGCAACCAGATGTTACCGTCACGAAGTTCAGCATAACTGGCGATGGGCACGTCACAGCCCCCGTCGAGCCGTTTGACGCAGGCGCGCTCAGCGCGCACACAGCGCGCGGTCAGGTCATGATTGAGCGGAGCGAGCAGCTCGGCCACCCGACTATCGTCTGCGCGATACTCGACGCCAACGGCACCCTGACCACCGGCGGGCAGCGACACCTCGGGCGGTATCGTCGCGGCGATGCGATCACCCATCTCCAGTCGAATCAAACCGGCACAGGCGA
>JAZBOZ010000031.1:0-3866 GCA_036351405.1 Halieaceae bacterium
CATCAACGTCCGGCTGCTGCCGCCATTGCTGCACCCAAAACGCGAGGAAGCGCCGCAGGTAGCAGAGCGTCACGACAGATACGCCATTGCCCACCAGCGCATTGTTTGCGTCATTCCACTCGGGACGCTGGGTGTTGAGCCAAATGCCCGCCTCGGGAACCAGATTGCTCAACTTCACCAGACTGGTGACCAGTACCTTCTCAGTCATGTTGACGGTGTACACACCGCCATGAGTGGATTGAACCAGTCGCCCATCCGCACCCATCTGGTCGACGCGCTCTTCGATGCGCTTGTCGAGCTTGTGATCGAAGTCGATCGTATTTTTGGGATCGATAACGATGTCCGAATACGCGCGAATACGATAAGGCACGTTGGCGTAGGCAAAGATATCGTCAGTCAACAGCGCACCCAACCGCTCGGGGTGATATTGCGCCGACAGTTCGACCAGCTTTTGTAGGTAAATAATCTGATGGTCGCCCCAATAGCCGATGTAGGCCCATGGGTCATCCGGATCAGGACGCTCCCAGTCGATGCCGGCTTTTGTAATGCGATAGGGGTTGTAACCATCCGCGGTCGACGCATTCAAAAACTTGCAGATGATGTGCTCGATGTAGCCGGGGAACGAGTGACAAAGCGCCTCCCAATTTTGGAAGATATCCCGCCAGTTACCCTGATAATCCGAGATGGGCGATCCATCTTCATGGCGCGTGACAATGGAGAATAAGTTCCAGGGGCGGCTCGGATCGCCGTGTCGCCGACTGAACGTCAGCGGCAGATACTCAAAGCAGATCCGCTTCAGATCCGGGCTACCCGACTCACCACAGATTGTCAGTAACTGATCACTGGTCACCGAACCCAGCACTGTATCCAGCAGCGGCTTATGGCTGTCATACAACGGCCGATTGGTGAGCCGCACGAACTGCTTGAAGTCTTCAGCTTCGATTCGGTATCCGTCGAGATAGATACCACCGCGCATGATGTTGAATAAGGTGTTCGAGAAATGACGCGCCGAAGTGAGCTCCTGATCCGACAGTTGCAGTCCATCGGCACTGGCCACCAAGTGCTTCAGGTGGGCAGAACCTCGGTCAACATCCGCTCGCACCTCAGCCAGCGCATCCTGATTAGCTGCCAACCAACCCCTCAGGTTACTGACATCCAGCGAGGTCTGATTGACTTCCGCCACGATCATCCAGTCTCGGCTTACTTCAGGAGCCAGCGATAGCTCGGCGATGACGTAGTAAGCCCCCCGGCCGCCCTTCACATCCCACTCGGTTGCAACTGGCCGGCCCCGACAGAAGGCCTCAAGCTGATGGTCACTCAACAGCACTGCCTCAGGCTCGATTCCCTGAGACCAAACCGTGGTCGCACGCAGTGATTCGCTGGGCTCTGCCCGATCAATAGGGATCGCGCTGAGCATGAATAGTCCCAGTTGTGACTCGGGCATGAGTTCGTGCTTTTTGTAGCCATCAAGCAGGTTGCTATAGGCATTTTGAAATTCGCACTCGATCTCACTGGGCAAAATATTGCGCAGGCCATCGAGGAGGCGCACGTTGACTGCCTGCTCGCCTACAGCAGAGAGTGCTGAATGTTTGACGAATCCAAAACGATCACTGTTGGACCAGCCGTAGCGAAAACACAGGCCGAGGTCGACATTCAGCTCCTCGAAAATGACTTTGTTGCCCAAGACACTTTTATAGATATTGCGCTGGGTTTGGTATTGCCCGGTCAAATGTTTGGAGAAGGGCTCCCATAGCCAGATACCGTCATCACGTAAACACTGCACGACGGTCTTGCTGCCGGTGAGCCCGTGGTAGTCGTGAATTTTGTCGTCGGTGTAGTAAGGGAACAACGCGTTGTCACGGTCCCGGCGACCTGCGGTCAGCGATCCGTTGCTGGATAGGAACATCCAGTGATCCACATCACTGACAATGGTCATGAAGAAATCGGGCATCAGATCGTAGTTCGCGATCTGATAGAAGCGCTCGTCGCCAATGGTTACGAAATCACCTTGCACTTCCCCCTCGGGGAAGTGAAGAACGCCGTTACCCATTCTCAGTTGCTGTAATTGCATTGCCGGCCAGTAGGGTCAAAAACAGGCCATCACTGTGCCCAAAACCGGTGCATAGCTCCACAAGAGCGCCGTCATTTGATCGTGTCGTTGACCCCTGTCGTCGTAATCCGGAGAGGTAGTGCGCGGCAATTACGCGGTAACTTGGTCGATTTCGCGTGTAATATCGTCGTTTATAGCGGAAACAGCATCGATCGCACGCAAATTTTCTTCCAGCTGATCAACGCGAGAAGCGCCGAGTATCACGGTAGACACGTGGGGATTGCGCAGACACCAGGCAATTGCCAACTGAGACAGGGTGATCCCCACAGACTCGGCCAGGGGAACCAGTCGCGCGACACGCTCAAGACGGCTTGTGGCACCCTCCCCTTCAAGCAGGAGATCCCGCAACCATTCGTAGCCGGGCAGCGACAGGCGGGAGTCGTCCGGCACGCCCTGCTGATACTTGCCACTCAGCACGCCGGATGCCAACGGCGACCATGTCGTAGCTCCTAGTCCAAACTGCTCGAAAGCCGGCAGATACTCCTGTTCCACTCGATGGCGCGCCAGCAAATTGTACTGAGGCTGTTCCATGGACGGCGGGATCAAATGGTTCTGCTGCGCAAACTCGCAGGCCTCAATGATTTTCTCTATCGGCCATTCCGAGGTTCCCCAGTAAAGGACTTTGCCCTGGATGATCAGGTTATGCATTGTCCAAACGGTTTCATCGACCGGTGTATCGGGGTCGGGACGGTGACAAAAATACAGATCGAGATAATCCACCTGCAAGCGGCGTAAAGCATCGTGACAAGCCTCGGTCACATGCTTGCGACTCAATCCCCGCTGGGTAGGAGTGGGATTTTCACAGCCACCGAAAAACACTTTGCTGGAAACGCAATAGCTGTCCCGCGGCCGCGCCAAAGCCTTCAAAGCCCGCCCCATCACCTCTTCGGATGCACCGGCTTCATAGCCTTCAGCGTTGTCAAAAAAGTTAACCCCGGCATCGAGGCAGGTACCAAACATCCGCTCCGCAAGACCGCTATCCACCTGACGGCCAAAGGTCACCCAAGAGCCGAAGGACAGCGCGGAAAGCTTGAGCCCCGAACGGCCCATCTTTCGATATTCCACTTGAAAACCCCTATTTTTATTGGTGTTAAAAAAAATATTCACAATCTAAGCATTAGGCGTAGACTCAGACAAAAGAACAGCAAAATAAACAAAAAAGTGGGGCAACCCTGGGGGCGGTAACAATGACTGAACTGATTAAGCGTTTCAGTTTCCGAATGTGGATGGTCATCATGATCATCGCGATCGTGGTCACCATGTTCACGATGTACGTGTTCAATGAACAGCGTGCCATTCGCGACGCTGAAGTCCGTGCAGCCAGAAATCTGATCCTCATGGCGGAGTCCGTTCGAGAAAACATGACGATCAAATGGGATCTGGGGTTGTTCTCGACGGAAGCACTGCGCGAGATTCAACAGACAGAGCCCAACGCAGAGCTGCGCAAAGACAAGATTCTGGCAGCAGTCCCGGTGGTCGCCGCCTGGGAATCTGCCAAAGCCAAGGCGCAAGAAGGGGGCTTCGAATTTCGCACACCTCGCCAGGGCGCGCGGAATAAAAACAACGAGCCCGATGCCATCGAGGCTGAGGCGCTCGCCTACTTCAAAAGCAACCCCGAGGCAGCAGAACACGTCATTATCGACGATGACAACAATGCCATCCGTTACTTCCGACCGGTTCGACTTTCTGAAGTCTGCATGAACTGCCACGGTGATCCGGCGAACTCCAACCGCCTTTGGGGCACGCTTGACGGCAC
>JAZBOZ010000032.1:0-9026 GCA_036351405.1 Halieaceae bacterium
AGGTTGGTGAAGTTGATGATCGGCATGATGCCGGGATGAATCGGCTGCGTAATGCCCGCATCGGCACAGCGATCGAGGAAGTAGAAGTAGGCTTCGACATTAAAGAAGAACTGCGTCACCGCGGCGTCCGCGCCGGCATCGAGCTTCTGCTTCAGATAGTGAATATCCCAGTCATAGCTCTTCGCTTGCGGGTGAATCTCCGGGTACGCAGCAACGGCAATATGGAAATGATCGCCGGTGTGCTGACGGATGAAGGCGACCAACTCATTGGCATGCACCAGCTGGCCGCCTCCCCCCATGCCCGACGGGAGATCGCCGCGCAGCGCCACCAACCGGTCGACGCCGGCGTCCCGGTATTGCTCGATGAGGCTGAGTACCGCATCTTCGTCGTCTGCACCGAAGCTCAGGTGCGGGGCAACCGCGTGCCCCGCCGCCTGAATCGCTTCCACAGTGCCTACCGTGGTATTGCGCGTCGAGCCGCCTGCCCCATAGGTCACCGAGCAGTACTCGGGTGCCAGCACTTCGAGTGCTGGCAGGGTTTGCTCCAGTAGCTTTTCCCGTCCTGCGTCAGTTTTCGGCGGGAAAAACTCCAGACTGATGGGGCTGCTAGCGGCCATACACGACTTCCTCAGTACTTGTAGCTATCGGTCTTGAACGGACCGTCAACGCTGACGCCAATGTACTTGGCCTGTTCCTCGGTCAGACGAGTGATCACGCCACCGAAGCCCTGCACCATAAATGCAGCGACTTGCTCGTCGAGTTTTTTGGGTAGGACTTCCACCGTTACCGCGGCGGCTTTTTCGTCGGCGGGCAAGTCGGCGAACTTCTTGTTGAAAACGTGCATCTGCGCCAGCACCTGGTTGGCGAAAGAGCCATCCATGATGCGGGAGGGGTGGCCGGTTGCGTTGCCGAGGTTGACCAGACGGCCTTCTGACAGCAGCAACAAGTGATTGTTGCTCGCTCGGTCGCGATAGATCTTGTGTACCTGCGGCTTGATCTCCTCCCACTCCCAATGCTTGCGCATATAGGCGGTGTCGATCTCGTTATCAAAGTGACCGATGTTGCAAACGACCGCACCTGACTTGAGGGCGTTCAGCATGCGGCTGTTGCAGACATTAACGTTACCGGTGGTGGTGACCAACATGTCAGTCATCTCAAGCAGCGGCTTGTTGATGCAGCTGTCGTCGCCGGTGTCGACGCCGTCAATGTAGGGCGAAACAACCTCGAAGCCGTCCATACACGCCTGCATCGCACAGATCGGATCCGCCTCGGTGACGCGAACAATCATGCCTTCCTGACGCAGTGATTGTGCAGAACCCTTACCCACGTCCCCGTAGCCGATCACCAGCGCGCGCTTGCCGGCGAGCAGGTGGTCGAGACCGCGCTTGATGGCATCGTTGAGGCTGTGGCGGCAGCCGTACTTGTTGTCGTTCTTGGACTTGGTGACCGCATCGTTGACGTTGATTGCTGGTACCTTGAGCTCACCCTTCGCCAGCATTTCATAGAGGCGATGCACACCTGTGGTGGTTTCCTCGGTGATGCCGTGAATACGGTCGAGCATCTGTGGGTACTGTTGGTGCAGCATGGCCGTCAGGTCGCCGCCGTCATCGAGCACCATGTTGGCATCCCAGGGTTCGCCGTCTTTGAGGATGGTTTGCTCGATGCACCACTCGTACTCTTCTTCGGTCTCGCCTTTCCAGGCAAACACGGGGATGCCGGCTGCGGCGATAGCGGCAGCAGCGTGATCCTGCGTGGAGAAAATATTGCACGATGACCAGCGCACTTCAGCGCCCAGCTCCACCAGCGTCTCGATGAGTACGCCGGTTTGAATGGTCATATGGATGCAGCCGAGAATTTTTGCGCCTGCGAGTGGTTTCTCAGCGGCGTAGTGGGCGCGCAGCGCCATCAGCGCTGGCATCTCGCTCTCGGCGATTTCCAGCTCGCGGCGTCCCCATTCGGCAAGGTTAATGTCGGCGACTTTGTAGTCGGTGAAGGTGTTCAGGTCGACAGCTGTATTCATGGGCCGGTCCTCTCAGATTGGCAAATTTCAGGATTGGGCGGCAGCGCGCAGGGCGTCGGCCTTGTCGGTTTTTTCCCAGGGGAAGTTTTGGTCCTCGCGACCGAAATGTCCGTAGCTGGCGGTCGGTCGATAAATTGGACGCTTGAGGTCGAGCATCTCGATGATGCCTTTGGGCCGTAGATCAAAGTGCTCGCGAATCAGCGCAACGATTTTGTCGTTGTCGATTTGCTCGGTGTTGAAGGTGTTGATAGAGATCGACGTGGGCTCTGCGACGCCGATGGCGTAGGACACCTGAATTTCACAGCGTGCCGCCAGGCCTGCCGCAACAACGTTCTTGGCAACATAACGCGCCGCATAAGCCGCGGAGCGATCCACTTTGGACGGGTCCTTACCCGAGAAAGCACCACCGCCGTGACGGGCCATGCCGCCGTAACTGTCGACGATGATCTTGCGGCCGGTAAGACCACAGTCGCCGACAGGCCCTCCGATCACAAAGTGCCCGGTGGGGTTGATGTGATAACGGGTTTCGCCGTGCAGCCACTCAGCGGGCAGCACCGGCTTGATAATGTGCTCCATCACTTGCGCGTGGATGTCGCTCTGGGAGATATCGGGATCGTGCTGGGTCGACAGAACAACCGCGTCGACCTTGCAGGGCTTGCCGTGAGCGTCGTAGCCGAGCGTCACCTGGCTCTTCGCATCCGGACGGAGCCAAGGCAGTGCGCCGGATTTGCGCAGCTCGGCTTGTTTCTCTACCAGTCGATGGGCGTAGTAAATCGGTGCGGGCATCAATACGGGGGTCTCATCGCTGGCGTAGCCGAACATGAGACCCTGGTCACCGGCCCCCTGCTCCTTGTCTTCGCTTTCATCGACGCCCATCGCGATATCGCCAGACTGCTTGCCAATCGCGTTGAGCACCGCGCAAGAAGCGCCGTCGAAACCGACATCCGAACTGGTGTAGCCGATATCCGCGACGACTTGCCGAACGATATCTTCGAGGTCGGCATAGGCGTTAGTCGTTACCTCGCCTGCGATCACCACCATGCCGGTTTTGACCAGCGTTTCCACGGCCACGCGGGCGTTGGGATCTTGCTTGATCAGGTTGTCGAGGATGGCGTCTGAAATCTGGTCCGCCATTTTGTCGGGATGACCTTCGGATACCGATTCCGAGGTAAAGAGTGTGTACTCACTCATGCTTCGCTTCCTTTGTTTGCTGAGGCCCGCTGGAATAGTTGGACCTGTATCTGAAATCCATTGCGCTGTGCGATGAATAATCGCGCACGGTGGGTGAGCCCGGCGTCTTCTGCCCAGCCGGCGAGCTCGTCCGCCTCAAAGCCGAGCCAGAGGTCGCCGCAGTGATCCCGCGCCCAGCCCTGGTCATGGGCACATAATTCGCTGATCACCAATACGCCCTCAGGGCGCAGCAGCTGTGCCGCTTCCGCCAATACCTGTTTGGGATTTGGCGTGTGATGCAGCACCATGTTCATCACGATGCCGTCGGCCGCGATGCCCTCGTTCAGGGCCTTTTGTGTATCGCCGAGTACGTAGCTAATGTGCGTGCCTGTGGGCCCGCTCCCGTTTCCACGCGCGCCGACCAATTTGCCGCCACTATCAGTCACGCGTTCACCCACATTGGCGCGGGCGCTCTCCAGCATGGCTGGCGAGTTGTCGAGCGCGATCACGCGGCTGCAGCGGGTGGCAAGTTGGGGCAGCAGCCGACCATCACCCGGGCCAATCTCCAACAGCTTTGCATCGGCGGCAAGTTGAGCGGTATCGAGAATATGCAGCGAAGCCGCGCTGTAATCGTCCCAGCTGGCGATCAGCTCTTGCTGCTCGCGAAATCGCGCCACGTTGTCACGGAAGAACGCCAATGAGTTTTGCTCGCGGCTCCGTTGAATAGCGTCAAGTTTTTCACGGTGTTCAGCCGATAGCGGCTGGTCGTCAATCGCGTTGATGATCTGTTCGCGCAGCGTCGCCTCCGGGCCGGTGGGCAACTGTCGCCGATAGTAGATTGCCGTGCCTTCACGTCGACGGGTTAGCCAGTCCGCGTTGACCAGGACTTTCAGGTGGTGACTCAGCGCGCTCTGTCGCAATTCGAATACATCACACAACTCGGAGACGCTGAAAGAGTCACCCCGCATGACCCGCAAAATATCGAGGCGCAATGCGTCCCCAAGCGCTTTAAACAGCCCCGCGAGGTCCGTTGCAGCGTCGGCGCCCGATGAAAACTCGAGTGTCGTTAAGGGGTTGAGTGATGTCATGGCGCGGAGACTAGCAGCGCTCGCGCCCTTTATCAAAAAATTTTGATTAATCCCGGGTGAGCGTTCTCACGCCGTCCGCAGTGCCCAGCAGCAGAACATCAGCCGGTCGCAGGGCGAACAAACCGTTGCAAACAATGCCGACGATGCCGTTGAGCTCAGCTTCAAAAGCCAAAGGCTGGGTAATCTCCAGCCCGTGGACGTCGAGAATCCAGTTGCCGTTGTCGGTAACAACGCCCTCGCGCCAGACGGGCTCGCCGCCCAAATGGGTCAGGCTGCGGGCCACCAAACTGCGCGCCATGGGGATGACCTCGATGGGCAATGGAAAAGCGCCAAGGGTGTGCACCAGCTTGGATTCATCGGCGATGCAGATGAAAGATTTGGCCGCGGCAGCAACGATTTTTTCTCGGGTGAGTGCCGCGCCGCCGCCTTTGATCAGTTGCAGATGCTGGTTGGCTTCATCGGCACCATCGACGTACACGTCAACCTCGCCGACTGCGTTGAGTTCGGAGACCGGAATGCCTTTGGCCTTGAGCGCATTGGCGGTTCGTTCGGAGCTGGCAACCGTGGTATCGATGCGGGCACGTAGCGCGCCCAATTGCTCGATAAAGCAGTCGGCGGTACTGCCGGTACCAACACCCAGCACGATGTTATCGCTGTCTAGGGCGGCGACTCGCTCGATTGCGGCGGCGGCGACTTGCTCTTTCAGTTGCTGCTGGTTCATGGCGACTACTCCGGGTCGAAGACTTTGCCTGGATTCATGATGTTGTCGGGGTCAAACACGGCCTTGATGCCGCGCATCAGCGCGATTTCGGTACTGCTGCGGCTGTAAGGCAGGAATTCTTTTTTCAGTAGTCCAACCCCATGTTCAGCAGAGATGCTGCCGCCCATCGAGGCGATCACGTCAAATATCGCGGTGGATACCTGCTTGCAGCGAGCCTCGAAGGCCTCGATCGATAGTGACTCGGGGCGTAAAATATTCAGATGCAGGTTGCCATCGCCGATGTGGCCAAACCATACCACTTCAAGATCGGGATAGTTGTCAGCGACCACCTTATCTACGGCGGCCAGAAAGCCCGGTACCCGCGAGATCGTGGTGGCAATGTCGTTTTTGTAGGGGGTCCAGCGTGAAATCGTCTCCGAGATGTCCTCCCGCAGGCGCCATAGGGACTGTGACTGCGCCACGCTTTGGCTGAGCACCGCATCCACGACGCTGCCAGCTTCCATGAGCGGCTCAAGCGCTTCGGCGATCGCCATTTCGGTCGCCTCGCCTGCGTACTCAAACTCCAGCAGCGCGTAATAGGGTGTTTCGGTGGTGAAGGGACGTTGCAGCCCCTGGTGCTCCACAACTTTCTGCAGTGCCAGCTCACTGAAAAACTCGTAGGCCAGCAGATCCAGGCGAGACTGAAAAGCCTCCAAGACCGACATGATGGCTTCGAGATCGGGGACGCCGAGCACGATCACTCTGGGATCAGCCGGTGGCGTGGTGAGTCCCAGCGTCGCTTCGACAATGACACCGAGGATTCCCTCTGAGCCCGCAAACAGGTGGCGCAAGTCCAACCCCGTATTGTTTTTGATCAAGCCCCGGTTGAGCTCGAGTACGTCTCCGGTGCCGGTGACGACCTTCAGGCCGCGCACCCAGTCTCGCGTCATGCCGTAGCGAATGACTTGGATTCCGCCGGCATTTGTCGCGATATTGCCGCCAATTTGACTGGAACCTGCGGAGGCGAAGTCCACCGGATAGTGCAATCCGACATCGCTGGCTGCTTGCTGCAGCACCTCGGTTACCACGCCGGCTTCGACGGTGATGCTGCGATCCGTGCGGTTGACCTCGAGGATCCTATTCATCCTTTCCAGAGACAGCACGACTTCACCGTGGGCCGCGGTGGCGCCGCCGCTCAAGCCGGTTCGGCCGCCCGACGGCACCAGCGCAAAGCCGTGATGCCGTGCCAGACGCACGATCGCTTGCACTTCATCGACGGTCTCGGGCAGTGCTACAGCGGTCGGTGCCGGTGCCACAAAGCGTGTCCAGTCCCGCCCGTAGTGGGTCAGCGCATCGCTGTCGGTCAGCAAGCGTTTGCTGCCGAGCAGTTCGGTGAGGGCGTCGAGAGCGGCAGCGGATGGCGCAGTCATGGTCGAGGCTTCCGGCAAGTGTTAATAGCAGCAGAGCTTAGGCGGGGCCATGGTACCATCGCCGCCCGCCCCGGAGGGGCTAGCATCGCATCGATGACGGTTATCGCATGGGGGTATCAATGAGCGCGACGTCTCTCGACAAAGACAAGATCAAATTCCTGCTACTGGAAGGCATTCACCCATCGGCAGTGAGTGCTCTGGAGGCCGCGGGTTATCGAAATGTCGTTCGTCATGCCGGCGCGCTGACTGGTGATGATCTTTTGGCAGAGATCGCCGACGCGCACTTCGTGGGCATCCGTTCGCGCAGCCAGCTCACCGAGGAGGTGTTTGCCGCAGCCAAGAAGCTGGTGGCTGTCGGTTGTTTTTGCATTGGTACCAACCAGGTAGACCTTGAGGCCGCTGGCCGTCGCGGTATTCCCGTCTTCAACGCCCCCTACTCCAATACCCGCTCGGTGGCCGAGCTGGTGATCGCTGAGGCGATTCTTTTACTGCGCGGTATTCCACAGAAAAACGCCGCTGCACATCGCGGTGAATGGCTTAAATCTGCAGCGAACTCCTTCGAAGTCAGGGGTAAAACGCTGGGAATTGTCGGTTATGGCAATATTGGGATGCAGTTGGGCGTGATCGCCGAGGGGCTCGGAATGACGGTCGAGTTCTACGACGTGGTCACCAAGCTGCCGCTGGGCAACGCGCGCCAGGTGGCCTCGCTCGAGGAGTTGCTCGGTCGTGCTGATGTGGTGAGTCTCCATGTGCCGCAGCTGCCGAGCACCGCCAATATGATGGGTGCCGCTCAAATTGCAGCGATGAAGCCCGGCAGCGTGCTAATCAATGCTTCACGTGGCAATGTGGTGGAAATCGACCCGCTGGCAGAGGCGCTCCGCAGTGGCGCATTGGCGGGGGCAGCGATTGACGTGTTCCCGGTTGAGCCGCGATCCAACAATGATGAGTTCGTGTCGCCCCTGCGCGGCATCGATACCGCGCTACTGACGCCTCATATTGGGGGCAGCACCGTGGAAGCTCAGGAGAACATTGGCCTTGAGGTGGCGGAAAAACTGGCGCGCTACAGCGACAATGGCACGACCTTGTCGGCAGTGAATTTCCCAGAGGTGGCGCTGCCCGAGCACGAGGGGCAGCACCGGCTGCTGCACGTACACCACAATCGGCCAGGCATTATGGGCGCCATCAACCAGGTGTTCTCCGACAACGAGATCAATATTTGCGCCCAGTACCTGCAGACGCAGGGTGACATCGGTTACGTGGTGATCGACGTCGAGTCTGCCTATTCTGAGGTGGCGTTGGCGGCGCTACGCGGGATCGACGGGACGCTGCGCTGTCGGGTACTTTTTTAGGGCCTGCTGGTTTAGGGACTGCTGGGGAGCCGGATCGCAAAGCGCGGGCAAAACAGCGCGAATAGAAAGGCGATAGCTAGCAAGCGGCGTTACCGATAAATAAGTAGCGCGGCGTTGGAAATAATAAGTAGCGTTAAAAAAGTGCGATGCGGATGCCATCGCAGAGGGTGTGGATATGGGCATTGATCAACTACCTATGCCAGCGCGCTTGGGCCGACGGCGCTGCGATTTGCGTCCGTCTATAAAGTCGGCGCTGTTGATCCTCTCAATTGGCGCTGCATCGGCTTCGCCCGTGCTGGCAGCCGATGGCTCATCGACTGCTCCGATGGGTGAGGCCCGGTCGCTGGGACAGATGACGCCCGCACAGCGAGCCGTGACGGGGGTGGATCGCTTGACCGACGCCGAGCGCGCTGCGCTTGAGGCGTGGATGGCGGGCCGCCTGGACCGGCAGGGCAAGACCCTGCGCGATGGTGTTGGCGAGTTATCTTCTGCCCCTGCCCCTGCCCCTGCCCCTGCTCCGGGCTCGGCCCCGGTGGTTACACCGGTGGGCGAGGTCGTGGTCAGCGCCGCTCCTGCGGCTGCCAGCGAGGCGGCGATTGAGGCAGAGGTCGAGCGCCGTGTGAATCAAAAGCTTTCTGAGGCCAAGGCCTTCGACGTGTTGGATGACAAGCCTTTCGAAGCTGAGCTCGGTGCGTCGTTTACGGGTTGGTCGGGTGACACCCTCTTTACGCTCACCAATGGCCAAGTGTGGCGTCAGCGCTCGAACACTCGCTACCGCCACCAGTCGAGCGACCGACGCGTTCGCTTTGAGAAAAACTGGCTGGGTGGCTGGGAAATGACGGTGCTGGATGGCGGTCGATCGGTCACCGTGAAGCGTGTCAAGTAAGTAGGGGTGGGGCGGTTCATGAGGCCGCTCAGTTAAAGTGGCTTCTGAAAAGCCGTAAAAATTACGCCGCTGAGGCATTGACTTCGCAAAGTTCCACCCACTTATCGTAAATATTTCCTATTTTTTGATGAAAACCCCCTCACATTTCCTTCACATTTGAGTAGTCTCGGGAGTTCACCAGCTGTGAGAGCAGCAGGGTGGAGCGCTCATTACCCAAAACGAACAATTGAGGTTTGCAATGAAGTCACTGAATAAGCGACGTCTCAGCTTGGCGGTAGCCGCCGCGCTGGGCACCACTTTGACCGGTGTCGCCTTCGCGCAGGAAGCTGCAGAAGACGAAATGGTTGAAGAAGTACTGGTTACCGGTACTCGTATCGCCAGCA
>JAZBOZ010000033.1:0-7689 GCA_036351405.1 Halieaceae bacterium
CTCGTTCCCGTCTACGATACCCGCAGGCGGAAACGCTTCTGTTGCGTCATTTTTTTGGCGCAGCACGGCTTTCCTTCCATAACCCCATGAAAAACATTAGAAAAATCTCGGTGGTATGCCGCTTGCTTCGAACGACCTGAATCCAGCGGCAGCTCCATCGAGTGCCGCATTGAGGACAGGAAAATGGCTGAAGAAAGACCCAAGCGCCCACGCAAGAAAAGAGATGCTGCCGAGGAGGCGCCGCCCGCGAAAGGGGGCGGCAAGACCATCATCATCGCGGCCGCTGTCGCTGCATTGATGTTGGGTCTCGGCGTTGGTGTTGGCTTCTTCGTAGGCGACATGATGTCCGACAAGGAAGAAGTCGCTGCCGAAGAGGGCGCGGAGGCAGAGGAACCCGAAGAGGTTGCAGAGGATCGTCACAACGTTTACGGCTCTGTCGGGAAACTCCTCGCGAATATCGACGACGATGGTGCGGTGCGCTACATCCAGGCCGAAGTTGACATCGTGAGCTACGAAAAAGACGTGATCGACGAGGCGCAGCACGACATGCCTGCGATCCGCAATCGCCTGCTCGTGCTCTTCAGCTCTCAACAATACGACGAAGTAAAGACTATTGAGGGGCGTGAATCCCTGCGACAGGCATCCATCGACGCGGTGAATGAGGTACTCGGTACCACCCGTGACAATGGTATTCACGACGTCTTTTTTACCGCGTTCATTATTCAGTAAGGCGAAGGCTCGTGGCTGAAGAGAACGACAACGAACCCCTGCTCTCCGAGGAAGAAATTGACGCGCTGGTCGAACATGCGGAAACCAGTGACACCTTCGATGATGGCCAATTCCGGACCCACGATTTTGGGGCCGGAGAGGCGGTCACCCTCGCCAAGTGGCAAGAGCTGGAATCCCTGTTACGCGGGCATGCTGAGGCGCTCGAGTCGGTGTTCCAGTTTGCCTTTGATATGGAGTTCATTGTCGAACCCTTCGCCCCGATGTATGCCATCAACCGCGATCTGTTAGCGGCGATGCCCGAGCGGGTGTGCGTGATTTCCACGCCAATCGGCCCGATCGAAGGCGAAAGCCACATGGTCATGCCGGGTCCTTTGTTGTCTTTTCTCGTCAACGAATACTTCGGTGGCGCGGCGATGGAACCCCCGCGACTCGGCGGCAAGGTCACGCCGTCCGAGCAGCGCATTGGCGAAAGGCTGTGCAAGGAATTCCTGCGCGTGATGGGCGAGATCTGGATTGACCGGCTGCCCCTCAAATTTGGCGACTTGTACGTCGATAACACGCCCGACCGTCTGTCGCTGTTGCCGGGCGAGACCGGTTATGTGGTGCTGACTTACCTACTGACCAATGGTGAGCGGCATCGCAGTGAACTGCGACTACTGATTCCATTCGAGGGCCTGGAGCCCTATGCGGCGAACCTGATGCCCCGCAAGGCAGAAGAGGCGCCCGTAGTGGCTGCGCCTGCCTGGGAGAGTGGTCTGCGCGCGGCGGTACCCGATATTCCTGTCGAGGTGGCGGGTGTTCTGACAGGACTCGAAACCACCATACGTAGCCTGTTGGCAATGCAGGTGGGCATGGTGATTCCGATTGACCCGCCCGAAGAGATCAAGCTTCAGGTCGACGGTCGCAATCGTGCGCGCGGTAGCTATGGCAGCCACGACGGACAAATGGCAATGCAATTTATTGATTTCGAGGGACACAACCTATGAGTGACGATATTCAGGATCCGCAGGCGACAACGCCGCCGGAGCTCACCGATCGTCCCAGCGGCAAAGCCGGTGAGATCGACATTGAGATGTTGATGGATGTCCCGGTACACATGACGGTCGAAGTGGGCCGTAAAAAAATGACGATCAAGGAGCTGCTCTCTCTCACACCAGGCAGCGTCGTTACCTTTGATCGCAGCGTAACCGAGCCAATGGACATCATGGTCAACGGCACCTTGGTTGCTCGGGGCGAAGTGGTCTCTGCTGATGGCCAGTTTGGTTTGCGCTTGGTCGACGTGGTCAGCCCTAAAGAACGCTTGCAGCAGGTCGGCTAAGTCATGCGTCGCATTGGCATGTTGCTGGTTACTGTCTTGTTATCGGGTAATGCGCTTGCGCAAGAGGCCCGGTCAAGTGGCAGTTCTACGCTGTTAACGGGCGAGTACCTGATGCAGGTATTCGCCTCTCTGGCACTGGTGATTGGCCTCATGGTCGCCATGCTTTGGCTGTTGCGTCGCTTCAACGGGGTTGGCCACAAGCTCGGTGCTGGCTCACCCTTGACGGTAGTGGCATCAGTCGGACTCGGCCAGCGGGAGCGTGCCGTGCTCATCGGTGCCGGCGACAAGCAAATCCTGATTGGTGTAGCGCCCGGGCACATCTCGGCGTTGCATGTTTTTGATGAACCCGTCACTGCGCCTATCGCTGAATCAGCCAATGAGAAATCGGCGCTGAAATTTGCTGAAGTATGGCGCCAGGCCACAGGCGGTCAGGAAAAGTCATCATGAAGCGCCTAATCTTGCCACTGATGGCTGTCGCTACGCTGCTCGGTGCTGATACTGCGCTGGCACAGAATGCGATCCCGTTGGTGACGTCAGCACCCACGGCCAACGGTGGTACCGAATACACGCTGGGCATTCAAATTCTCGTCATCATGACGCTGCTGACGTTGCTTCCCGCAGCGTTGATCACGATGACCGCGTTCACCCGAATTTTGATTGTGCTTGCCATTCTGCGCCAGGCGATGGGGACAGCACAGACCCCGTCCAACCAGATCATCCTCGGCTTGTCATTGTTCCTGAGCATTTTCATCATGGCGCCTGTGCTCGAGGTGGCTTGGATGGATGCGCTTCAGCCCTACATGAACGATGCGATCAGCTTTGAAGATGCGATCGCCGCCGCCCAAGTGCCGTTTCGTGAATTCATGCTGGGTCAAACTCGCGAGAGTGATCTGGCGATGTTTGCTGAGCTTGGCGGCTACGAGCCATTTGCAACTCGCGATGACATTCCGTTCTTCGTCCTGATGCCTTCGTTCCTCGTGAGCGAGCTCAAAACCGCGTTTCAAATTGGCTTCCTGCTGTTTGTGCCCTTCCTTGTCATTGACTTGGTGGTCGCTGCTGTACTGATGTCGATGGGTATGATGATGCTGTCACCCATCATCATTTCACTGCCTTTCAAGCTAATGCTGTTCGTATTGATCGACGGCTGGGCATTGGTTTCCGCCACCTTGGTCAACAGCTTTGCGCTATAGGAGTTGAGTGATGGGTCCTGAAACGGTTCTCGATATTGGTCGTGACGCACTCTGGCTCACAGTACTGCTGGCAGGCCCAATGCTGGGTGCTGCGCTGGCCGTGGGTTTGTTTATTGGTGTAATTCAGGCGGCGACTCAAATTCAGGAAATGACGCTGAGTTTCATTCCGAAGCTTGGTGCCCTGGTGTTGGTGCTGTTCATTATCGGGCCCTGGATGTTGCAGATTCTCACGACGTTCACCCAACAATTGTTTGCCGACATACCGGGTCTTTTGGGGTAATTCGTGCCTGTCGCTATCGACACATTGATGACCTGGCTGGCGGTATGGGCGGCGCCATTCCTCCGCCTGTCGGGGATGTTCGTGATTGCCCCGATTTTTAGCGCGGCGGGCTTTAACGCGCGTACACGAGCCATTCTGGCTGTTTGCATTGCCGCGCTGGTTGCCCCCATTTTGCCGCCCTCTCCGGTTGCCGATTTATTCAGCGCTGATGGTCTGTTGATGGCGATTCGCGAGATCGGTATTGGTTTCGCGATCGGTTTCATCTTGCAGCTCGCGTTTGGTGCCGCAGTATTTGCCGGCCAATCCGTTGCCATGACCATGGGTCTCGGATTCGCGATGGCGGTTGATCCTCAAAATGGTGTTCAGGTCCCCGTGGTCTCCCAGTTCAACGTGATTCTTGCCACCTTGCTGTTCTTGGCGCTTGACGGGCATTTGGTGCTCATCGCGACGGTTGTTGAGAGTTATCGCGTTTTGCCCATCAGTGCCTCAGGTTTGCCGGTCACGTCGTTGTCGAACATTTTTGCAATGGGCGGGCAGGTATTTGCGGGCGGTATTTTGCTGGCCTTGCCGGCCATCGCCTCTCTACTACTGGTAAACGTCTCCTTCGGTGTCATGACTCGCGCGGCACCCCAGCTCAATATTTTTGCCGTGGGTTTTCCGCTGACCATTTTTGCAGGCCTTTTGGTGATGTTCCTCGCGATGCCTGGCTTCATTACGGCGCTGACTCAGTTGATGTCGAATGCCCTTGAACAAAGTTTGGCAGTGTTCGGCTGAGGGTGGGCAATGGCTGAAGAGCAAACAGGTCAGGAACGTACCGAGGAGCCTACCGAGCGCCGGCTAAGTGAGGCGCGCAAGAAAGGCCAGGTTCCCCGATCGCGTGAGCTCAACACGCTGTTGGTTTTGCTCACTTGCTCTTTGGCCTTGTGGGTGATGGGTTCATGGGCGATGGGCGGTATCAGTCGCCTGTTGGACGCCGGGTTGACGCCGAGTGCTGAGGCGATGAAAGACCCTGCCTTGGTGCCCCAGCATCTGACACAGATCATGCTATCCGGCGTTGTTCTTTTATTGCCCATCCTCGCTATTTCCCTGATTGCCGCACTGTTCGGTCCGGCATCGATGGGTGGCTTGGTGTTCAGCGCTGAAGCCGTGGCTTTCAAGCTCGAGAAGCTCGACCCGGTGAAGGGTCTGGGTCGGGTATTTTCGCCCAAGGGTTTGGTGGAGCTGGTCAAAGCGCTACTCAAATTCTGCGTCGTGCTATTCGCAGCGATTTTGGTGTTTTTGTATTTCGAGCGCGAAATCATGACGCTCGCGACCTTCGATGTTCTGGTGGGTATCGGCCGTGCTGGCGAGATGATTGTTTTGGCGCTGGTGGTCCTGTCCGCGACCCTTATCTTGATCGCCGCCATCGACGTGCCATTTCAGCTGTACACCCACAATAAACAGCTGCGTATGACCAAGCAGGAAATCAAGGACGAGATGAAAGAGACCGATGGCCGCCCCGAGGTCAAAGGTCGCATCCGTCAGCTGCAGCGTGAGAATGCCCAGCGGCGCATGATGCAGGACGTGCCGACGGCAGACGTGGTGATTACCAACCCGACGCACTATTCGGTGGCACTCAAGTATGACGAGAACGGACTGTCAGCACCCAAGGTGGTCGCGAAAGGCAAGGACCTGGTAGCGATGCAGATCCGCCACATCGCTCGCGCCAACGAGGTGGTGATTTACGAAGAGCCGCCGCTGGCGCGCGCATTGTTCGCCAGTACCGAGATCGGTCACGAGATACCACAGCAACTCTTCCTCGCCGTCGCGCGCGTACTGGCTTACGTATTCCACCTGCGTCGCGCTGCTGCTACCGATTACGTTCCCCGACCCGAGCCTGTGGAGCTACCTCCCGAGTTCGCTGATGTCATGAAGGAGGAGCCAGATAATGGCGACTAATTCCGCTGTTGCAGCCCCCGCGCCGGGCTCTGCCAATATGTTCAAGGGTTTGGGTACGCCAGCAGTGATTCTGCTGATGCTCACCATGATCGTGTTGCCCTTGCCACCGACGATTCTCGACGTCCTCTTCACCTTCAATATCGCGCTTTCGATCATCGTATTGATGGCGTCGGTCTATGCCACCCGGCCACTGGACTTCGGTGTTTTCCCCACGGTGCTCTTGCTATCCACGCTGATGCGTTTGGGGCTGAATGTCGCCTCGACACGCGTTGTGCTGCTTAACGGTCACACCGGCGCAGGCGCGGCCGGTAATGTGATTGAGGCCTTTGGTGAGTTCGTGGTCGGCGGTAGTTATGCCGTGGGTCTCGTGCTGTTCACCATCCTGGTGGTGATCAATTTTGTGGTGGTGACCAAAGGTGCGGGTCGTGTTTCCGAGGTCACCGCGCGCTTCACCCTCGATGCGATGCCGGGCAAGCAAATGGCGATTGACGCCGACCTCAATGCCGGACTGATTTCTCAGGAGCAGGCGCTGGAACGGCGCGAGACGGTGGGCAAGGAATCCGATTTCTACGGCGCGATGGATGGTGCGAGCAAGTTCGTCCGCGGTGATGCTGTCGCCGGTATTTTGATTCTGTTCATCAACATTCTGGGTGGTTTTGCCATCGGTACGCTACAGCATGATCTGGACGCAGCGACGGCTGCGCAGAACTACGTGTTGCTGACGATTGGTGACGGCCTGGTTGCGCAGATTCCCTCGATGGTGCTGTCCACTGCGACGGCGATCGTCGTGACACGTATCTCCGGCGAGCAGGATATGAGCGCTGAAGTCACCTCCCAGCTCACATCGAACCCCAAGGTGCTGTTTGTGGCGGCGTCCGTGATCGGCATCATGGGTATGGTTCCTGGCATGCCCAACCTGGTATTCCTATCGATTGCAGCATTGCTCGCGGTCGGCGGTTATTTGCGGATGGCCGAGCAGACGGAAGTCGAAGTCATTACCGAGGCGCCAGAAGATACGCCCAAGCCCAAGCCTGCCGAGCTGAGTTGGGATGACGTAGCCAATGTTGACCTGATCGGCCTCGAGGTGGGGTATCGGCTTATCCCTCTGGTGGACGCCAATCAGGGGGGTGACTTGCTGAGTCGTATCAAGGGTGTCCGTAAAAAGCTGTCGCAGGAATTGGGCTTCCTGGTCGACTCCGTTCATATCCGCGACAACCTTGATCTCGGCCCCAATAAATATCGCATCAGCATTCACGGTGTTGCCATGGGCGAAGGTGAGGTCATTCCGGATCGCGAACTCGCAATTAACCCAGGTCAGGTATTTGGTGAGGTGGATGGTATCCCGACTAAAGATCCCACTTTCGGTCTTGATGCGCTTTGGATCGACCCCGGTCAGCGGGATGTTGCACAGACAGCCGGCTACACCGTGGTGGACAGTTCGACCGTCATCGCGACCCACCTGTCACAAATTCTGAAGAACAACGCGCAAAAGCTGATCGGACAAGACGGCGTGCAGCAGCTACTCGACCGATTGGCCGAAACATCGCCCAAGCTGGTTGAGAATCTGGTGCCTGCGACGATGTCACTCGCGGATATCACTCGGGTCGTACACAACTTGTTGGAAGAGGGCGTGCCGATTCGTGACATGCGCACGATTGCCGAGACACTCGCAATTCATCGCGGCCAGGACAATAGCCCCGATGGTTTGACGTCGGCGGTGCGCGTGGCCCTGGGGGCCTCCATATTCCAGTCGGTCAACGGCACTAACAATGAAATGCCGGTGATGGTGCTAGACCCGCAGCTCGAGCAGATGGTTGGCAATGCGCTGTCCAACAATCGCGGCGTTGTCGAGCCGAACCTGCTCGACAACATGGTGCGGGGTATCGGCGATGCGGCTTCGAAAATGGAGAGCGAGGGTGCATCTCCCGTATTGCTGGTATCCGGCATGATTCGCGGTTTCTTGTCGAATCTCCTGCGCGGCCGCATGAACAATTTCTACATCCTCGCTTATGAGGAAATCCCCTCTGATAAATCGATCCGTGTTGTCACAACGGTGGGCGGGCAGCAGTCATAAAAACAGACTTCACAAATAGGCACGGTATTTGCTGTGGCTAGTGGAGAGCGGTCATTTCGACGACCGCAGCGAAATATGCGTCAGAAATTTGGCGCGTCTGGAGGACAGACATGAATGTGATGCGCTTTAACGGCAAGGACAATCGCAGTGCGTTGGCACA
>JAZBOZ010000034.1:0-6050 GCA_036351405.1 Halieaceae bacterium
ATCCGCTGATGATGCTGGCGCCTGCGATCGGGCTCCTGGCGCCACTGGCCGCCGTAGTGCTGTCGCTGCGTAAACATGAAGGCTGGGCGTTCGTTGCCAGCAGTCTGACGATCGCCGGTATTATATTGACGGCGGGTTTCTCCATGTTTCCCTTCATGATGCCAAGCTCAACCCATCCGAGTATGTCATTGACACTGTGGGATGCGTCTAGCAGTCACTACACGCTGGGCGTCATGTTTTACGTCGCGGCCTTGTTCGTGCCGTTGATTCTCGGCTACACGGCGTGGAGTTTCTATGTCATGCATGGTCGTCTGCGCGAAGAAGATATGCGCAGCGGTGATGCTCGAGCGGTCTACTGAGGAGTCTGGCAATGTGGTATTTCACTTGGATTTTAGGTGTCCTGCTGGCCGCGAGTTTTGGCATCATCAACGCGCTGTGGCTGGAGACGACAAACGATTTTGATGAATCTGAAGAGTAGGGCCCATTAGTACTGAGGCCGCCGATACCAAGCGGGCTACGAGCACCGGCACTGCAGTAGAGATACTGCACCCGGTCGTAGCCAAAAACATCAACTGGCTTTGGCTGACCACCGTTGTCAGCCAGTTGCTGTTATTCGCTTGGTATTTCGCTGTTTCTCGGAGCCTCGACGAGTGGTTGTTCGCCCATCGTTCAGGGCCGGTGTTGTGGGCCACGGCGTTGCTGCTGCCGTTGATGGCGGCGATGTTTTGGTTACGCCAAACGCTTAGAACACGTGCCGGATACGCACTCGATCAACGTTTGTTTCAGCTTTTGGCGGGGGCGTTGCAACAGCATCGTCGCGCGTTGATTCGACAAAAACCGCTCAGTGCTTGGCAGGATTTTCACAGCCGTCATCTACCGGCCATAGAATCTTATCTGATTGACTACCCGCTACAGCGACGTTTGGTTGCGACACTTCCTTTACTGGTATGCCTGCTGATTTTCCCCATCAGCTGGTTGGCGGCCGTCACGCTGCTTATAACGATGCCGCTGATTCCCGTCTTTATGTGGTTGGTGGGGCGTGGCACTGCGGCCTTACAGGAACGTCACATTCTGGCGCTGGACCGGTTGGGAAGCATATTCGGTGATCGGCTGTTGGGGCGGCGCACCATTCGCTTGCACAACGCCGCATCTCGGGAGCAGCATCGTTTCAATGCGGCGAGTCGTTCATTGAACGATAAACTCGCCGCCGTACTGCGCGTTGCCTTTCTATCGACCAGTGTTCTTGAGTTTTTTTCGACACTTTCAATCGCGCTGGTCGCGGTCTTCGTAGGGTTCGCCCTGTTGGGTGAGGTCACGATGGGTTTTTATGGCACGAGGCCCTCGCTGGGAGAGGCGCTGTTTGTTCTGCTTGTCGCCCCCGCATTTTTTGCGGAACTGAAGGCGCTGGGTCAGCTGTATCACCGTAAAAGTGAGGCACAGGGCGCGTTGAGTGCGTGGTCTTCTGTGTTGCAGCAGGCGCTTGAGCATCGGCCCGTAAAATCATCAGATCAGCAGATGCTCGATAACGTCGTGTTCAACGAGTCCCAGATCATGGGTTTTGAAGGGGCAGCGTTGCTCAGCGTCCCGGAGCTGAGCCTCCATCGGGGCGATCGCGTTTTACTCACCGGGCCATCGGGAGGTGGCAAGACGGTGCTGCTGGAGGCCCTGGCCGGACTGCGGCGCATTGAAGGTTCGGTCAAAATCAACGGCGAGGCCGTCGATGATTTGGGTGTGTTACGCGAGAGCACATTGCTATTGGATCAAACGCCTACGCTGTTCCCTGGCTCCGTTCGTAGTAACGTGGGTATGGAGCAACACTCGGACGCCGACATCACAGAATCATTGCGTCGTGTTGGTCTGCAGGCTTGGTTGGATCAGTTGCCGCAGGGCTTGGAGACGAAGCTCGGTGATATTCCGGCGCTATCCGGAGGACAGCGCCAGCGATTGGCGGTGGCCCGATTATTGTTGTTTTCGCCTGCCCTCGTATTGCTTGACGAGCCGACTGCGCATCTATCCCCTGAGGAACGCGACGAACTTGCACTGTTGCTTAGGGACGCCCTGATCGGGAAGACCGTCGTGTGGGCTTCGCATGACCCGCAGCCATCGTCCTGGTTCAGCCAGCATTGGCGGCTCGATACAACCGTGCACCCCGCTGCGATTCGTATCAACACGGATGGCTCCAGTGAATAAAGAGTCGCGGCAGCTTGTTTTGAGTGTGGGATTTGGGCTGCTTGAGGCATCAAGTAGTGCGCTGTTGTTGGCGATCTCTGTGTGGTTCATCTGTGCCTGTGCTGTCGCCGGGCAACCGGCCGCGGCACCCGGCTTCAATTATTTGGTACCGGCCACACTCATTCGACTGCTGGCGATCACCCGCATCATGAGCGGCTACCTCGAAAAGTATGTCGGTCACCGGCTGCTGCTCAATCGGCTGGCCGGCTTGCGCAGTCGCTTGCTGGCCTCCGTGTTATCGGCCAATGAGGGCCCGGAGCACGCGAGAGCCGCAGCCGCCTTGCAGCAGTCTTCAGAGGACTGGGCAGCACTGCCGACTTCCGCCTTTACACCCCAACTCAGTAGTGTGGTGTTAATGCTGGGCTTGCTGCTGTTCGCCGCAGTGCTGCTGCCATCAGCCGCACTACCATTGCTGGGTTTGATCGCGGTGCTGGCAATTTCCTGGGTGTACTTTGTTCGGATACTGGATCAGCGGTTGGCAGAGCGCGAGGTGGCGCAGGCGAAGCTGGATCGGTCTCTGGAGGGTTGGTTAATGACCAGTGACCTCTGGTCACTGCGACCCGATTGGCAAAACGCCGATGCCATCAACACAACGGCTGGCGAATTTTCTTACAGCCGTCATCGCCTTGAGGATCTTGCGGCAAAGGGGGAAGCCGTACTACTGATCTTGGGGTTGTTTGCAGCGGCCATGTTGTTTGCCTATTTGGCGGATACGTTGGCGACGCCCGTTGCTGCCGTGCCCATACTGTTAGTGGCATCGATGCGAGATTGGCTCCGCCCTGGTTTGCAGGGCACGTTGAAATCGCGGGCTGCAGTGCTGGGCACAGAAAGCTTGCAACGCGATTATTTACCGGAAGGATTGACGGCTACAGGGCAGGATTACTCGGCGCCACAGTCTGTGCCCGTGCCTGCCAACGGGGTCAATGTGTTGAAGCTTGAGGGTTTTGCTTGGCAGCGAGAGGGGCGCGCGGGGCCTTCGTTATCAGCGAGCTTCGCGGGCCCGGGCCTTCACCTTATTGTCGGACCCTCGGGTTTGGGTAAGAGCAGCCTGCTGTACGCGTTGAGCGGTGAGCTGGAACATCGGGGGCATTTGCTGCTCGATGGTGTAGAGATCACGCGCGATAACGCCAGCTCAAATCCCCCATCGTTTTATCTCGCCGAGCAATTTGGTCGCATATTGTCAGACACCCTTGGCCACAACCTGCGTCTCGGTGCGCCGGATGCGAGCGATGCGGAGCTGTTGGCTGCGCTCGATTGGGCTGCGCTGGATGTTGAACACAATGCGCTGCAGCTGCGTCAATGGTTGGGCGAGCAGGGGAGGCCCTTATCGGGTGGGGAGCGTAAGCGACTGGCATTGGCTCGAGCGAGATTGAGTGATGCCCCTATCTGGCTGCTCGATGAGCCCTTCGAGGGTTTGGATGCTGAAACGGCACGTATCATTGCCGATCGGCTCAATACTGAAGCCACGCGGCGTTTATTGATTGTAGTGGCGCACCAGTATCCAGAAAATTTGCGACCGCAACAGACGGTCGACTATGGTTCGCCAGCGCTACAGATTGACTGACTAAGCTGAGCCTATTTGTGCGTCTAATGGCGCGTGTTGAAGGCTGCGTGCCGGCTGGTAAGTAAAAGATCAGCGAATCAGGTCGGGCTCATCCTGCTCCAGATACGCGGCTTCTTCGTTCGAGAGGTCCACCTCGTCAAAGCCTGTGATCATCGGTTTGATGTGGTGCCACATACCGCCGATGGTGAGCAGATAAACGTGTATAACGATAAACATCAGAATGGCAGCAGCTGCCAGCACATGAATGGTGGCTACGAGTGTCAGCGCCAGCGCGCTGCTCACCCAGCCTTCCCACAGCGGATACAGTAAGTAGGCCAGCCCACTGATCCAAATGGTCGGGAAAATCACCAGCTTTAACGCCAGATAGGTCAGCGCCTGGGCGGGATTGTGCTTACGCCAATAGGCTTTTCGATAGGGGTGTCTTTCCCCTCTCAGGATGCCGATAGCGTAGAAGCGAATGACAGCAATTAATCCATTCACGGTAGGCGTGTAGTGACGCCAGGTGCCGGTGGTTAAATGCCAGAAAACGGCGAATACCCACAAACCGATCAGCAGCAGCGCGCAGCTGGTATGGATGAGCACAGCCTGATTAAAACTCAGCACGGGCAGTGTGCCTCGCAACCCGAAGCCTGAAATCAGCAAGGTGACGATCAAGCCCATTTGGCTCCAATGCCAAAACCGCTCGAACCGACTATAGATTTTTACCTCTCGCGAACTCATCTCAGTGTTCTCCCGGTTTGCCTACGAACAGCCGTAATGCGGTATGGCCGGCGACGCCTGCGCCCAGCGCTGCAATCATCCATAGGATCCACTGGTCTAACGCGTTGTCACTGTCACGACCCGGAATATAAAGACCACCGATCGCTGCCATGCGTCCTTGCGCCGCCGGTGTATGGCATTCTTCACAGCGCACTGCTTGCTCGGCAGGCGCGACCATATGGGTGATCGGCCAATAGGAGTAGGTGTCGACAAAACCGTACTCGCCGCTATAGGGAAGATCGTTCTTTTCCATTCCCTTCTTGATGGCGTCGGCGAAGTTATAGTTGCCCCAGTAGGCCTCTGCGTCGTCACCCCAGAGATGGGTGTAAACCAGAGTGCCGTTGCCCTTGTCGTAGGGCATGACCGTGTGCATCTTTTTGAATGGCCAAATGCGTGAACGCGGGTCTTGAGCGTCGCCTTTGAAATCGTTGATTTTGACGGGGCCGTCATCCACATCAAAGGTGGTGTCGATGGTCGTGTAGATCATCTGCCCGTCGAACCAGGCATATTCGGGCACGAGGTTTTCACCGTAGACGAAGTCACCTTTGATGGATTTGTAGGTGGCTCGCTCTTCGCCGTTGCCCTGAACGTAGTCGTGGAGTTTGTATCCCTCGCCATCACGGGTTTGACCCGAGGTGCGCCAGTCCCAGTGGAGCATGGTGGCTACGCCGCCACGCGCGATTTCAGGAATATGGCAGGTTTGACACGCGATGCGATCAACATGGTGATTCAATTTGACGCTGGTCAGTGAGTTGCCCGGGCGCGGTGTCAAGCCGTGGCAGGACTCACAGGTGGCAACATCCCTGCGGAGGCCGGGCATGACCTGCCCGTGCGTGTCTCGCGCGTCCATGTCATAGCGGCTGCCCGCCCACACATGTTGAGTGGTAACGTGACATTGGGTGCAGGCGAAATTGAGTCCGGCTTCGTCCATGTGAACATCCAAATCACGGTTCGGGTGGATCAAAGAAGAATCAAGATCGCCGTGTTTTACACCATCGCCGCCGCCGCCGTAGAAATGGCAGCCACCGCAGTTCTCGCGCCCGGGCAAGCCCACTGATTGCGATACGGCCGCGAGATCAATGGCTTGTTTGCCCTCGAACATGATTGAGCAGGCAGCATTGCCTTCAGAGTTCGGTGTTTTGTAATAGGTGCCGCTGCGATCGTGACAGACCACACAATCGATGTTTTGTGCGTTACTAAAATCGAAGCTTTCATCTTGCCAGCCGTAACCGGCATGACATTGCGCGCACATACCCTCATTGCCCCGGGCATTGGTGCAAAAGTTATTCACCAAATGGCGCTTGCCCAGCATCTGACCGGTCGCGGAATTTTTGTATTCCCAGGTCCAGTGGATGTTTTTCATGAATTGGTGACCCGCCTCGGTGTGGCAGCTGAGGCAGACTTTGGTCACCGCAGGGCCATCCTCGAAGGGCCCCTGCAATGCTTCAAATTTGCTGTGATCAGCGGTTGATTGGCTGTCCGCGCGTGCTGTCGGCTG
>JAZBOZ010000035.1:0-8094 GCA_036351405.1 Halieaceae bacterium
CGTTCCGGGTGACTGAGTTTTGAGGTTGCGTAGCCGGAAAAGCCATACATGGGTCTGGTGAGACGACGGGATTGGTTTGGCTCCCCCGGCCCGCACGCGCAGCTTGCGGTCGTTCGTGGGCTTGCAGCAGTACTACTCGAAATCCCCACTCACCCGGCTGGGCTCGAACCAGCGACCCATTGACTAACAGTCACTCGCACGGATCAAAGAGTGACTGACAGCCTAGGATTCTAATGTTCCGATTCCGGGTGCAGACAATAGCGCTCGCTCTCGTCGAGAAATGTCTGCTTGAGCCGAACGTAATTCTCGGCGCTGTAGGTCAGGAATTCCCGCTCGCTGTCTTTCAGCGGGCGCATTTGTCGTATGGGGCTGCCGCCATATAGATAGCCGCTTTCGAGCCTTTTCCCGGGGGTGACCAATGAACCCGCTGCGATCATTACTTCGTCTTCAACCACGGCGCCATCCATGACGATCGCGCCCATACCGACCAACACGCGATTACCGATCGTGCAGCCGTGTAGCAGTGCGCGATGCCCCACCGTGACGTCGGCGCCAATAATCAGCGGCCAGCCGTTTTCACTGAACCGGCCGGCGTGGGTGATATGCAGCACGCTGTTGTCTTGGATATTGGTGCGAGCGCCGATTTCTATACGGTGCATGTCGCCCCGCACTGCGCAATGCGGCCAGATGCTCACATCATCACCGAGGGTCACGTCACCCAACACGACGGCAGTCGGGTCGATCATGACCCGCTCTCCCAGATTCGGCTTGTAATCACGATAGCGGCGGATGTTGTCCTCGCCGCGATAGTTGGCGCTGCGCATAACCGTGGGCTCCCTATGCCGTTCGTTGAACTTGCTAACATCCTGCCTATATATGAGGGATGCGTCGATGGATGAGACACCAAAAGTTGCGAAGCGCCGGTTTATTGCGGGGGCTGTTTGCCCGCGCTGCGGGATCATGGACCGGATTGTCGTGAGCGTCGATGGTGAGGAACGGGAGTGTATCGACTGCGGTTACAGCGATGCGCGACCTGAGGGACCCGCGGAGGAAGTGCCCACCCGCGTGACTCGAGCGTCAGCGCGTCGTGTAGAGACCGCTTTTGAGCCCGTCAGGCTCGTTGACCCCGGCAAAAGTGATTGAGAAGCAGTCCCATATGTAGTGGTATAGAGCGTTGGAAACTACAAGATTTAGAGCGGCAACCCGCAAAAAGGCACATTTTAAATAATACTTATAAGTTTATGCTCTAACTCTGTGATTTTGAAGGCATTTGGTTATAATCCGCGCGCTATGAATTTAGGAGCAAATACAACCATGGCGAATTCCGTGATTAAGGCGCTGGCGGGTGTCAGTCTGGCAACACTGCCGGCGATCGCCACAGCCCAAAACCAAGTCAACATGGCTAAAGGTGTCACCGAGCTGGGTGGCCAGATTTTTGAATTGCACATGTTGATTATGTGGATCTGTATCGTCATCGGTGCAGGTGTTTTCGGTGTGATGTTCTATTCGATCTTCGCGCACCGAAAGTCAAAAGGCGTGGTTCCTGCGCAGTTCCACGAAAGCACCAAGGTTGAAATCGCCTGGACGGTGATTCCGTTCCTGATTCTGATCGGTATGGCAGTGCCTGCTACATCGACCCTGCTAGAGGCCTATGACACCGACGATGCCGAGATCGACATTCTCGTTACCGGTTACCAGTGGAAGTGGAAGTACGAGTACCTCGACGAGAACGGTGACAACGTGTCCTTCTTCTCCAATCTCGCCACCAGCCAGGAAGAGATCTACAACTCTGCAGAGAAAGAAGCTGATTACCTGCTCGACGTTGATGAGCCCGTTGTCATCCCTGTCGACACCAAGGTGCGCTTCCTGATCACTGCTAACGACGTGATCCACTCTTGGTGGGTACCTGAAATCGCGGTTAAGAAAGACGCAATTCCCGGCTTTATCAACGAAGCATGGACCAAAGTCCCCACCGAGGGTGTTTACCGCGGTCAGTGCACCGAGCTGTGTGGTGCGTACCACGGCTTTATGCCGGTGGTGGTACACGCGGTGAGCCGTGACGAATACGACGCGTGGTTGAACGCCAAGCGCAGCGGCGCCAAGGCTGTAGCGGCCATGGCCGAGCAGGAAATGAGCGTTGAAGACTTGATGGCTCGCGGCGAAGAAATCTACAACGGTCAGTGTCTGGCTTGCCACGGCGCGGCCGGTGAAGGCGGCGTTGGCAAAGCAATCGCTGGCAGCGCGGTCGCACTGGGTGACGTCAATAAGCACCTCGAAGTCGGAGTGCGCGGCGTCGCAGGCACTGCTATGCAGGCATTCGGTGACATTCTCACCGATGTCGACATGGCTGCCGTCATCACTTATCAACGCAATGCGTTTGGCAATAACACCGGCGATGTTGTTCAGCCCGCCGATGTTGTAGCGTACAAGAAAGGCTGATTGGGAGAGTTAAAGATGGGCGATCATCATCACGGTCCAGCCAAGGGCATTTCCCGTTGGCTCTTTACCACGAACCACAAGGACATCGGCACGATGTACCTGTGGTTCTCGTTTGCAATGTTTATTCTTGGCGGCGCGTTCGCCATGATCATTCGCGCCGAGCTGTTCCAGCCCGGTATGCAACTGGTCGAGCCTGGTTTCTTCAACCAGATGACCACGCTGCATGGTCTGGTCATGGTATTTGGCGCCATCATGCCGTCATTTGTGGGTCTCGCTAACTGGATGATCCCGATGATGATCGGTGCGCCGGATATGGCGTTGCCGCGCATGAACAACTGGAGTTTCTGGATTTTGCCCCCCGGCTTCCTGATGCTCGCATCGACCCTGTTCATGGAAGGTGGTGCACCGGCGTTCGGATGGACCTTCTACGCACCGCTGTCCACGACTTACGCGGCCCCGTCGGTAACCTTCTTCATCTTTGCCATCCATATTCTTGGCGTGTCCTCGATCATGGGTTCGATCAACATCATCGCAACCGTCATGAACATGCGCGCTCCCGGCATGACTTACATGAAGATGCCGCTGTTCGTATGGACCTGGTTGATCACCGCGTTCCTGCTGGTTGCTGTGATGCCGGTACTGGCCGGTGCGGTGACCATGATGCTGATGGATATTCACTTCGGCACCAGCTTCTTCTCTGCGGCCGGTGGTGGTGACCCCGTGCTGTTCCAGCACATCTTCTGGTTCTTCGGACACCCCGAGGTTTACATCATTATTCTGCCGGCCTTCGGTGTGGTCTCTCAGATCATCCCGGCGTTCTCACGCAAGCCGCTGTTCGGCTACGCGTCAATGGTTTACGCCACTGCAGCGATTGCCTTCCTGTCGTTCATCGTGTGGGCACACCACATGTATACCGTTGGTATGCCGGTCGCTGGTGAGCTGTTCTTCATGTACGCCACTATGCTGATCGCGGTGCCGACTGGCGTGAAGGTATTCAACTGGGTCACTACTATGTGGCGCGGTGCGATGACTTTTGAGACGCCCATGCTGTTCTGCATCGGCTTCCTGGTGCTGTTCACCATCGGTGGTTTCACCGGCCTCATGCTCTCTATTGCGCCGGCTGACTTTCAGTACCACGACACCTACTTTGTAGTTGCTCACTTCCACTACGTGATGGTGGCGGGCGCGGTATTCAGCATGACTGCTGCGGTGTACTACTGGCTGCCCAAGTGGTCAGGCAAGATGTACAACGAGAACATGGGCAAGATCCACTTCTGGGTATCGTTCATTGGCTTCAACATCACCTTCTTCCCGCAGCACTTTGTGGGTCTGGCAGGTATGCCACGCCGTATCCCGGATTACGCCCTGCAGTTCGCTGACTTCAACATGATGTCTTCGATTGGTGCATTCATCTATGGCGCGTCTCAGATCCTGTTCCTCTACAACGTCATTGCGACCATTGTCGGTGGCAAGGCAGTGACCGAAGACAAGGTTTGGGATGGTGCTGAAGGTCTTGAGTGGACTGTGCCCTCGCCGGCGCCTTACCACACCTTTGAAGTGCCGCCGAAGATCGATCCGGCACACGCGCACTCTTAAAACAGACTTGAGGTTAAGGGGCCTTCGGGCCCCGTTTTACACTGATGCTGAAGCTGAGCAACAATCCAACCATCGATACCACCGTTAAACTACTCGCGGTGGCAGTGGCGATGTTTGCTTTTGTATTTGTCGTGATGGTGCCGCTATATAACGTCCTTTGCGATGTGCTGGGGATCAACGGCAAGACATCGGGTGAGGCGTATACCTCGGTAGCGGCAGAGGTTGATGAGTCCCGTACCATCACGATTCAGTTTGTCGCTACCAACAACGAAGAGATGCCCTGGGAATTTGGCCCAAGTGTCACGATGATGAAGGTGCACCCCGGTGCTGCCAACGACACGGTGTTCCATGCGGCTAACCCAACACCTCAGCATATGGTGGCACAAGCTATCCCCAGTATTTCACCGTCCCGGGCGGCCGAGTATTTCCACAAAACCGAGTGCTTCTGCTTTAACCAGCAGCCACTGGATGGCAACAGCTCAGCCGAAATGCCGCTGCAGTTCATCATTGATCAGGACCTGCCGCGCGATATCCGGACGATTACGCTTTCTTATACCCTGTTTGATGTCACTGACAGGGTCAACGACACCGTCGCTGCACGTTGAGCCAGTGCAGCAGCGCCTTACTGCATAGCGGAGAACAACAAATGGCCAGTACACAAACCCCACCCGCAGGCTTTGAGAAGTACTACGTACCTGAGAGCTCCAGTTTGGCCGTGCGCGCAACGATTGGCTTGGTGATGACCGTGTTCGGCGGCGCGCTCGTGCTGAACGACATGACCTTTGGCGACCCTGAAAACCCCGGTGGCTACAGCTGGGTCTTGATCGTTGGCCTGCTGTTTTTCGCTGCGACGCTGGCGAGCTGGTTCGGCACTGCCATCAAGGAAAACTTGCAAGGCCTCAATAGTGCCCAGTTGAACCACAGCTATGTGCTCGGCATGTTTTGGTTCATTTTTTCCGAAGTCATGTTCTTCGCAGCTTTTTTTGGCGCGCTGTTCTACGTCCGTCAGTTGGCGGGCCCGTGGCTTGCCGGTGAGGGTGACGGTGGTCGAATGAACGGCCTGTTGTGGCCCGGATTTGAGCACAGCTGGCCTCCGGCTATTACCCCGCAAGAAGCGGTCGGTGGCGTCAACGCCCAGCCGATTGCCAATAACGGTGAATTTACGACCGCTAACCAGTCCATGGCCTTCGCCGAAGCCCACGCCTGGTACGCTTGGTTGCCGCTGTGGAACACGCTGATCCTGCTGTCTTCGAGCTTCACGGTTCATGTAGCGCACACCGCGATCCTCGCCAGCAACATGAAGAAGTTCAACCTGTGGCTCGGCATCACCGTAGCACTGGGTATCATCTTCCTGTTCCTGCAAGCCGCAGAATATTACGAAGCCTATGAGCACTTCGGTCTGACACTGGGCTCAGGCATTTACGGCTCAACTTTCTTCATGCTCACCGGTTTCCACGGCTTCCACGTAGCGATGGGCATGACTATGCTGCTGATCCAGTTGATCCGCTCGCTTAAGGGCAAGCACTTCACCGCGTCGGATCACTTCGGCTTTGAGGCGTCCAGCTGGTACTGGCACTTCGTTGATGTCGTCTGGGTCTTCCTGTTCCTGTTTGTTTACATTCTGTAAGCAACACAGAAATTGTGAAAAAGGCGCTTCGGCGCCTTTTTTTATAGAAGTGCCTTACTCTTGTTCAGTGGCTGGCTGCTGGGCGCTGGCTGGCCCCGCATCCCAGGGATTGCGATGACCGAGTTGGCCTGTTGCCACACCAAACAGGATTACGGTGAACAGACCGGCCGCTAGTGCAAGGCGCACACCTAACGAGGTGAACAAGCGCTTTTTCTCGAGGTTACCCTGATCCGTCATCAGGAAGTACAGCCCCGAGCCGAGGCTGGCAACCAGCGCAGCCATGAAGAAAAGAATCAGTACTTTAAGCATGCAGCGAGCGCTCCAAACTATGCGACGTCGCGTCGCCGGCAGTGATTGGCCCCGGAGGGTGTAATGGCACAGTCTAACGAAAGCCTCGGGGAAAGCCGAAGCGGCCTGGTGATTGATATCGAATGGCGTTTAACGCTGTTCACTGCGCTGCTGTTGCCACTATTGATCACCCTTGGATTCTGGCAATTATCGCGTGCTGAAGAGAAGCGTGTATTGGAAGCGCGCCATGAACAGCGAGCCGCAATGCCTGCGGCTGATATCGCTACGCTGCTTACCGTCAGCCCGGAAGAACGCGCCGACCGACGCATCGCCTTTAGCGCCGAGTTTGAGGGGAATCAATACCTGCTACTCGATAATCGAATCCGTAGTGGTAGGGTAGGTTATGAGGTGGTTGCGTTGGTACGCGCGGCAACGCCGTCATCGCCCGGGTGGATAGTGCCGCTCAACCTCGGTTGGGTAGCAGGTGACCCTGCCCGACGCACGCTGCCCGATATTTCACTGCCTGCTGGTGAGGCGTCGATCACAGGACGCATTTATGTGCCTTCAGCGGAGGCCTACGTCCTCTCAGACGAAGCGTTTCCCGCCGAGCTGCCAGCGGTGGTTCAAGCGCTACCGTTGGCCCGTTGGATGACAGATATCGCCGAGCGCAGTGCGCGTCCGGTTTTTCCGCATATCGTGCGAATCGACGAAAACTCCCCCGTCGCTTACGCCGCCGATTGGCCAATAGTGAATCAAAGTCCGGCAAAGCACACCGGATATGCCGTGCAATGGTTTACCATGGCGGCCGTGCTGTTGGTGGCCTACGTGTTACGTAGCACTAATCTTTGGTCGCTGCTCAAGCGGCGCTCCTGATCACTCACGAACGACGAAATCAACCATGTCTCAAGCCAATTCTTCACCCGGCACGGGTCGCGCGGTTCTGCTGCTCATTGCCGGTATCCCTCTCACGATGATCCTCGCCGCTTCCTGGCTGTGGTACTTCGTTGTGGAGGGCGACCTCGATCTCGTTGGTACGCTGGGAACTGCGAACCACGGTACGCTGGTGCAGCCACCCCGGCAGTTGGCTGACATGCCATTTGCCGACGATGCCGGCGCGCGTTTCAGTTGGACCGATGTCGAGCCACGCTGGACCATGCTGGTTGTGAACCGCGGTTCGGTTTGTGATCGGGACTGTGAGCGGCGTCTCTACACCACACGACAGATTCATATCGCACTGGGTAAGGAATTCAATCGTGTGCGCCGGGTCATGCTGAGCGATCAGCCAGTGGGTGATGTGAGGGTCGAACTACCCGCTGTGGCAACCGACGGTGTTCCCGAGGGCGCCCCAAGCGACTTATCTGGATTTATTGGTGCTGCCCACAACGGATTACTGCCCTTATCAGCGACACCGGACGTGGTCGTGGAAATTGCCAGCGAGTGGGATGAAAACCCGGCCCAGTGGTATCTGGTGGATCCTGCGGGTTGGGTGATGATGCGATTCTCTGACGACATGAGTTACAAGGACATCATCAAAGACCTCAAATTTCTGTTGAAGAACTCGGGGGGTTGAGGATGAACACCATGACGCAACAGCCACCGATTTGGCAGGATTATCTGGAACTCACCAAACCCCGCGTCGTGGCGCTGATGATTCTCACGGCGCTCATCGGTATGTGTATGGCCGTACCGGGTTTCGTCCCATGGCAGCCGCTGGTGCTCGGCAATCTGGGTATCGCACTGTGTGCGGGCGCGGCCGCGGCGATCAACCATATCGTCGATGAACGGATCGACCAGCAAATGTCGCGGACCCAGCGCCGGCCGGTGGCAACCGGTCGCATCAGTCAGCGTGACGCCATTATTTTCGCGCTGGTGCTCGCTGTTGCCGGTGTGGCAGTGCTGGTCCTCTGGGTGAATACCATCACCGCCGTGCTCACTATTGCGAGCCTGGTCGGGTATGCGTTCATCTACACCATGTTCCTGAAGCGTGCGACACCGCAGAACATCGTGATTGGCGGTCTTGCGGGCGCTGCACCGCCGCTGCTTGGCTGGACGGCCGTCACCGGCGAGATACACGGCCACGCGCTGCTTCTGGTGTTGATCATCTTCGCCTGGACGCCGCCCCATTTCTGGGCGCTGGCCATTCA
>JAZBOZ010000036.1:0-2144 GCA_036351405.1 Halieaceae bacterium
AGGCGCTCGATGTTGCGCAGCATGCGGCGCTCGCGCGGCGCCACAAACAGAATCGCTTTGCCTTGGCGACCAGCGCGCCCCGTACGACCAATACGGTGCACGTAGGCTTCTTCATCAAACGGAATATCAAAATTGAATACGTGAGTAATGCGCTCAACGTCGAGCCCTCTCGCGGCGACGTCGGTCGCTACCACGATATCGATACTGCCGCTCTTCAACTGCTGGACCGTCCGCACGCGTGCCTTCTGGTCCATGTCGCCATTGAGCGGCGCTGACTTGAAGCCTCGCTGTCGCAACAACTCGGACACCGAATTGGTGCTCTCGCGCGTGCGAGTAAACACGATCACGCCGTCGGTATCTTCGAACGCCAACAGCCGGGTCAATGCTTCGACTTTGCTCGCGCCCTTCGCCAACCACCAGTGCTGCTCGATATTGATATTCGTGCTCGCTGCGGCCGCGACTCTCACCTCTACCGGATCTTTGAGATGCCGCTCAGCGATGTCGCGAACTCGCGGCGGCATCGTAGCCGAGAACAACGCCACTCGCCGGCCGCTCGGCGTCTTTTTGAGAATCGTGTCAACGTCGTCGATGAAGCCCATACGCAGCATCTCATCGGCTTCATCAAGCACCACCGATCGAATCTGCGAGAAGTTGGCCGTGCCACGATCAAGGTGATCCAGCAAACGCCCGGGTGTCGCCACCACGATATGCACGCCTTCTTTCAATGACCGCAACTGCTGGCGCATATCCGCACCGCCACAGATGGTCGCGACCTTCACGCCAGCAATACCGCGCGCATAATTACGATACGCGTCCGCGACTTGCATCGAGAGTTCTCGCGTCGGACACAGCACCAAAACTTGCGGCTTGCGATCAGCGATATCGAGATCGGCCAACGTTGGAAGCGCGAAAGCGGCGGTTTTACCGGTACCTGTCTGGGCAATACCCACCACATCGCGCCCTTCAAGCAACGCAGGAATCGCTTGCGACTGGATAGGGGTGGCGGTTTCGTAACCGAGTCGTGACAGTGAATCGAGTAATTCGGTGGGTAAACCCAACGCATCAAAGGGGAGGGTTGGGGTGTTATTCGAGGGCATGCAGAACGGTACTCTAATTTGCGAGTGGGGAGCCTACGCAGTTTTTGGTCGGATTGCTTGGAACCATTGCGTGAATAGGTCGGGTTGGGCTCATGCTGTTTTGTCAGCTGGTTTGAGTGTTTTGACAACAGATTGGGGTGAAAGTGCGGTGGTACCGGGCGGCGGGATCACATGAGCGGGCGATGGCCTAAGGGACGCATCGGGATCCGCAGTACCCCGCTGCAGCATAAGCTGCGCGGGGTACTGCGGATCCCGATGCACGACCATCGACGCGCTGGAGCGTTGTGGTGCGAGCGCACCTGGACGTTGCAGTGCCTCTCAGTGCTGCACTGAGTAAGCCGAAAGACGAAGTGGGTGCGAGGGGAGAATGCTTGGGCGGCTTTTGGGTTCAGCCGCCCAAGTGTTCTACCGGAGCGCCGACTTCACTTTCGGCGAGTTCAATGAGCCAGCCAAACAACGGTAGCCATGCGGCCTGTTTGGCCGTCTCGGCGGTAGGAGAAGAAGTCATTCGGTTCGCTAAAGGTACAGCGGTCGCCGCCTGTGATTGATTCGAGGCCGGCTTCTTGCAGCTGAAGGCGAGCGAGGTTGAAAAGATCGCAGAGCCATTTGCCGCCTGAGTCTGCCATGGGGGCGCCGGGCAGCCGATCGGCGGTTTTCTCGTTGGACTGACTCTTGATAAAGCAGCGCGAGGCCTGCTCTCCCAAACACTGGATGAATGCTTCCCGTACTTCATTGCCCACTTCAAACGCACTGGGGCCGATAGCGGGGCCGAGCCAGACGTCTAGATCGCCGGGCTCGACGGGCAGTGCTTCGAGGGTGGCGGTGAGCACGCCAGCAGCCAGCCCTCGCCAGCCGGCGTGACTAACCGCGGCGCATGAGCCGTCTTTGGCGGCGAAGACGACGGGCAGGCAATCGGCGGTCATAACGGCACCGGCGTAATCTGGATTGTCGGTCCAGATCGCGTCGGCCTTTAACCCCTGCCCTGTTGACGCGTGCACGACGCGCGTCCCGTGAACCTGCTCCAACCATGTGATACCGGTGCCTGCC
>JAZBOZ010000037.1:0-23611 GCA_036351405.1 Halieaceae bacterium
ATTCATCGGTGCTGCCACACCGCGCATTCATGTACTGGGGCGCGACGACGTAGCCCCTAACCCCGAACAACTTGCGGCCATGCAAGAACTGGTTCGCGAAGCCATGCGCGAGGGGGCACTGGGAGTTTCCTCATCGCTCATTTACACCCCGGCGACTTTTGCCGATACCGATGAACTGGTGTCACTCGCTGAGGCAGCAGCGGAGTATGGTGGGATCTACGCCACCCACATGCGCAACGAGGGCAAGAACATTCTCGACGCGCTCGACGAAGTCATCATGATCGCTTGGGACGCTGAGATTCCCGCCGAGATCTACCACATCAAGATTTCGTATCCCCCCTACTGGGATCTGTTCGATGAGGTCGTGCGGCGGATCGACGAAGCGCGCGCCAACGGCATCCAGATCACCGCCGACATGTATCCGTATCCCGCAGGCTCCACTGGCCTCGATGCCAGCATGCCACCATGGGCGCAGGCAGGGGGACTCGACCGTTGGATCGAGCGTATGCAGGACCCTACCACCCGGGCCAAGATCGCCGCTGAGATGCGCGAGGATACGGACGACTGGGACAACCGGTTGGCCAGTGGTGGCGCGGACGCCGTGTTACTGGTCGAATTTCAGAACCCCGACCTGAAACAGTACGCGGGCATGACGCTCGCCGAAGTCTCTGCAACCCGAGGCACTACCCCTGAAGAAACCGCGATGGATCTCGTGATTGAAGATCGCAGCCGCGTTGGGGCGATCTACTTCAATCAATCAGAAGACGTGGTGCGGCAGGCGATCCAGCAGCCCTGGGTGAGCTTCTGCACCGATGCGGTGGCGATCGCCGCTGAAGGTGAGCAATTGGACAATCATCGTCACCCCAGAACTTACGGCACTTTCCCTCGCGTGCTGGGTCACTATGTCCGGGAGCTCGGGCTACTCTCTCTACCCGAGGCGATCCGCAGGGCCGCCGCATTGCCGGCGGATAACCTGTCACTCCGAGATCGGGGCTATTTACGAACGGGTTACTACGCCGACGTCCTGGTGTTTGACCCTGACACCATCACCGATCACGCAACGTTTGAACAACCTCACCAATACTCCACAGGCATGGAGCAGGTCTTCATCAACGGCGAGCAGGTCATTGCCGACGGACAGCACACCGGCGCAACGCCAGGCCGCGTGGTGCGTGGACCGGGCTGGACTGGATGGCAGGACGGTCGGGAGAGCCATTAAAATGGATGCTGGTTACCAGAGCGGACAACCCCAATGAGTGAGTTCCAACACATCAATGGCAGCGACCTGATCGCAATGCTCGAAGAGGGCAGCGTACAGATCGTCGATATCCGTGATGCGATGTCGTTTCAGCAAGGCCACATCAGCGGCGCTAAACACCTCGACAACAGCACCGTTGAGCAATTTGTGACTGAAGCAGACCCCGACCAGCCCGTTGTGGTGTGCTGCTACCACGGCAATTCAAGCCAACAGGCGGCCGCTTATCTCAACAGCCGAGGTTTCAAGACAACCTACAGCCTGGATGGCGGGTTCGCCCTCTGGGGTTCTGCTTACCCCGACCGCGTCGAGCACTGACTATGACCGCAAAACGCCGCAATCCCCTCGATCGCTATGCGCAAGATTTGCCTGTTGGCACGGTGCAATGGATTGGTCTGCGACCACGAAGACGAGAGCCGCTAACCGCAGTGCAACAGACGATGGCCGTCGCAGAGAGGGGCCTTGAGGGCGATCACCGGATGGGCAAATCCCCCGGATCTGCGCGACAGGTGACCCTTATCTCGAGCGAATTCATCGACCAGATTGAGCACTTCACGGGCATCGATGGCATCGACCCCGGGCAGTTACGTCGCAACATTGTGGTCTCCGGGCTCAACCTCAATGCTCTCCGGCGGCAGCGCTTTCGCGTGGGGGCATCTGTTTTCGAGGCTACAGCCCTGTGTCACCCCTGTGCACGCATGGACGAGAATCTCGGACGTGGTGGTGTCGCCGCCATGATCGGGCATGGTGGTTTGTGTGCACGAATTATTGAGAGCGGGGAAATCAAGATCGGGGATAACGTTGAAGTTATCCCCCTTGAGTCTTGGCAATAACGATCAGTAATGGCGCGGCACTGATGCAGAGTTAAAAATACAGTGTCGACAGTAGACCGTCGGAGCAGTGCCGCGCCAGGCGCTTGAGATCAATCGCTGACGGAGACCCAGTCCGCACTTTCGGTCAGCATATCTTCGACCCAGGCATTCACCGTCGTACCGCCGACAGGCAGCTTAAAGGCACGCTGCAGGAACGTGTGGCCATCGCCGTCAGCAATCAGGCTGCGGAAACGATCCGGATGTGCCGCTTCGATTTCTGCGAGCTCTGCAACCAACGCGGCCTCAAAAGCCTCGCCACCAATCCCGATGAACGTATCAGCGATCACTGAGTCCTGCTTGGTGCTCATAAAGCCCATGAGCAGGTTCTCATCCTGGTCGAGCTGATACTTGTGGTAGTCGGTCAAATGGCCGTCATCACCGATACAGGTATCGCAGCTTTCGGGGATAAATGCGCCCGAATTCCACTCGGCACTGACGAAATCGGTATAGCCCGGGAAAGCGATGCCCACACCGGAATCGTTGATCAGTTTAATCGGCGTATCCGGGAACAACTTACGCACCAGAGGCAGCGCATAGTCAGTACCGTAGCCACCAGCGCTGTTACCGGTCAGCAAAATTTGGCTGGGCGCAGGGAAGGTACTAACCGCCACGTCCAGCGCCGCTGACAGGTTCTGAATCCCGCGATGGTAGCGATCAATCGTGCCATCCGCGTCGTCATCGTAATCGGCATCACCCGAGAAAACCGAACCATCGCAGTAAGGCAGGTAGGCCACGTCGTAATCGGCCGCCGGGTTTTCAGCGTCGTCGGGATTCATGATGCCAAAGACTGGCATGCCGGGTGCGGCTGCCGGTGTTGCCTGGCAAAGCTGGCTCGTGCAGGCACCACCCCCCTCAAGGAAGATCATCAGTGCGTCACCGCCACCCTCCCGGGTGCTCATCGTGTATTCGCCGCCCGTTAGACACAAAGGCCCATCGCCGGCGCCAAAGGTGTGCTGGATGATGCCACCCTCACCGGGCTCCGATAGCATCGGTGTGAATTCCCCCAAATAGCGATCCACGCCTTGGTCGTACAGTTCCTGAAACGGCGGTTGATCGACCTCAGGCTCCGGTGCCGGATCGGGCGCGGCGGGCGGCGCCGGCGGCGGAAACGCCGAGAGATCGGGCCGCGGCGGCTCGTTGGAGCTACCGCAAGCCGAGAGGGTCACTGCAAGTATCGCCGCACTTAGCAGCGAGAGGGGGGATTGAACTTTCATTGCTACCTACCGTTATTGATTATTGATCTCAGGTAACAGTAGCAAATTTATGCCGCGTGTGAGCCATCACATGGCGGCAGAAGTCCCCTGCAACGTCAGATGACCTGCAGGGGACACGCTCATGGGATCAGATCGGAGACCCTGGCGGCACTTTGACAGGCGACAGCCCAAAGCCCGCTGCATCAGCCGTACGCTCATCGATCAAACGCATGACGAACCGATGATGATCTTGCCAGGCAGCATCACGACTACGCCGCCCTTTATCCGCGCGATCGCGGATGCCATCGAGACCTGCGAGCGCCTCTGCTCGCACCTGTGGAGCGGCGTTGGCATCGCCCATGAGCTCAACCAGCGTCGCAATTGCAGCAATCTGAACTCTTCTCGCGACGGCACCATCAGCGCCTTTGGGCTCCTCACTCCACAGCGCACCAATCACACGATCCAGCACCTGCCTAAAGCCGGGCAAACTCCCATCCAGCATCTGCTGGTTGTTGAGCCGCGATGCTCTCCTTGCATCCAGCAGCTGGCCCAAGGTGAGCTGCGCGGCGCTGGCAGCCGCCGCTAATGGATCAAACAGGTAACCGGTTGATCGCGGGAACAATTCGCGCGATGCCGCAGCGCCCGGCGGCTTGGGCGGAATCAGTGCCACCAGCGAGGGCGATAAGGTCAGCGCATCGGGGCTCAGCGTCTCGAGCATTGCCTCCAGCGCGGCCATCTGTCGCTCCTTGGACACCGTTTGCGTAGGGGTTTGCCCGTCACCGCGCAGGGCATAGCTAAACTCACGCCCGCCGAGCACCGTCGCCGCAGCCTGTACCTGATAACGGTGCATCAGATAAACGGGCACCAATAAATCTTCGAGTCGAGCGAGTGAATCACCCTCGCGGACGACACGCTCGGAGAAGCGATTAAGCACCGCATTGCGCACAGTCATAAGCCGCTGCAGCTCTGCGACCGGATCCTCACCGTTGTCCCACAGACTTGCCCGGGGGTGGGCGGGTCCGGCACCAGGCCGGGCGCTCACCCGAGAGTGGCGATCAGCAATGAAATGCAGGCCCGAGGCCAAAGTCGCTTCAATGATATCCTCACGCGCCGCAACTTCATCAACACCATCGGGAAAATCCTGATAACCCCAGATGATCGCGCGCTTGTCCCATTCGCCAATGCCCACATCGTAGGCGTCGCTAATGTCGAGCTCACCGTTGTCGTCCAAAAGCACCTTGGGGTGCGGATAATCCATCACCGATGCGCGGCCGTCGCTGCTCGCGGCGAAGTTATGCTCAAGGCCGATCGTGTGGCCGACTTCGTGAGCGGAGAGCTGACGAATCCGCGCCAGCGCAAATTCGCGCAAGGCCTTGTTATCTGACATACCGTCGTAGGGGGCCAACAAACCCTCTGCCAAAAGATAATCCTGCCGAACGCGCAACGAACCGAGGCTCACATGGCCTTTGATAATTTCCTGCGTTCTCGGGTCGCGAATACTCATTCCGTACGACCACCCTCGCGTTGAGCGATGCACCCACTGGATGACGTTGTACCGGACATCCATCGGATCTGCGCCCTCAGGCAACAAGCGCACCTGGAAAGCATCCTCATACCCCGCTGCCTCGAACGCTTGGTTCCACCAAGAGGCCCCTTCGATCAACGCGCTGCGGATGGGCTCAGGCACACCGCGATCCACGTAGTAGACGATCGGTTCAATGGCTGGGCTGCGAGCAGCGGTGGGATCAACTTTTTCGAGGCGATGACGTCTTGCGTACTGACGAGCCACCGGCGTATCGAACGGTGTGGCGTAGTCTAAAAACGTATCGGCGTTACCTGCATCGATAAAGCCCGCTCTCGGGTCATATACCAGCGGCTCGTAGCCCGGCTCCGGAAGTCGCACGAAAGAATGGTGCTTATGTACGGTAATCGCATGGGGATCAGGCACGACCGTTTCGAGAATATCGCCTTTCGGCTGCCCGGCCAGCGTGATCAAAGCGTCGACCTCGGTGTTATCGGGAAAGACCTTGGTTCTGGGCATGAAGATGGCAGACCGGGACTCATCGACCTTGTAGTTGCCCTCACCCTGACGGGCGAGTAGCTCACCCAAATGCATCGCGTCGCGCTGGGCAAAGGCGGTGAGATCAATCAACACCTTGCCGTCCTGCTCGGCTTCAACCTCAAACCCCCACAACACCGATCGAGCAAATGCTTCCTCAACCGCTGCTCGCTCGTCCGCATTGTCCGAGTTAGCGACGTAACGCGTGTTCAGCGCCATTAGCAATACGCGAGGGCCGTGGCGCTCGAACTGCACCAGCTGGGTATCACCCAGCCGACCACGATCGAGCCCCAAGTCGTTAGAGCCAACACCCTGCGATAACCCGGTGTAGTAAATGAATGGCTTCTCAAAGCCGTCAACTGCGGCGAATAACCGTCCTTTGTCAGAGTGCCAATAGAGCGGCAAGAATCCTGGCATCTCCTCACTGGCGTCGACCATCTCCTGATAGCTCGCCTCTGCCGCTAGTGCCGGGAGTGATGATCCGAAATGGAGTGCTGCAGCCAGGAAAAAGAGCAGGGATACCGATAAACGGCGCATAACAATACCTCAACAGCGTGGAATCGCGCTCAGCGTATCACGGAGGTCTCGCGTCACGGAGGACTCGCGCCGCTGCATCGAATTAGTCAGCCGCGGACACAGTCTCCTCATCGTCGGCGACGGACTCATCATGCATGCGCGGGTCCAGCTCCAGAGATTCTGGCGTTCCCACTGGGATAGCTCCAACGCCCGCCAGCGCAACATAGCTGTCCTTGTCATCCGGTGCGAGGTCGGCCTCCGCTTCGCGCTGGCGCTGAGTGAAGCCAATGAGTGCCAGCAGCGCGAAGATCACCGCCATGAAAATGAACAGCGCACCCGGACCAAACTGCCCCATCAGGGAAGAAGCCGCGATCGGCCCAACAACGGCGCCGACACCGTAGAGCAAAAATAACGACGCATTGGTCTCGATATAGCTGCCGGGCTCGGCGAAATCATTGGCATGGGCGATACAAATGCCAAACACGGTAAAAGCGAACGCACCGTAACCGGCAGCCATCAACAACAGCGCCCACAGTGGCCTCTCACTCGCGACCAACAACGCGGTTGCACCCAAAGCAGCCAATAGCGCCGCGACAACGATCACCCGAGTGCGATCTATCCGGTCCGATAACAAACCCAATGGCCACTGTGACAGTGCCGCACCAATAATGGCTGACGACATGAAGAGCGCTACCACATCACTGCTGTAGCCAATCTCCTGGATGTACACGGGCGCCAGCGCAAAAAATGCGGTCACGGCAGCGGCGATCAGCAAAGCGCCATAGGCAGCCAGTGGCGCGCGCACCAAAAGGCCAGCAACATCGAGTTTCGCGGTGTGAATCTTGGCAGGCGTCGCACGATCCGCGAGTGCAATCGGCACCAGAGCCAGTGAAATCAATACAGAAATTAAAGAGAACAGTACGAAACTGCTGGGGTGTGCCACGACCAGAAGCGCCTGGCCCAAAGCCGCTGACCCAAGATCAACGAGACGATACACCGAAAGCACCCGACCGCGATTCTCATTGCTGGCCATTTCGTTCAGCCAGCTTTCGATAATCATCGCGATACCGGCCATACAAAAGCCTACGATGACCCGAAGCACCAGCCACACCTTGGGCTCAACGAACACGGCATGACCCAGCGCAGCCGCCGACGCAATTGAAGCAAAAGCAGAGAAGGCACGGATATGACCAACCGCCGCAATCGGCCGGGGCGCGTAGCGGCAACCAACGATGAAGCCGACAAAATATGCCGACAGCAGCGCACCGATCAGTGTGACATTGAAGCCCTCACTGTTACCGCGCACTGCCAACAGCGTATTCTGAAGGTTGTTACCCGTGTAAAGAATGCCCGCTGACACGAGCAGCGGCAGCAGGGCACCAATAATGACACGCATGGGATGTCACCTGAGTCATTGGTGGGCCGGCCATTGTGCCTAGCCCACTCATAAAGTCACGCGTCTCAGAGAGAACTTGTCAAAAATCCAGACTGTAGTCTGACGAATGGAAAAACTCCGTGCTACTCCAAACCAACCCTTGCGCTCAAACAGTGCGCCCCTCGATGACATCAAGCATGCGGTCATAGCGGTCACAGGCGACCTCATTAGGCGCCTGCCCACGTAAACTGATCGCAACCGCGGCCAGCGTGCACAGCACAAACCCGGGAATGATCTCGTACATGTGTGCACTCAGCGGCTTGCCGGCGACCTCGATGGGCGCATAGACCCAGAACAGCACGGTCAGTGCACCAACAATCATCCCAACGAGCGCCCCATCCCGCGTTAGACGCTTCCAATACAGGCTCAACAACACAATGGGGCCGAAGGCGGCACCGAATCCAGCCCAGGCATTACTCACCAGCGTCAAAATCGTACTGCTGCGGTCAAACGCCAGGATGATTGCAACGATAGACACCAATAACACCGAGGCGCGACCCACCGCCACCAACTCAGTCTGGCTAGCTTCCTGCCGCAGGAATTTTTTGTAAAAGTCTTCGGTTAACGAGGACGAAGACACCAGCAGCTGCGATGAGATCGTGCTCATGATGGCCGCCAAAATCGCCGCCAGCAGGAAGCCTGCGATCAATGGATGGAACAGCACCTGCGACAGTGCGATGAAAATGGTCTCCGGGTCGGTCAAGTCGTAGCCGGTACGTTTAACGTAAGCGAAGCCAACCAGCCCCGTACCGAGCGCACCGATCAGTGACACCGTCATCCAACTGATACCAATGTGACGCGCCATCGGCGCATCCTTGTACGAGCGCAGAGCCATAAAACGCACAATAATGTGCGGTTGACCGAAATAACCCAGCCCCCATGACAGGCTCGACACCACACCCAACGCGGTAAGGCCGCCGAAAGCACTGAGCAAGTCTTTGTCGGCGCCGTCGATGATGCTGGATACCTCACCGATGCCGCCAACATCCGTCAGCGCCACAATGGGCACCAACACCAGCGCCACAAACATAATGCAGCCCTGCACGAAGTCGGTGAGGCTCACGGCTAGGAATCCGCCGAACAAGGTATATGCAACCACGACGCCCGCGGTCACAAACAAGCCCACCTCGTACTGCAACCCCATAGATGCCTCGAAGAGTTTGCCCCCGGCCACGACGCCGGCTGAGGTGTAGAGAGTGAAAAAAATCACGATGACGACTGAAGAAAACACGCGCAACCGACCGCTGTGGTCACAGAACCGCTTCTCGAAGAAGTCAGGAATCGTGATCGCGTCGTCCGCGACTTCTGTGTAAACGCGCAGCCTTGGTGCCACCCACAGATAATTGAAGAACGCGCCTGCCAACAAGCCAACCGCGATCCACGCTGCAGATAGTCCGGATACATACATCGCGCCGGGCAGACCCAGCAGCATCCAGCCGCTCATGTCCGACGCTCCCGCCGACAGTGACGCGACAGCAGGATGCAGCTGCCTGCCGCCCAGCATGTACTCGGATACATCTGACGTGGATTTACGGTAGGCGTATACACCGATGGCCATCATGAGTACGAAATACGCACCCAGCGACAGCATTTCTTCGAATTGCATTCGAAACTCCTGTCTTGCGTGAATTCACCGCGCCTTCACACCAATCATCTTGATCGAGAATCAGCATGATGCGCGACGTTATGGAATCACCTAATCGTTACAATGATCGAGACAAGGCACATTGACCGAGCTGCAGCTTAAACAAGTAACACACTACCAGTTACCTGCTGCCATCTCCCTCGCGCGATCATACGCCGCGTTAACAACAGCCAGCATCAGGTTGTCCATCACATTGTCAGCAGTCATTTGAGCAACGCCCGCGCGGGTCACCCCGCCTTTACTCATCACTGATTCTTTCAATGACTCTGCTGACTCTGCGCTGGATAACGCCATTTCAGCGGCGCCCGCCATGGTTTGGCGCACTAAAAGCCGTGCCTCATCATCAGTGAAGCCGAGCGCGCGTGCCGCGTGCTCAAAGCTCTCGATCATCTGAAATACATAACCCGACCCACAGCCAGCGATAGCTGTGAGGCGATCGAGTCGTTCTTCGTCCTCCACCCAAACGAAATCGCCAGCAGCTGCCGACAGTGACTCGGCCAAGCGCCGTTGAGTCGACGTCATATTGGCGCTAGCTACCAGACCGGTCATACCGCGGCCGATACGCGAGGGCAGATTGGGCATCATGCGAACAACGGCGGCGCCGGGGAAGATCGCTTGCAACTGATCGATCGTCGTCGCGGCAGCAATGGAAATCACCGCTCCACCGTCGGTCAGCAGCGATCGGTAGTCCGGCATCACCTCAGCGATCATTTGTGGCTTGACTGCCACCACAATGGCATCAAATTGCTGGCCGGAGAGTGCTTCCGCAGAGGCAACAACCGGCGCCGGTGCGGGACGCAGGCTAGGTGACACGACGGTGAAGCCCACCTCGTCCATAGTCACCCACTGGGCGAGCAACGCGCCACCCATATTGCCGCAACCCACCATCAACACGTTCATCGTCATTGACTAATCACCGTTTTCTTTTGCCCGCTCGGGGGCCTCTGATTGCTGACTTTAACGCTCATCCGATCGTGGCTACGTCACAGCGCCTTTTACCCGTTACCCGTTACCCGGCCGGGCAAGTGCCGTCGGCGACGGACACAAGCCGCATTGGGCACACACCCCTGATCACCAAGGGCGATAAACCAACGACCATTTAGAACTTTGGCGCATTATACGCACGATATTTGTTTTTGGCTCAAATTAATCATCGAGGGCGAATCGGATGAAAGGCCTTAGAAATATGCCAATTTCACTGATAAATTCACAAATAATCCGAAAATACACCCCATCAGTTGGCATTAAAATAATTTGGCCTCATAATAGTCGGCGAATTCTCAACGGAGTTACCCGTGTCTGACAACAAACGCCTAGTGGTCAAGGTGGGGTCCAGCCTACTCGCCAACACCGACGCATTGACCCTTCGATACGCATTCATGCATGGCTTGATCAGCGATATCGCGCGCCTGCGAAGCGCGGGCTACGACGTCATTTTGATGTCCTCGGGCGCAGTCGCCCTGGGCCTCAACGCGCTCGGCAAAAAACCAGGTGAGGCGAAACTCGCGGAAAAACAGGCTGCCGCGGCATGCGGCCAGCCGCTGCTGCTCAACGCCTACCGCCAGATTTCGCAGGAATTCCGTTTCGACATTGCCCAACTGCTGGTATCGCTTGAGGACATGGAATCGCGTAATCGGTATTTAAATATCCGCACCACTATTGAGGCGTTATTCGAGCGGGGTATCGTGCCGATCATCAACGAGAATGACACCGTTGCCACCGAGGAATTGCGCGTGGGCGACAATGACCGCTTAGCTGCCAAGGTCGCCCAGATGGTGCAGGGAGACGAGTTGGTCATCCTGACCAGTGTTGACGGCCTGTACGACCGCGACCCGAGCGAACCGGACGCCGAATTCATCGAGCAATTGCAGGATGTCAGCTCGTATCTGGAAGTGACCGAAGGTACTTCTGCACTCGGCAGCGGCGGTATGAAGACCAAGTTGCAGGCGGCCAACATGGCGCAGCAGGTCGGTTGCACGACACGCATTGGGGAAGGCGTGGTGGAAGCCCCCATCAGCGATCTGCTCGAGGGTCGCCGACGCCACACCCGATGTGACGCGATCGGCAGCCCCGCCAGTGCATGGGCCAGCTGGATCACCAACCGGCTGCAAGTGGCCGGCTCTCTGGTCGTGCAACAGGAAACCTCCGAGATGCTCAAGGACGGCGTACTGGATCTCGAAATCCAGCATCTGGCTGAAATCCATGGCGAGTTCGCGCGGGGTGACGTGGTTCACGTCTACGACCAAACGGGCGAAGAACTGGCGCGAGGTCTCACCAACTTCTCTGCTGCAGAGCTGGAAATCATGCATCGGTGTGGTGAAGAGACCGTTGCCGAAGTCATCCCCCGCGCTTCCGATGACTGCGTGATCGACCGTAAAAATCTGGTTCGCGTTGAGCCCCACGTACTGCCCTGGGAGTTTGAACCTAAAGATTCGTCCGATATGGCGGCCTAAAACCGCAATCGGGGGCAAAGGAGACTAGGCAAGCGCGGCGATCTGCCTCAAGATTCGGATTGACGAATTGCATTGGCACGCCATGAGTTACTTCAAAGGTAAGATCGCTTTCATCACCGGCGCAGCAGATGGGATCGGCTATGCCATCGCCCACCGCTTCCACGGGATGGGTGCGAGCATTGTTTTGACCGACATCGATAGCGCCGCTGCAGAATCAGCGGCGGCTCGTCTGGGTGAGCGCACGCTGCCGCTACGGCTCGATGTGACGTCGCTTGAGGATTGGGCAGCTGCCAGGGATCAAGCGATCGAGCATTTCGGCACGGTCGATATTCTCTGCAACAATGCGGGGATCGGGCCGGACGGTTTTTTGCTGGCCGACGTGCCGCCAGCGATGTATCACGACATGATGCGGGTCAACGTGGACGGTGTCTTCAACGGCATCCACACTTTCGGTAGTCATTTCCGCGCCAAGCAATCCGGGTACATCATCAATGTTGCCTCAATGGCCGGGCATCTCGGCTCACCGCAGATGGGCGCCTACACCGCCAGCAAATTTGCCGTCGTCGGGCTGTCAGAAGTACTGCAATCTGAAATGGAACCCTACAACGTTGGCGTCACTGTGTTCTGCCCGGGCGTTGTTAAAACCCGACTGGGCGAGCGTGCACTCGATCGTGGCGGGATCAACATTCCATTTTTGGAACTACAAGAGTCCATGGAACCCGAAGAGGCTGTCGGCGAGTTGATCGATGCGATTGAGTGCGAACGGCTTTATGCGTTTTCACATGCCAATTTTCAGCTGCATGTACAAGCACGCATGGAAACCATACTCGACGCGTTCTCGCACAAGCACGAATTCTGACCAACCCGTTAAAAACCCAACGCGAGTGGCGCCGTGTGCTGTAATCACATTATCGCGTTGGGCTCCCAGCTCAACTAGCGCCTAAACCGTCAAAACCCTGACAAGCGCTCCTGGCTATCTTTGATATCGGGATAGACCATCTCCGCCTCGGCATCGAGCCCCGCCATCACACCCAGTTCATCTTCAGCAATGCTGTACAGATCTTTCATCGCTGCAACCGCCGCCATGCTGTTACCGGCGATGCGTGCGATCGTATCGGCCAACCCTTGATCCAGCGCCTCAACAGATTCAAATGCCTGGTTGGCAATACCCCACTCGGCCGCCTGCGCGCCCGAGAAGGTCCGTGCCGTAAATGAGAGCTCCTTGGCCCGACGCAGCCCGACCGCCCGTGGCAATGTCTGCGACATACCCCAAGTAGGGCGCAAACCAAACTTGGTATGGGTGTCACCAAACTTGGCATCCACAGTCGTGTAAATAAAATCGCAGTGCAGCGCAATTTCCAGCGCCCCGGTGAAACACGCACCGTTGACACGGGCGATGATGGGCTTGCCGGTTCCCCGCATTGCGGCCGCCAGCAACTGGGCTGGCTGATCGAATACGTCACCTATCTTACCCGCGACCGGGTCAATGCCCTGTAGCACCTTGAGATCCACACCCGCAGAAAATGCACGGCCCGCCCCGGTCAAGACGATCACCGAGACGTTGTCATCCTCATCAGCCTGCTTGATCAACAGCGATAAAGCCTCCAACATTTCCGGACGCAGCGCGTTGAGCGCATCCGGCCGATTCAGCGTTAGTGTCAGCGTCTGCGATGCCAAGGTCACATCGATCAGCGGAGTGGGTGATTGGTATTCCATAATTTCACCAGCAGTGAGTAGTTAGCGTCGGCGCCGGGCACATCACGTGACCGTCTTGCGCGCCATAAAACGGGGCTCGCGCCATACTTCGGTGCGAAGGATATCCTCTAGAACTTCAGCCGCGCCCAAAACCTCCGCGAAACTGAGGTAAAGCGGCGCAAAACCAAAGCGGATAATGTCAGGCTCACGAAAATCCACAACCACACCGGCACTAATGAGCGCCTGCGCCACTGCGTAACCCTCGGGGTGAGTCAAACACACCTGCGAACCCCGCTGCTCAGGCTCTGCGGGCGTGAGACAAGGCAAGGCGGAGGCCTGAGGCATCGCGGCCACCGCCTCCATGAAAAACTGTGTCAGGGCGACACTTTTCTCTCGGACTTGAGCCGGCGTGAGATCATCATAAACGGCGAGTGCGGCTTCGACGGCTCGCATGCCCAGCACGCCTTGGGTGCCGGTAAGGAATCGCTCGATACCGAGCGCGGGCTGGTAGTCCGGCGCAAACGCAAACAAATTCGCGTGCCCCATCCAGCCCTGAATCGCAGTAGCCGCAGCTGCTTGATGACGGCGATTGAGATAAAGAAAACCGGGGCTGCCAGGGCCGCCATTGAGATACTTGTAAGTACACCCAACCGCCATATCGACGCCGCAAGCGTCAAGCTCAAGCTCGGTAACACCCGCGCTATGCGCCAAGTCCCAAAGCATGAGCGCCCCGGCAGACTGAACGCGCCGCGTAATCTCCGCCATATCCCACATCGCACCCGTGCGGAAATTCACGTGCGTAATCGACACCACCGCCACATCGGACAAATCGACCTGATCGAAGGCGTCCGGGTCGAAATAACGCACCACGCAACGATCCGGACCCAACATGGCTGCCAGACCTTCCGCAATGTAGTTATCAGTCGGGAAATTGCCACGCTCGGTCAGAATGACGCGGCGCTCAGAGTTCAGCGCGAGCGCACTGTAGAGAAGCTTAAAAAGGTTGGTGGACAGGTTATCGGCGCAAAGCACTTGCCCCTCGGCAGCACCGATCAAACGTCCGATACGCTCACCGACGCGCAGCGGCAGCGATATCCAGTCGCAATCATTCCAGCTGCCAATCAAGCCCTCCCCCCACTCGGTGTTGACCGTCGTTTGCACCGCCTCTCGTACGGTCGTCGCCAACGCGCCGAGCGAGTTGCCATCGAGGTAACAAAGCCCATCTGGCACAGCGAATCGCTGCTTCGCCCCACCCAATGGATCACTGCGGTCCAGCGCTTGCGCACGCTGAGAAAGATTCACTGAGTCGCCTCCTTCAATACTCGCAGCAATACCGGAAAAGCCGCCGTGGCAGGATGAATAAGGTCAAAATGCCCCGCATTAGGCACCGCGACGACCCGGGCATCGGGCACAGTCGCTGCCTGAGACGGCGGCACTATAGGATCAGCATCACCCTGAATAATGGTGACGGGCACTGAAAGCGGGATGTCACTTGGAGACGCAACGCTGTAGTCCACGGCATCAGGGGAGCCGCCCATAAATTGCGGTGTCATGGTCTGACATGAGTTATCACCGCGACCGTAAGCAGTCAGATCCGCGATCGGTGCCAAGCCGACCACGTGGGTCAGCGACAGATCACTGCGACTTGCTGCGAGTAGCGCGAGATGCCCGCCTGCCGAGTGACCGATGGCGATCAACGGCCTGTCTGCTGTTCGCTCGCCCGCCACTTTTTGAATGGCGCCGACGATGTCATGCCAGCTGCCCGGCCAACCCCCGCCCGCATCGCCAACTCGACGGTACTCGGGCACCCAGACGTCAAATCCCGCTTCGCGCAACGCCCCCGCCAAAGGCAACGCATGCCCTCGATCATAGTCAGCAGACCAACACCCACCGTGAATCAGCACCACGTCCGCCAATGCCTCACCCGAAGCGGGATAGCGAAGCACCGTTTGCAATGGGCTATCGCCATAACGGATCTCAGTCGCAGGCGCTGGTGACGCCAGCTTGAGAACATCGCCGAAAGACACCGGCATCTTCATCTCATCCGCCTGAGCATGAGCACTAGCACCCGTACTCGCACTCATTAAGCACATGCCGATTAAAAAAAACGTCCTGATCAAATTCATGTTACAAACCGAAGTCACCGGGACGCGCACATTAACAAATGACACCACAACAAACACGGTGCTGCGTACCTCACTCGCAGTCTGCAAGCTGCGATCCAAAATAAGGAGACCCACCATGCGACTCATCGTGCTCGCCTTTGCGCTTTTCCCCCTGATCGCACAGGCCACCACCATCATCCATGCCGGACGACTGATTGACGTCGCAGAAGGCAAGGCGCTTAAAGAGCGATCCATCGTAATTGAAGCGGGCCGGATCGACCGCGTTGAAAAAGGCTACATCTCTGCTGAAGACGCGGAACTGATTGATCTCCGCGACGCCACCGTCATGCCCGGCTTTATGGACATGCACGTCCATCTCGATATGGAGCTCAATCCCCCGGGTAGTTACTCTGAAGCGCTTTATCTCAACTCAGCCGACTACGCACTGCGCGCGACGGTTTATGCGCGCCGCACACTGGAGGCGGGGTTCACCACCGTGCGCGATTTGGGCGCGACCGATAAAGAGGCACTACTGGGCCTGCGCAATGCCATCAACAGGGGGTACGTCGTAGGGCCACGGATCTACGCCGCCGGTAAAGCCATCGCGACAACCGGGGGGCATGCCGACCCGACCAACGGTGTTCGCGAAGATCTGCGCGGCGACCCGGGCCCCAAGGAAGGCGTGATCAACGGCCCCGACGATGCCTACAAAGCCATTCGCCAGCGTTACAAAGATGGTAGCGACGTGATCAAACTGACCGTGACCGGCGGCGTGCTTTCACTCGCGAAAAGCGGTGATAACCCGCAATTCACCGACCGCGAACTCGAAGCAATCATGACAGCGGCCGATGACTACAACTTTGTGGTTGCGGTGCACGCTCATGGCGCGGAAGGCATGAAGCGCGCAATTCGCGCCGGCGTCGACTCCGTCGAACACGGCACCTACATGGATCGCGAAGCGATGAAGCTGATGAAAGAGCGTGGCACTTGGTATGTACCCACGATTTCCGCCGGAGAATGGGTGGCAGGCCTCTCGAAGATCGATGGCAAACTGCCCGAAGTGGTTCGGCCCAAGGCGGCGACGATTGGCCCGCAGATCAGCGATACCTTTGCGGCCGCGTATGACTACGGCGTCAAAATCGCTTTTGGCACCGATTCAGGGGTGTCACCACACGGCGATAATGGCAAAGAGTTTACCTACATGGTCAAAGCGGGTATGCCGCCGATGGAGGCCATTCGCGCAGCGACGCTAAACGCCGCGACATTGCTGCGGGTTGAGGATGAACTCGGACAGGTGGCACCCGGCTATCACGCAGACATTGTCGCCGTGAAAGGCGACCCCTTGAACAATATCGAGTTGCTGGAAGCGGTCGACTTCGTAATGAAGGGCGGCAAGGTTTACAAGTCACACTGAGCGCTGCCAAACCTCGCGCGCTGGCATCAAACAGCCAGCGCATTTCCAGCCATTGAGTGGCCAACTTGAGGTTGGTCACCCCTCGCTTTGCACGTGTTCGCCCAACCGCTCTACGACCGACTCCACGATGCGCTCTGCCAGTTGTCGAAAGAGGACTCTGGCAGGGGTTTGCGTTCGCCACGCCAGCGCATGATGGCGATACATACTGACGCCATAAACATCGGTCACGCGTAAGGAATCGTTGTCGCGGATCTCGGAGGCGATATACAACGACGGTAAAAACGTGATCCCCATGCCCATCACCACCATTTGCCGCAGGGTATCCAGACTGGTGCCTTCATAGTCGCGGCGCAGCGTCGCGCCCAAGTTCTCACAGAGTTCACTGATCTGCCGGTGATAGAGATGCTGCTCATCGATAGTGAGCACCTGCTCACCAAACAGATCCGCGCGATTGATCCGTTTTTTGTTCGCCAATCGATGATCAACCGGCAAAACCAATTTGAGCGACTCACGAAACAGTGGCTTCACTTCAAATTCGCTGCTGCTCACCGGCTGCGTGGTCAGGATCAAGTCGTGCTGTGCCTGACGCAGCTGTGACGCGAGCTCGGCCGGCGTGCCCTCGCGCACGTACAGACGCAGCGAGTCGTAGCGTCGATGCAAATCGGGCAGGACATGCGGCAATAAGTACGGACCCAGAGTCGGCGTGACACCCATGCGGTAGGTCGCACTACCCATCCCGGTAAGACCCGCCGCCACGTCCATGAAACCCTGCATTTCCTCTTCGAGGCGCAAGGCATTGGGCAGCAATTCACGTGCGGCCGGCGTGAGTTTTACGCCATGTCGCGAACGCTCAAACAGTTTGAATCCCAGCATTCGTTCAAGCGTCGCAATTTGCGCGGTCATCGTCGGCTGGGTAATGCCGAGTTTCTCCGCGGCGCGCCGAAAGCTCCCGAGCTCAGCGATATGGCGGAAGTACAGGATTTGGCGTAAAGACGGTTGTTCGCGGTTAGCCATGAGGGTCTGAAAGCAATCTGGTATAGCCTGAATCTATCACCAATTCCCCCCGAACCGCTAATCCCCCCACCCGCCTCAGGGGTAATGTCGATCTTATGTTGTTGAACGCGTTTAGAGGCACACCATGAAAAAGATTGTTACCGGCACCGTACGTTTCCGTGAAGAGGGCTTTAATAGCCGTCGCGAATTGTTCGCTGAGCTGGCTAACGGCCAAAATCCGGAAGTGCTTTTTGTCACCTGCGCTGACTCACGGATCGACCCAAACCTGGTGACCCGGACCGAGCCGGGCGATTTATTCATCTGCCGCAACGCCGGGAACATCGTGCCACCTCACACCCGCCATGCCGGGGGCGTCACCGCTTCGATCGAGTACGCGGTCGCGGTGTTGGGCGTTCGCGACATCGTCATTTGCGGACACACTGACTGCGGCGCAATGAAGGGCGCGATGAACCTCAACGCTGTGGAGGAGCTGCCCCATGTCCGCGACTGGCTCGATCACGCGCGCGCAGCCGTGGAGATTGCAGCGTTCAAACATCGCGATGATGAAGACAAGCTACTTCGCGTCACTGAAGAAAACGTGTTGCTGCAGCTGCAGCATCTGCGCACCCATCCGGCGGTCGCCGCACGCATCAGCACTGGCGAAATTGGCGTCCATGGCTGGGTGTACCATATCGAAACGGGGGCAGTGACGTGCTTTGATGATCAGGCAAACGCTTTCATCCCGATTGAAGAACGATACGCCACGCTGCTCGCCGCGAAAGACGAAACCAGCGCCACGGCGTGAACACAAGGAAACGTCACATCATGAAAGTGTTTGATCTGAGCAATTTGCGCGGTGACATCTATGGTGGCTTAACCGCGGGCATCGTCGCTTTACCGCTGGCCCTGGCCTTCGGTGCAGCTTCAGGTGCGGGCCCGATTGCCGGCGTGTACGGCGCGATCATCGTGGGCTTTTTTGCTTCGCTGTTTGGCGGTACCGGATCGCAGATCTCCGGCCCTACCGGGCCGATGATCGTTGTTTTCGCGGGTGTGTTCGCCTCCTTATCGGGCGACTTGAGTCTGGTATTCGCCACTGTGGTGTTGGCAGGGGTGATTCAAATTGCAATGGGCGCGTTCGGATTCGGGCAGTACATCAGGCTGGTGCCCTACCCCGTCATTTCCGGCTTTATGAGCGGTATCGGTGTGATCATCATTGCGCTACAACTCGCCCAGTTGTTTGGGCACAACCCCGAAGCTGGCGGCACGCTCCCTGCAATGCTCGAAATCCCGGGCGCTGTTGCTGCGCCGGTTTGGCCCGCCCTGACAGTGGGTAGCCTGACACTGGTGATTGTCTTTCTTTGGCCGGCAAATTGGGGCCGGATCGTGCCGGGACCACTGGTAGCACTGGTTGCCGGCACCCTGATCAGCCTGGGCTACCCGGGTGCCACGGTATTGGGCGAGATTCCAACGGGCCTACCCAGCTTCATCATGCCCACATTCTCTGGGGATTCACTGGTCATCGTCGGTAAGGCCGCGGTGATTCTCGCGGCGTTAGGCGCCATCGACAGTTTGCTCACCTCTTTGGTTGCAGACAACATGACCAGAACCCGCCACAACTCCAATCGTGAGTTGATTGGCCAAGGTATCGGTAACACCATTGCAGGCCTGTTTGGCGGCATTCCCGGCGCCGGTGCGACCATGCGGACTGTGGTCAACATCCGCACCGGGGGACTTACACCGCTATCCGGCATGATCCACAGCGCGCTGTTGCTCGCCGTTGTCCTCGTGTTGGCACCGCTGGCCTCATTGATTCCTCACGCCGTACTGGCCGGTATCTTGATCAAGGTTGGCTGGGACATCATCGACTTCTCTTATCTCAAGCGTGCCCATCAAGGTCCTCGAATTGACCTCGCGCTCATGCTCTTGGTGCTCGGGCTAACGGTGTTCGTCGACTTGATTACCGCCGTATTGGTCGGTGTGGTGATTGCTGCACTGGCGTTTGTGAAGCAAATGGCGGACGAGCAGCTCAAACACTTTGCCAGCAACATGAACCCGGTGCCCGAGGATGCGAATCCGAGAGAGAAGGCGATTCTCGATCGCCTGCGAAATCGCGTCACGCTGTTTGAGTTCGGCGGCCCACTGAGCTTTGGTGCTGCAGCCGATCTCGGACACCATGTGCGCGACCGTGCGCATCGTCAGAATGCGGATGCCATCGTACTGGATTTCAGCCGTGTGCCTTTCATGGACGTATCCGCCGCTCGAGCGGTTGAGACCATTGTTTCTGACGCCGCCGACAGCGGCAAGCTGGTTTTCACCTGTGGTATTCGCGAGGAGGTTGCCAAAGTGCTCACGGCGCTCCATGCGGATCAGCGGCTTCCCGCTGAAAACAACTATGCAACGCGGCTGGAGGCACTTGAGGCCGCGGCTGCCGCTATCGAAGGTGATGGCAACGGTGGGCTGCTAAACTCGCCACAACAACACGCCGCTGCCTGAGTCCGTTAGACAGGCACATTGGTATCGCCCTTGGTGGCCTAGCCCTTGGGATCAAGGAGCAATGTCGCTTCAAAAGGGCGATTTCGGCCTGTCTCGCGAGCGCCTAAAGACAGCACCTTGCGGTGACTAGAAGACCGCTGGGCAAGGTTTGCACTACTGCAGGGTTTGCGCTACTGCAGGGATTCCAGCATGTCGAGCGCAGCGCCTCTCACCGCTTCACTATCACTGCCCAGCAGGGTCAGATGGCCCAGCTTTCTCCCAGGCCGGATCGACTTGCCGTAAGTTTGCATCATGATGCGCAACGGCCCCTCCGGCATGGTGGCGGGCAGGCGTTCACCCAGCAGATTGACCATGGCAGCAGCCTGGGTGGGCTCCGGCGCGATCAAACCATAACCAGCGACCGCGCGGATATGCTGTTCAAACTGATCACAGCGGCAGGCATTGAGACTCCAGTGACCGGTGTTGTGAACGCGCGGCGCAATTTCATTGACCATTAGCTGATCACCGGAAAGGAAAAACTCGACCGCCAAGACACCAACGTAGTCCAAGGCGTTCACCAGCGCTTTGGCGTAGTGTTCCGCCTGGTCCCGAATCGCATCATCAGCGGACGCCGGCATCAGGCTGCAAGTCAGAATGCCATCGCGCATGATGTTCTCGGTGAGCGGATAACAGAGGCTTTCCCCAGCTCTGTCCCGGGCAACCAGAATGGCGTACTCGCGATCAATCGCGACTTCTGCTTCAGCAATCAGCGGATAACCGGATGCGGGGATGGTGTCGCAATTGTCCGCACTGTCGATGCGCCACTGGCCGCCACCATCGTAACCACCCAGGCTCGTCTTACAGCGTAGTCGCACACCACCCAGCTCGGTATAGACACTCGGCAGTGCCTCCGGCAACGCCACAGCTCGCCAGGGTGACGTAGGGATATCCAGACGATCCAACAACGCCTTCTGTGTATGGCGGTGCCGCAGGGTTTCAAGCGCCTCAAAGCCCGGGTAGAGCCCAACTTCCGCCGCCTTTTTGAGGATGTCGTGCGGTACGTTTTCCCGCTCTACGGTAATGGCATCGCAAGCCGCTACGAAAGCATCCACCTCGGCCTCGCTGTAGATCGCCCCAAGGCCTTCCACAACCGGCGTTTCATTGCTGCAGAGAAACGCGGTATCGATGCCAAGCCGGCGCGCCGCCTCGGCCATCATTTGCGCCAACTGTCCACAGCCAATGATGCCAACGCAGGCGTTCACGACGCCTCCGGCGTAGTCGGCACGCCATCAGTCTGGCGCTGCCGATAGGCGTCCAAACGCTCGGCAATGTCCGGGTCGTGCGCGGCCAACATGGCGGCGGCAAAGAGGCCCGCATTGACGGCGCCGGGAGCGCCAATCGCGAAGGTTGCCACGGGGATGCCCTTGGGCATTTGAGCGATCGACAATAGCGCATCCACGCCGTTAAGCGCCGTCGCTGACACCGGCACACCCAGCACGGGCACAGGTGTCATGGCGGCGCACATGCCGGGCAGGTGCGCTGCACCGCCGGCGCCGGCGATAATGACTTTGAGCCCGCGATCACGTGCGCTACGGGCGTAGTCATATAGCCGATCAGGCGTTCGGTGGGCTGAGACCACCTGAGCATCCACCGGAATACCGAGCGCTTCCAGCACCTCAGCCGCGCCCTGCATCACGTTCCAGTCGGACCGCGACCCCATGATCAAACCGACCTGAGCTCCTTGCATAGCCCTCTCCACAAGTAAAAAAGTTCGCATTGTATATCTGGCTCAGGCGCGAGCCAATCCAAGCGAGAGCGCTGTGAGCGCTATAAACATTGCGCCAGTGCACGCCGGTGACTATCGTTACCATCCATTGCCCATCAGCGCGCAACTGACCTCCATCATCAAGGTACACATTATGCTCTCTCGAATCTTCTCTCTCGGCGCCCTTCTCGCCCTGTTTGGCTGCGGGGGGCCTAGCCATACCGAAGCGCAATTAGCAGCCCTCGCCTCTGTCGAAAAAGGCGCGTTATTGGTCGACGTGCGCAGCAAGCAAGAATTTCAGGGTGGCCACCTCGATGGGGCCCTCAACATTCCCCACACCCAAATCGTCGAGGGCCTTGCCAAGCTCGGCATACCCAAAGACCAGCCGGTGGTGCTTTACTGCCGCAGTGGCAACCGCTCGGGCCAAGCGCTGGTGAGTTTGCAGAAGGCGGGCTATGGTCAGGTCGTCAACGCTGGGGACTACCGCTCGCTGACCAGTGCGGCCGCCGCGTTGGCCAGTCCAGAGCCCAGTAACGGCTGAGCATTCCAGAGATTAAGGGGGCTTATCGTGAGAAAGCGTGAGATCGAAGTGATCGGAGCCCCCGGCTCCCCCTATACCCGAAAGCTGGTGGCCCTGCTTCGCTACCGGCGAATTCCGTACGTCGTGCATTGGCGGGATACCGCCACCGTCCTCCAAGAAAAAGGGGTTGAGCCGCCGAAAGTCGCGTTGCTACCGACGGTGCTGCTGCCCGACGGCGAGGATGACTTCAACGTTGCCATCGACTCCACTCCCATCCTTCGCGGCCTTGATGAACGATTCTCCCGACGCCGTGTGCGACCGGTAGATCCGGCCCTCGCGCTGGTGGACGCATTGCTTGAGGACTTTGCCGATGAATGGGGCACTAAGCTCATGTTCCATTATCGCTGGCACTTCAACGCTGATGCCGATTTTTGCGCGATCGAGCTGCCGCTGGCGATGGACCCCCAGATGCCGTCCACAGCACAGGCCGAGCTGGGCAAATTATTCAAAGAGCGGCAACAAGGCCGTTTACGCTACGTGGGCTCCAATGACGTCACAGCGCCGATTATCGAGGCCGCTTATCTACGACTGCTGAAACTGCTCGACGAGCACTTTGCGACCCAGCGCTTTTTGCTCGGTAGACGACCCTGTGCCGGCGACTTCGCACTGTTTGGCCAGCTGAGTCAGCTCGCCTTGTTCGATCCCACCCCACGAACACTTGCGCACGAGAAAGCACCGCGAGTCGTCGCGTGGACCACCGTGATGGACGACTTATCAGGAATCTCCATCCAACGCCCTGCGTGGGTCGCGCTGGAAGAGCAGCCCCTGACGCTGCGCGCTTTGCTGGAGGAAATCGGTCGCGTTTACGCGCCGCTGCTACTGGCCAACGCTCAAGCCATTGCCGAAGGGCAGACAGAGTTCGAAACAGCGATCGATGGGGCGCTCTGGGCTCAGCAAACCTTCCCCTATCAAGCCAAATGTCTTGGCTGGTTGCGCGAAGAGTACGTCGCACTGACTGACGAAGACCCCGAGCGCTTTGACTGCGCAATCAAAGGCACCGGCTGTGAGGTCATATTCTCTGATTAAGTCAGGTGCTGCGCCTTAAGCCTTGAGCAGCCCAGCCCCCCAAAGGAGAGAACGACCCTCGGGATCAGCCTCCGGCAGAAGCCACCAACGCCTGCATTTCCTCGTCGGATAGCCGGTCTTCACCCACCCGATA
>JAZBOZ010000038.1:0-9384 GCA_036351405.1 Halieaceae bacterium
AGACTTAAAATCTCCCGCCTATTGCAGGCGTGCCGGTTCGATTCCGGCTCCGGGCACCACCACCATGGTTGGATGGGGTTTTAATACCAGCACCTGAGGAATCTACAGCGCAGCTTTGAGAGAGACACTGGCAGCCGAGTTTCGAACGTATAGAGAAAAAGCCCTCAGTATTTGCTCCCGCCCTATAGCAGACGGAGTTAGCGACCATTGACTATTAGCGCCGTTCTCCCACTCACGATCCGCGGCAGCTACGATGTTGACGATCTCCATCGTGCGGATATTTTATTCCAGTCACTGACGACCTTCGCGGCACCCGGTACCTTCAGTAGCTTTCTGATCGTGACACCGCCCGATGAAACGACGGCTGTCGAGCGACACTATGCGAGATGGTCGGAGTTGCCCATTAGGGTGATCTCCGAAGAGGTGCTCGTACCGGAATTGGCTGCCCACAGACACGTGCGGGGTTGGCGCAAGCAACAAATGGTCAAGTTGGCCGCGGCGCGACAGATTGAAGAGGATTTTTTTCTCACACTGGATGCTGATGTTATCGCTCTGAGGCCCTTCTCGGTGGCAGATTTGATCATTGATGAGAGAGCGCTGATTCAATATGAGCTGCGCTCACAGCATCCCAAATGGTGGCGCTCGTCCGCGCGCCTATTGGATATGGATCCCGATGTGGGCGATGCAGAGATCGGTATGACGGTGACCCCCGCGCTGTTATCCCGAGATCTGTGTCTTCGCGTCGCTGAAGCATTGGCTCCCGATGGCAAAGGTACATGGGTGGATCGCTTGTGCCGCCTGCATAATCCCAGAGCGCCATCTAACTGGACGCTTGGCCGTTTTCTGCGTTCGAAGTGGACCGAGTATTCTCTCTATTACCTATGCGCCATGAAATATGGGTTGCTAGATCGTTATCATGTGCGTGCGGGTACAGCTGAGATCCCGCAGAGACTTTTAGTCCATGACGCCCATCCGTTCGAGGAGTGGATGCCCGCTGAGACTTTCGCGGCGGACTCGCCGGGCCTGTTTTGCGTCGTGGGCAGCAAGTCTCGTATCGACGTCGCCGTAGTGTGGGAAAAGGTTAAACCCTTCATTAGGTAGGGTTTAGCGCACTGAGAAGGGCCACTGCGCTCGCAGGGCAAGTCAGTAATGATGGCGCAGAGAGCGGTGCATTCCTCAGCGCTGTTTGGGCTCAAATACGGCAGGCGCTAGAGCGTGCCCCGAAGTGCCAATGTGTGAATGCCAATCAAGTGGCTTAACTGCAAGGATATCTTGTCAAAATGGTGCTCTATAAGCTGTGTCTTGGTTTGCTCAGTCCCCTGCTAGTCCTGCTTTTTCTTCGCGATTCATTTCGGCGCGGGGGAGGGTGGCGGTTCTTCTGCCAACGCATGGGGCTGATTTCGACGCCGCCTAAACAATGCGCTGTCTGGATTCACGCTGCATCGGTGGGAGAGGTCATGGCGTCGTTGCCGCTGCTGCACGCCAGTTCTGCACGCCACTCAACGTTGGTTACCACTAACACGCCGGAGGCGGCGCGGCTGCTAGCATCGGAATTCGGTGACGCTATCAGTCACTGCTACTGTCCAGTGGATTTTGCTTGGGCTGTTCGCAGGTTGATTAATAAGTACCAACCACGTCAGCTATTCGTTATGGAGACCGAGCTTTGGCCTAATCTCTTCGAGGTGTCGGCGAGCAAAGGATTATCCCCTATTGTGGTTAACGGACGTCTGAGTGCTAAGACATTACAGGCGCCCAAGCTACTGCTGCCTCTTTATCGACGTTTACTTGGGGGGGTTACCGCGGTCTGGGCGCGGTCGCACACTGACGCTCATGGTTTCGAACAGCTCGGTTGTGACCCCGAAAAAATCACAGCGGTCGGCAATATCAAGTACGGTAGCGTTACCTTTGATAAACAGTATGCGGCCCCGCGAGAAGTCGCGGCGGTGCCGTACGTCTTGGCTGCGTCGACCCATGAAGGAGAAGAGCAGCAGCTCGCGATGATGTGGCGTGCGCTCAGTGCCCCGCCGCTTCTCGTTTTAATGCCTCGACAACCTCGACGGGGCGATACCATCGTCCACACGTTAAGGGAGGAGGGGCTCAAGGTCTCTCAGAAATCACGCGGCGAGGCGGTGACGGCGGACACCCAAATTTACGTCGCTGACACCCTGGGCGAATTGCGCGACTTCGCCTCAGGGGCGCAGTGGGTCTTTATGGGCGGGTCACTGGTAGATGCGGGTGGTCACAATTTGCTTGAGCCCGCGGCACTGGGTAAGGCTGTGGTGAGTGGCAGGCACCTGTCTAACTTTAAAGCGGAGGCCGATTACCTGTTATCCCGCCGTGCGCTGGTGACGGTAAGTGACACAGCTGAGCTGCAATCGGTCTTTGAGCGATTTGCGTTGCACCCGAATGAATTGACTGAGCTGGGTAGCAATGCCAGCGCAGCCATACGTGAGGCTCGTGACGTTGGCGATCGCTACCGCTCGCTATTTGGTGAAAGATTGGCTGAGCTGGCCGTGGCTTCCTCATAGCCCAGTAAGAGGTACTGCCAATCTCTGTCCCCAAAGTGAAAAGTCAGTGTGTTGGTTCTCAGCTTGTCGAGCGAACGCCTTAAGCGAACCAGATTGGATTTTTTCCAGCTAGCCGCGTCCGGGTCTAGTAGGCGCCCTTTATCGAAGTCGATGAGATAGACCTGTTGGTCATCCAGCATGATGTTGTTGGCATTCAAATCTGCGTGGTAAACGCCGTGGTCATGAAAGCGGCGTATGCATTGCCCAACCTCAGTCCAACGGCTCTGATCGAGCACTGCAGCTTTGAGTATGTTGCCAAGTGTTTGAGTGCCCGGTAAGCGCTGCGTGACCAGCGCACCGCGATAAACGAGTGTACTGCGAAAGATTCGCGCCACGACGGGCCTGGGCACGGGTAAACCCTGTCGATAAAGGTGCGACAGCAGCCGAAACTCGCGCGCCATTCGCGTTTGGTTCAAACCCAGATAACAGTAGTTCCGGGCAATAAACTTGCCGACCAAGCCCCCTCGTCGATACTCACGGAGAGCCCACTCTTGATCACCGCTCTTAACAAAATACACGGTGCCTCGCCCGGACATGGCGTACTCAGCCGCAATGCCACGTACATTGGCGAACATCGCGGCCAATTCGTCCACATTCGTGAGGGTCGCATCAAAAAGCAGCGTGCTGCCATACAGGCTCACCACCTGCTCGCGCATGCGGCTCCCGGTTTGCGGGCAATCAACAGACAAGATAGCCTCTCGAACTCCGTAATTTATACAAAATGCTGCTCAATCATGCCGAGAAAAGTGATGGCAGCGGTAACACTCTGATGCAGGATAAACCGAAAACGATCTGTATTCTGCGCCTATCGGCGATTGGGGATGTTTGTCATGCCGTGGCCACAGTACAGGCTATCCAGCGTCACCTCCCTGAGACGCGTGTCATTTGGGTTATCGGGAGCATAGAAGCTGGTTTGATCGGTGATCTGCCGGGTATCGATTTCATTATCTTTGACAAGCGTGCTGGATGGCGGGAGCTGCTGCGTGTCAGACGGCAGTTCACCGACGCCGTTGATGTGCTTCTGCATATGCAAGTCGCGCTGAGGGCCAATATGCTGGCTGCTGTGATTCCTGCAAAAAGAAGATTGGGATTTCCCCCGCATCTTGCCAAGGAGTTACACAGCTTGGTGGTAGGCGAAGCCGTTCGTTTGCCCGAGCGCCCTCATGTTTTGGAGGGATTCCAGGCGTTTGCCTACGCGCTTGGTGTGCCTCGCTTCAAACCAGCTTGGTGTATTCCAGTTTCCGATGCTGATCAGGATTGGGCGCGGGCCCAAGTCGCTGACCAGCGCCCCACATTGCTGATATCCCCGGCTGCCAGCAAGCCGGAGCGATGCTGGACTGTAGAGGGCTACGCCGCTATGGCTGAGCATGCGGTGGCAGCGGGCTACAGGATTTTGGTGACGAGCGGCCCTGCATCTTGGGAGCAGCGCTTGGCTGCAGAAATTGTTAATTCGAGCAGGGCGCCTATCATTAATTTGGCTGGGAAGACCAGTCTTAAACAATTATTGGCATTGATGGCGGAGGTGCAGATCGTACTCGCGCCAGACTCGGGGCCTGCCCACATGGCGGTGACTCAAGGCGTGCCCGTGATCGGTTTGTATGCGCATTCCAATCCAGCGCGAACGGGACCCTATAGCTGTCTGGATTATGTGGTTGAAACTTACCATCAGAACATTGAGCAACAATACGGCAAGCCGAGTTCGCAACTTCCGTGGGGGAAGCGTGCCAAGGGCGAATCACTTATGCAGGGCATCTCGATCAACGCCGTGCGAGCGGAATTTGATCGGCTGTCAGAAATGATAGGACCGAGCTAGCTAGCTGAGTGACTGCCGGCTTTTCATCGCCTCAAGTGATGTCCTGACTCAGGAGAGTTGTGACCACTCTGTATGTGCTGAAACCTACCAGAGGTTGGCTAACTGCTGCGATGACTTCGTTCTAGTTGGTAAAGGTACGCCTCTTTCATCAACGCATACATCGCTTCAATGTAGGCTTGGATGAGCCCTCGTGTTCCGGATAACAGCATGCGGCGTAATATGTAAACCTTGATAAAACTTAGGGGGAATATCAGCAACAGTTTTAGTAGCGAAGCGCGCTTGCCTCGATCAAACTTATCCATCGCTTTGAGCCGCGCGTAACTCATATATTTGCTGGAAAAAGTTTGCACATCATCGTAGCCGTAGTGCAGTAGACACGACTTCGTCGTTACGGTTTTGCCTGAACACACGATATTCTCGTGAACCCGGCGGTTGGTGGGATAGTGAACAAGTGATTTTTTGAAACAGCGAACGATGCTGCGTTTTCGCGACCATGGGTGCATCGGCGCGCCCATGAAGATATCTTCAATACGCAATCGCACGGCATCGCAGGCGTCACTTGATATCAAACTCAGCAATTCATCGAGCATTTCCGGGGGCAGCACTTCATCGCCATCGAGGTTAAGGCACCATTCGTTGCGGCATTGCTGGAGAGCGAAGGATTTCTGTTGCGCATAGCCAAGCCATTGCTGATGAATGACTCGGGCCCCATGCCTATGGGCGATGTCGACCGTGCCGTCATCGGATCCTGAGTCAACTACGATAATCTCGTCGAAATCTCGTACGCTGTGCAGAGTCTCCGCCAAATGCGCAGCCTCATTAAGAGTCACGATATAAACACTGACGGCTGGTCTTTCGATCATGACTTTCGGTGTGACTTGTGTTTCTTCCACACTTATTCCTCAACCGGCAGTAGATCAATATGCCCTTGTCCGGTCTTCGGGGGGATCGAGTTCAGAGTCTCGCCCTCAATAACACGCTCGTAAGCCGATTGATAATGGCGTGCCATAGTGAGCATATCGAACCGAGTCTTGGCCCAGTTGTGGCAGGCTTTTCGGTCGAATTTGCTCGTATCACTCGCCGCCGCTGCGAGAGTATCGTAACGGTTCGACAAGATGCCCATGGCTGGATCAGGAATCAGTTCTGGTAGGGCGCCATAGGCTGTTGCGATGACGGGCGTGCCCAGATAGAGGCTTTCAATAATTGCTAGCCCGAAAGGTTCGTGCCAACGAGCCGGGGCGATCAATGCGGCTGATCCGCGGATAAGCGCATTCTTTTTATGCCCACCCACCATGCCATGGAAGTGGACTTTTGGGTTGAAGCAGATATACGGGTTGCGGCGCAGCGTGATTCGGTGTCCCCCCAGAACGTGCAAAGAACGATTTGCACGCCTGGCTATTTCAACGGCGCCCTGCAGGTTTTTGACTTTGGCCTTTGCTTTTCCCAGAAAGTGGCAATACGCCTTCGAGTTACCAAGGTCTGGTTCACCATAGTCGCTCCAGTCAAGGCCATTGTATATCCAATAAGAAGCGCCGTGGTTTTCAGCGTGCTTACGTGAGAGAAACACCGTGTTGAGCGGATAATCTCGTGGGAGGTTTGCATTGCCGTGCTCTGTGCAAACGAATGGTTTGTTTAGCGCACCTTCAAAAGGCCAGTGAAAGTGAACGACATCGGGCCACGTTCCAATCTGCTCTTCCATGCTAACTGACGGGTCGTAGACTTGTGTTTCTGCAGGCATGGATGAGTTTTGCTTCCAAAGGAAGCGAATCTGGTGCCCCATGGCATGCTGGCCACGGTACAGCGCCCATATGACGCGTTCTGTGCCACCATACTTAGTGGGCGGCAGCGAGAGATGGCTCAGGTGAACGTGAAGAATACGCATGCAAATCCGATCAATCCGCGCCTCGCTTGGTACGCTCGATGTGTTGCAACGCGACGAGCCCCGCATATTTGTTGAAGGCGTATTGCGCCAGTACCATTGCCATCAGAAAACCACGCCAGCCGTCGAGCATACCTAGGCGTAATAAATATTGCTGGGTGAAGTCTGTGAGAAAACGAAAGCCGGCATAGGCTAGCGTACTGCGTTTGCCTGCCTGGTATTTTTGCTCGGCAATAAGCGCCGCATACTGTAGATGTTTTTCCTGTAGATGCACGTAATCTCTCCAGCTGTAGTGCACCAGCGGTGCCTTGAGAACCTTGATCTTCGGAGAGGGAATCTCGAGAGTCTCGTGAACGGGTCGATTCTTGAACTTCACACCGTTCTTATTGAAGAGCTTGCCCTGAGGCGAGGAGTATCGGCCAAAGCGAAGCGGTTTACCGAGTAGCATCGTTCGCCAGGGTATCTCGATCAAGTTGTAGGGCAGTTCTGAACGAGATAAGACTCGGTCGATCTCCTCTTTAAGTCGCTCTGTGACGACCTCGTCAGCGTCGATGTTCAAAACCCATTCATGCTTTGTGAGAGAGAGTGCTCGATTGCGCTGTGCGCCGAATCCGGGCCAGTCTGTTTCGTGAACCTCGTCGGTATATTTTCTGGCGAGAGCGACGGTGTTGTCCTCACTGCCGCTGTCTAAAACGATGAGTTGATCAACCCAGCCAGCCAGCGGTGCTAGGCAGGCTTCGATTCGATCAGCCTCATTACAGACGATAACAAAGCAGGAGAGCTTGCGGGATCGCATCAAGGGTCGCAGAGTTAAAGAGGGTTCTCCGATATACTGCACCGCCCGATCACGTCGGCTCAAGTGCAATTTTCCTAGCGCGACACGCTCAACCCAGTGATAGGACGTGCCAGAACAATCGATGGATAGTTTGCAGCTATGAAATCCTTGCGAACCGCAATGAAGCAGCGATTGGCGCCTCATGCGGCGAATTTATTGCTTGGCGTCTCGGCGGCGCTGTCTTTGCGTTATGCCCGCGGCATCGGACGTTTCTTGGGAAGCTTCGCCTGGTGGTCAAATTCGAAGTGGCGCAGAATTACCGAACGCAATGTCGCGTTGGCTTATCCTCAACTGAACAAGAGGCAATCTCGTGCCTTGTGTCGCGAGGTGTTGTCTGAAGCAGGGATGCTCGCCTTTGAGATGGGCCATGTCTGGCGCAAGCCTTGGAGCGAGACACAGAAGTACATCCTCGAAGTGGAGGGTGCGGCGCTGGTGTATGCCGCCAAGGCGGAGGGGCGAGGAGTAATCGTGCTGGGACCTCATGTTGGCAACTGGGAGGTACTAGGACTGCACTTGTCTACTCTGGGTGACCTCGTTGCCCTGTTTGAGCCACCGCGTATCAACACTCTTGAGCCTTTGATTCGCTCAGCACGTGAACGCGCTGGCGGGGTACTTGTACCAACTACGCCGCGTGGACTAGCGCAGCTAGTTCGTAACGTGAGAGCAGGTGGCATATCAGGAATATTGCCGGATCAGGTTCCCAATGACGTCGCGGGTGGTCTGGATGCGCTGTTCATGGGGCATTCAGCGTTCACCGCGACACTCGCCCCGAACCTAATTAAGCGTAGTGGTGCTATAGCCTTAACTGGCGCAGCCTATCGTATTCCGGGAGGATTTAAGGTCTGTTACCGCTCGGTCTCTGATCTTGTTTACTCAGATGATCTTAACGTTGCGGTTAACGCCGTTAACAAAGAAGTGGAGAAGGTGATTGCCGATTGGGGCGGCCAGTACATCTGGCAATACAAGCGATTTCGCTCGCCTTCTCCCGGCGCTTCAGACCATTACCGAAATCTCTGATGAAAAATTCGCCGGGTTTTAACCCGCGGTGTGAGTCGTCCAATACCGGTCTCGCGTGCATAGATGGCGATTCGTCAGTGATGTTGTTTCTTTCCGGCTATTCCGTTTCTTTTCCCAATCATTGCTGCGGAGTGGGGTGTATTACGGGCCACAATTGTTTTAGCGATCAATGGCTCGCCACCAGCGCATCAGAAACCAGACAAATGCCACCAAATCGTTTGAGAAGGGGTTGCACACCGTTCACCACCGTCTCTAAAACGTCAGCATCCTCAATAGCCGCGACAAAGACCCAGTTCTCATCGGTATCGGTCACGTCATCAGCCCGTCGGTAACCGCGATCGCCCGCACCACCCGCATGATGAATGATGGTGAAACCGGGAGCGCCTGCATCTTTCAGGATTTGGGCCAATCGCTCCGCCTGTGATCGTTCGATCACGATTTCCACTCGTTTGCAGGGACGCATTTCGAACTCCTAAGCCGACGTTCAGCCGCTGATGACTTTGATGATGGCGTGAAACAGCGGGATGCCAAAGACAATGTTAATGGGGAAGGTGATCGCTAACGCCATGGTGAGGTAGATCCCGGGATTGGCGCTTGGTAGTGCAAGGCGCATCGCCGCCGGCACGGCAATGTATGACGCGCTGGCGCCTAGCATCGTGAGCAACAGCGCATCGCCCTCGCTGAGCCCGGCGCCGGTGGCCAGCACCAGCGCAACTGCGCCGTTCAGCAGCGCGAGCCCAACGGCGGTGATCATCATTGATGTGAGCGGTATGGTGCCTTTTGTACCAGAGGCCGTGGTGAGGTCGCGTATTCGGCGCGCTGCCACCAGCCCCATGTCCAAAAGGAAAATACACAGCATCCCTTTGAATGGAGACTTAACGAAGGGCGCAAGGTCTTTCATGCCGGCTTCACCGTTGATCCAGCCGATGATCAAGCTGCCGAGAATCAGCACCACAGAGCCGTTTAAAAAAGCCTCGCGCAGTAGCTCGGAGATGCCGGTTTCGGTGTCCGTTGTCGCGTCATCATCGGTGCCAGCTGAGACGCGTCGATAGAGGTAAAGACCCACCACAATGGCGGGGGCTTCCATCAGCGCCATGGCCGCAACGAAATGTCCGCCCCACGGGATGCCCAGACTATCGAGGTAACTCGTTGCAGTCACAAACGTCACCGCACTGATCGACCCGTAGGTCGCGGCGATGGCCGCGGCATCGGGCGTTGAAAAGATCCGCTTGACGATAAAGAACACATAAACAGGGACAATGGCCGCCAGCAA
>JAZBOZ010000039.1:0-3069 GCA_036351405.1 Halieaceae bacterium
AGCAGCTCACTCAATCTCGACACAATTTGCCCCCACGCTGATGGTCATTGGTTTTCTTTAAAGTTATTTAACGGCTTCCATTAGAGAAGGCCGCATCGAATCTTGGTGCGCTAGCTTTCGAGCTGCTAACTCCAATGTCAAAGGCGATTCTGAGGCACAAGATCCTGCGCAGAACCAACATTTTAGGAATCGAACAGCGTAATTTCCAACCAGTCTCCTCGTAAGTAGCGCGATCCAAAAATTACGCAACATGTCTCGTCGAATAACATCGGAATGTCTTTGAACGCCAACCTGCGACCATGCCCTTGATTTCCTCGACATCACACGAAATCAGTTTAGCAGCCTCGCCCGGATATGCTACCGTCAGACGCGGGCTGTGGCCGACATCATAGGCTCCTCGCCGAACCGGTCAGGGACGGTTTTGAGGCTGTGGTCAAATGCTCGAGAAACTGAAAATTGGGCGTCCCACATACGTCCCTATTTTGTCCCAGAGCATTTTTAGCGCGATTTTGAAAGCTCGACAGACGAGCGCGGCGGGGAGGTTCCAGAAGTCTGGTTTTTGGCTTGGGACAACTCTGGGACAGGAGCATATAAGAACATCCGAATAGAAAATTATTCGGATAACTGTTTGAAAATTAGGTGTAATTTGGCGCGCCCGACAGGATCGCCTTCGGAGAGCCCATCTCAACTGTTAAAAAAATCTCACTAGTAATGTGCAATCTGGTGTAGTGCACACGGCTTTAAAGCCATAAATACCTGCTTTTACAGGCTATATTAATTTTCAAAAGAGACTGAACAAACGCCATATTAAGAACAATTACTTATTTCGTAATACTATTTATGTGCAATTTCATTCGTTGCACTATGGACAACCGGGCTGACCACAGTCCACAATCAGCGCATGGTTAGTCAGCCCGACCACTCAGCGTCTCTCGACTCCCGCGTCGATGAGCTACAAGCTTGGGCCGACTACCCAGAATGGGCCACGCGCTACGCCGCAGCGCTGCACGCCATCGCTCGTTTAGTCGATCCACCGGGTGGCCAAACTCTGCTCAGCGCCACTCTGGCCCTATGCGATCTGGATCACCACATCCCTTGGTTGCGCCCGGCACTCACCCCCACGTATCCCGCACTGCGCGATCTCGCCGCACTTTATGAGGCTACCGACCAATATACGGAAGGCATCCCGAGAAAGGGTTATGCGCAACATCGCCTCCTGATGGCCCTCAGACGCCCGGGCGGCGCTTCTCCTCACGACCGTGCTCTGAGGTCATTGGCGGTGGTGCTGGCTGCACGTGCCCAGAACCCCGAGGCTCCCAAAAAACAAGTTAAGGCGGTCGCCAGATGTATCGACGTGATGGCTACCGCACTTGGAGGGCTTTACGACTCTCGCAATCTTCGCGGCATAGAAACCGACTCCCCACTGCTGCGATTGCTGGCTGGCTGTTCAGATGCGCAATCACTCCAGAACTATGTCAATCGACTCCGTGCGGCACTCAGCACTGACCCCAATGCGCACACGCAGCTGGAACGAAGAATCCGTCTGGATATTGATATCGCACTCGGCAAAGCGGTGGCAGCTCCCTGCCCGCCCGGGCCATCAGGAGGTGGCCAAGTACGACGATATGAATTGCCCACAGACGAAGGGGATCCTGACCCGCCGCTGACCCGCCTTTTGCTCGATTCTGTCGATCCTGCAATCGATCCGGAGCCAGAGGACGAATCCTCACCCGTCATCATTGCAGCCGAGGTCGCCGGAACAACCGGCAAACAAACCTCGCTGCAGGACCTGATCGATGCGGCTCGAGTAGCGGCTCGCCCACAGAAAATCGTCCATCACAACAACCTGCTACTGGACCTGCACGTTGACGTATTGACCGAACAGGAAGCCCGCCTTCTGGCGCCTGGAATCACTCATGCAGGGATAGCAGCTGCCCAAGCAGGGAACGATGATCGCGCCATCCAGCTCGCAATTGCTGCGCTGAGTCTCGCGACCGGATACGAAACGCAGCGGGCCGCTGCCCTTCTGGCCGCATCACGCAACAAAACCCGACCATATTTGTCGGAAGATCGAGCCTATGTGGTCTCTCCAACACTGCCGCTATCGGACGCCTTTAGCCCCACGCCCAAACAACAGAAGTTACTGACAGGAACGGTCTCTCGAATCCACATCCCGCTGCCACCCCCATTAACCGGCTTCCTGAAAACCTTGCCGTGGGCACAGATCAATTGGGCGCGAGTACATGCTTTGCACGCCAATATTGGTCGGGCGATTGGCGATGTGTGCGCCGACCTGCAGCTTTATGCAGTCACCAAGGGCCGCATCCGGCGAACCTGCAGCGCACACCTGTTTGCAACCTCTCAAGACCTCCCGGCCGTCATGCATTTGACCCGCGACACCTTCGGGAGCTCGCTCGCGCCAGTGTATTACTGTTGCTTTGAAGAGTCCTACTTGCAAAAGATATATCGTGGCGCGATCTGGCCATTCTGGGACTGCCAAGCCGACGAGGAACTCACCCAATCGGCCACCCGTTACGTTGGCAGTCGAGGTCTGGTGCTTGAAGCACATGCAAGAGCAATCGCCCATAGCATTGGAGCGGCGTTTCAGCGAGGCATCCCGGACAAGCCAGTGCTCAATGACCTTGTGGTGCTGCACAATACGCTGATGATGCATGTGAGCGCCATGCTCATGGCAGTGGTCGGGCATCGGCCGGTCGATAAGCTCTTTTCGCTGACGACCCACGCTTTCGATTTGAACCATCATGCGGCCATTTTTGCCGACAAGGAGGTCGACGCTGCTCACCGCACGCGCCTGGTCGCCTTGGGATCGCGGGTGTCTGAGCAGCTGCGCGCCTACATCCAAAACCTGGTCGCACTCGGGGCCAATGCGGCGCTCCCTCAAGCGGCACGAAAAGCTATGAATGCAGCGCTCACTGGGCGCCACCCGCTTTTTTTCGCATTGAATAACGAGGGACATCCAGAAGAACTGACGATCCACGATTGGAAAACCCGAGCCCCAGGGCCCTGGCAGAGCATCCCAACAAACTGGGGCCGGCATTTTCTTGCAAG
>JAZBOZ010000040.1:0-3710 GCA_036351405.1 Halieaceae bacterium
GCCAACACACCCACAACCGCCGCACCGAGCGCCGGTGCGCCCATAGCCAGAACAATCCATAGGCTCATCACCCGGCCGCGGTAATCCTCGAGCACAGATAACTGGGTAAGCGTTTGGCAGCCTGTGCCTCCCATGGTGGTCACCATACTGACCAACGCCACCAACACCGTCATTGACCATAGGCCTGTAATCAGCGCGACAAAAACCAACAGCGCGCTACCTGCAGCAATCCCGCCAGCCACCAACATCAAAAGTCTCGCCGGGCTCGCACTCTGACGGCTGACCACCAGCCCCCCCACAATGGAGCCCACCCCCGCGGCGGCGGTCAGAGTCGCCAGATCGGACGATCCTCCTTGCAGCAGGCTGCCTGAAATAGCGGGCAGCAGTTCGATCGTCGTGCGCCCCAGCAGCCCATTGATCACTGTAAACCCGAACACCAGGCGGATACCCCAGTGCCCCCGCAGATAACGTACGCCACTGAGAAACTGCGCCATGATCGGCTGGCGCTCCTGCGGCGCTCTTTGTCCCAGACCGCGCAAAGTTAGCAACAGCAACAGCGACCCGCTAAACATGAGCACAGCAACCAACCAGGCCACGGGCAGACCAAAGCGACTGATTAACCAGGCCCCCACAGCGGGACCGATCACCCGGGCGGTATTGAATGTCATAGCAGAGAGCCCTACCGCATTGGGCATCGCTTCACGACTGACCAAAAGCGGCAGCAAGGCCAGTCGCATAGGGCTGTGCAAGGAAGTAACGCAGCCCATCGCCAACGCCAGAGCCAGCAATGTGGGCAACGAGTAATAACCACTTGCGTCGGCAATCGCACCGCCAAGACTGATGCCCGCATGAATTACCATTGAGGCAATTAGCCCATAGCGCGGGTTAATGCGGTCGGACAAAACGCCGAAATAAGGCGACAGCAGAAACGCTGGCGCCAACATCAGCGCCGCGACCACGCCCACCCAGGTTGATGAACCGGTCAGCTCCCAAGCGCTCCAGCCCAGCAGAAATCGCAACATCCAGCTCCCCAGGCTGGAAAACCAACTCGCCGGGAAATAGCGGCGAAAAGCTGACTCGGATAACGCCGACTGATGTACCTGTCGTTTCTCACGACACACTAAAAAACCCCCACTTGCGTTTCTGCATCATCAGGACTACTGTCCATCCATACAGTACTTTTGCTGTATACAAGACCCAGCGCCAACAAAGCGCCGATACGGCACCAAAGCGCCAGGGCAGAAACAGATGGAGCACAACATGAATCCTTCCATTGAGCACATCATAAGCCGTCCGGACACCTGGCGTGGTTTTGCCGGCGCGCAACCCTTCAGAATTGACGGCCAGCCTGCCAATAGCGATTGGCACGGCAACGAGGGCCTGCCCACCGGTTTCAGCGATTTGGATAGCGCACTACAACTCGGTGGCTGGCCGAATCGGGGCTGTATCGAAGTGCTCAGCAACAGCTGTGGTATGGGTGCCATGGGGCTTTTTCTGCCCACAATGGCCAAGCTTAGCGACCAAAACCGCTGGCAGACCTTTATCGCGCCACCCCACACCCCTTACTCACCACTACTCAGCGCCCGGGGTGTTGATACGCGACAAGTCCTGATGGTGCATCCCAAAGATCGCGAGGAACTGCTCTGGGCTACCGAACAAGCCTTGCGCAGCACCACCTGCAGCGTTGTCTTCAGCTGGCTGGGCGCCAGCGACTATCGCTATGCGGAACTGCGCAAGCTGCAGCTTGCAGCGGCTGAAAACGACACGCTGGCGATACTTTTCAGAGCCACCGATGCCCAACATCAACACACGCCCGCAACGCTGCGACTGCTGATGAGCGGGTATCGAAAAGTACAGATTTTAAAGCAGCGCGGGCGCCAACACACACAAGAAATTGCCTTGCCCAGCCACGAAGACATTCCCGGACAACCCCAACTTTGGGAGCTACCGGGCGAATTTTCAGGAGAGGGGCTCAGCAAAAACTCACATCAACACTACCAACCCGCCGGCTAATTTTCAGGAGCAAAACATGAATCAGCAGTTACATGGCGATCATCACGGCGGACGTTTAGAATTGCGCCGCAATCTCCACGCCTACTCTGATATTGAGGACACACCATGCTGGCCTTCCCTCACCACTACAACGCCGTCGCTACCGCGAATTCGGGTAGCAGCACGATCAACGTCAAAAGCCAGGGCCTACCCGACCTTGCCACCGATGCGCCCAAAGAGTTCGACGGCCCCGGTGATCAGTGGTCCCCTGAAGCGCTACTGGTTGCGGCGGTCGCTGACTGCTTCATTCTGACTTTCCGCGCCATTGCCCGCGGAAACAGCGTGGAGTGGCACGCCATCGATTGTGATGCTACTGCCACGCTGGATCGCGTTGAGCGCGTCAATAAATTCACGGAGATCCAGCTCAACGTACGCATCAGCGTTCCCAGCGATAGCGACCACGAAAAAATCGTCAAGCTACTGCACAAGTCAGAGCAAAACTGCCTGATCACCAATTCGATGACCTGCAACGTCACGCTCCATACGGAAATTACCGAGGCCTGAACGCGTGAATTTTGATGACTGGATGAGCGACTGGGGTGTCACCCTGGGCGTAGGTGCGTTGATGGCCTTCATGATCTTCATCGTCTGGGATCTGGCGAAGAAGCATGACGCAGGCCGCTTTGGCACCTTCATCCTCTACCTCGCCCTCGCCATGGGCATTCTTGGTTTCACCATCAAAGGTGTCATTCAGTTGCTCATGGAGAAGGGCGGCATCTAACGACCGCCCAGCACGAAGACCCTTATAGCAAAGCCGTCCGGCCAGAAAAGCGGGCAACATCGTCAATGAATCAGCCGTAAATACTGTATATTTAAACAGTATTTACGGCTATTCTACCCCCAATGACACTCTGGCTCTGCCTCAGATTCCACCAGCTCCCCTTACAGGCACTCTGCAAAGAAGAGCGGCATCCCGTTGTGATTACTGGAAAACAACGCGTGGTCGCCTGTAACGATGCAGCAGCCGAGCACGGTGTCGTCGCGGGTCAACCGGTGAGTACTGCACACGCCTTACTCGACGAACAACAGACCCACTGGATTGAGCGCGTGCCTGAGCGTGAACAAGAAACGCTGGGGGGCTTACTGGGGTGGTCTTATAGCTTCTCGCCCACTGTGCAGCGCTGGCGTGATAACTGCCTGTTGCTTGAGGTGGGCGGCTGCCTGACGCTTTTTGGCGGGCTGCAGCCACTGCTCCAGCAAATACAGCATGAATTGACACGGCGGGGCTTTAGCGCCCAACCCGGCATTGCCGAGACGCGCCGGGGCGCATGGCTGCTTTCACACGCGCCCCACCCACTAGCGACCGATCCTTCCTCTCCTCTGGACATACGATTGAGCCAACTACCCTTAACGTTGCTCGACGAATTCGCAGAGCAGGTCTCCCGCTTGGGGAAGGCCGGCATTCGTGACTTCGGGCGGTTATTGGCACTACCGCCCACCGCTTTAAAACGGCGTAGCAACAGTGATTTTCGCCAATGGCTGGATAAATTGATGGGGCATCGCCAGGAGCCAGTGCCCGACTACCAGCCTCCCGCCCGCTTTGAAGACGCGCTGTGGTTTGGGTTTGAGATACGCCAGCAGGATGAGCTATATCCCGCTATGGCCGAGTTACTCCATACATTGTGTGACTTCATGCGGCACACTCAGCTCGCTACCCA
>JAZBOZ010000041.1:0-3506 GCA_036351405.1 Halieaceae bacterium
ATCATCGCCGTTGATGGCGGTGTCTTGGTGGTCAAGCCCGTTCCTGCTGAAGGAGATTAAGTGATGTCTATCGCTGTGCAGATTGTTTTAGGTTTTATCGCCTTATTCGTCATTGTCTTGACGATCAAAGGTATCCGTGTGGTACCCGAGCGATCAGTCATGATGATTGAGCGGCTTGGTAAGTTCAGTCGAGAGCTGACCCCCGGCCTCAATATCATCATCCCAATCATTGATGCGCCTCGCTTGGTGCCCGTGCGAACAACCACTCGTGATGAGATGGGTAACAAAGTCCACGTCGTGGAGATGGAAAAGAGCCTCGACCTCCGAGAGCAGGTTTATGACTTCCCGGCCCAGCAGGTCATCACTCGTGACAATGTCGGTATTTTGGTGGACGCGGTCGTGTACTTCGCGATCATGGATCCCAAGCGAGCGACTTATGAGATCGCTAACTTGCCGCTGGCGCTGGAAACCTTGACACAAACCACACTGCGTAACGTGGTGGGCGAGATGGATCTCGATGACACTTTGTCATCCCGTGACACCATCAATGCCAAACTGGTCGACACCATCGATCAGGCCGCCAATGGGTGGGGCGTCAAAGTGAACCGGGTGGAGGTTCAGGATATCCAGCCGCCACAGGACGTTACCCAGGCGATGGAACAGGTGATGAAGGCAGAGCGGGAGCGTCGCGCCAACGTCACCGAGGCTGAAGGTTTTAAACGCGCCGAAGTGCTCAAAGCCGAGGGTGAGCGCGATGCGCGCATTGCCGAGGCAGAGGGTGAGCGCCAGGCCCAGATCGCAGAGGCTCAAGGTGAGGCAGAGGCGATCCGCGAGGTGGCTCGTGCGAAGGGTGAAGAGCTGGCGATTCTCAAAGAGCACCTGGGAGAGCAAGGCACCGCGGATTACCTGGTCGCGCTCCGCTACATGGAAACCCTCGACAATATGGCCAAGAACGAGAATGTGGTTTGGATGCCGCATTCGGCGACCGATTTGGGCAGTATGATCGGCGGCTTTAAGAAGCTGATCGCGAGCGGTGCTCCCGCGACGGGTGAGCAGGCTGGTGTGAGCTGATGTCGGTTATTCACCCGGGACAACTGATCGAACCACTGGTGCTCAAGCCCTCGGGGATTTCGCAATCCGAGTTGTCACGGCGACTCGGCTTCAACCAGCCACAACCCGTTAATGAACTGGTCAATGGCAAGCGGGGTTTTACGCCCAAAATGGCGGTGCTTTTTGAACAGGTGACCCAAGGTGCGTTCCCCGCAGTTTTTTGGCTCGCCGCTCAGGCCGCCTTCGATGTTGCTGCAGTTAAAGAGGGTTTGTCCCCCGGCCGCCGAGCCGTGGTCGATCCTGTCACGCTCAACGCGGATGCAGAGACGATTGCTGCTTCCGCCGGTTGCGCTGAGCTGTTGCTAGCAGCGCGTCGAATGTAGATGCATCAACCGATGCGCCGGCGCTTCCAAATTGGATTTATCGCCTTTTCGGTAGTGGCTACCGCGCTCAGCCTGTACCTGTGGTTGCCCTATGACATGCTGCTGCTGCAATTGAAGCCCTTGCCGGACACGATTGAGCAGCAGCTTCAGCAGTCGGTTGATCATGGGCTCGATGGCGCTGTGGTCTATGTCTCCGGGCCTAACCGAGATCCCGCGTTGTACGCAGCGGGCTGGAAGGACCGTTTAGCTAAGCAGCCTGCGGACCCTGAATCCCTGTTCAAGATTGCGAGCGTCACCAAGCTGTATGTGGCGGCAGGCGTGGCGAAACTCGTTGATGCTGGGCGTCTTGGTCTTGATGACACGTTGGCTGATCACATACCTGAGGCAGTGGGTCGGATCGAGCATGCAGATCAGATCACCTTGGCGATGCTCGTGGGTCACCGCAGTGGTATCCCGAATTACACCGACGTCGCAGGATACGATTGGATCAATCCAACTCCGGGCTGGCGTGCGGCGCTTGAGCTGGTCGCTGGGGAGCCGGCGCTCTTTGCGCCCGGCACCCAATACCGTTACTCCAATACCAACTATGCACTGCTGGGAGAGATCATCGCTCGGGCTACCGGTGGCGACTACACCCGGTACCTGAGAGACGAGATTCTGGCACCGCTCGATCTCAAGGACACCTTCTTCTCCTTAGCCGAGCTGGACCGGAGTCGACTGACCGAGGGTTACGTTGACGGGTATGAGCCCGCCGTGAGTGATCGCAATTATTCGGGTGCTGCTGGCGGGATCATTGCCAGCCCTGCGGATACGGGCCGGTTTCTGCGGGCTCTGGGTGACGGCACCCTGTTGGGGGAGTCTGCGCAAGCGATATACCTTGGACTTTATGACATGGGTCATACCGGTCTGGTACCGGGGTATTCCACGATGGTCCGCTACTACCCCGACACCCGGACGGTGGTTGCTTTGTTCGTCAATACCAGCGGTGGGCGAACCTGGGGGACGGTGGACGTGACCTATGATCGCGTGCTGAAGATTCTTGCCCGGCAGTGACTAACGGGCTCAGGCCCTTCGGCGGGTAATATCTGCGCTCCACTGCCGCGAGATTCGTGCGTTCCAAGCTGAGATAGCTTTTGCTGACCCTGTCAATGGTGCATTCCGCAGAGTGCATCGACATACTTGCGCCCCCTTCAGTTGGTACCTAAAGGACAGTAATTCAATGACCGATATTCTCGCCGCGCTCGCGGAAGAGCTCGACGTATCGCGCGCCCGAATCGACGCTGCAGTCGGCTTGCTGGATGAGGGGGCGACGGTGCCCTTTATCGCTCGTTACCGTAAGGAGGTGACCGGCGGGCTCGATGATACGCAGTTGCGTCAGCTGGAGACTCGGTTGCGGTATTTGCGAGAAATGGAAGATCGACGCGCGGTCATCCTGAGCAGTATTAGCGAGCAGGGCAAGCTGACCGACGAGCTGGCTCAGCAAATCAGCGCGGCAGATAGTAAAAGTCGGTTGGAAGATCTCTATCTTCCCTACAAACCGAAGCGTCGTACCAAGGGCCAGATCGCGATTGAAGCAGGCTTGGAGCCACTGGCGGACCTGCTGTTCAACCAGCCTGATACTGACCCTGAAGCTGCCGCTAGCGATTTTATCAATGCAGATGCGGGTGTCCCCGGCAGCAAGGAAGCGTTGGAGGGTGCTCGGTTTATCCTGATGGAGCGCTTCGCGGAAGACGCGGATTTGATCCGTCGTCTGCGCGACCTGCTCTGGGAAGACGGGTACCTGTGTTCCGAGGTCGTGCCCGACAAGGCCGCTGAGGGCGAGAAGTTCAGCGATTATTTCGAACATCGCGAACCCTTGAAAAAGACACCGTCACACAGGGCGTTGGCCATGTTCCGTGGTCGCAGTGAGGGGGTCTTGTCGCTGAGTATTTCGCTGCAGGAAAAAAGTGCTGATGCCGCGCTGTCGCCGTCGGCTGTCGATCCCTGCGAGCAGATCATCGCCGGGCATTTCTCGATCAACACCACAGATCTCGCGGCGTCCAAGTGGCTCGCCGGGGTGGTTCGCTGGACATG
>JAZBOZ010000042.1:0-12244 GCA_036351405.1 Halieaceae bacterium
CCACCCCAGATGCGCGCCGATGGCGGCTGGTATCTGGGCGTTATGGATGCCCTGCGTCAGAACCGCTATCTGCTGGAGCGCAACCCGGCACGCCGGGTGCTGCTGCTTGACGGCGGCCTGGTGTATCGCATGGACTACGCCGAGCTGTTGCGCTGGCACGATGAGCACGGGGCGCGGGTCACGGCGGCACTCAAAACGCTCACGGCTGACGCCGCCCCCACCGCCGTGCATGTGGATTGCGATGCACAGGATCGCATTCTCGACGTACATGCTCCAAACCCCGAGGGCGCAGCCACAGGGCTGGCGACCATGGGCGTGGCGGTGATCGACAAGGCCTTTTTGCTCGAACGCCTTGATGCCCTGAGTCGCGCCGGTAATGGTCAATCAGAGGCCGACTTTGTTGCCACGCTGCTACAGGGCACCCTTGATGAGCCGGTGTTCGGTTATCGCTTTGGCGGCGAGCGCGGGCGGGTGAGTCAGGATCGCTACTGGAGCGCGGTGCATTCCATCGATGCCTACTATCAGGCGCATTTGTCGCTGCTCGAAGCGCGCCCGGCGCTCGATCTCTATCAACCCGGCTGGAATATTCTCACCTACCAGGGGCAGCATCCCCCGGCACGCACCATTCCAGGGCCAAATTCCGGCAACGAGGGCGTTTTCGTCAACTCCATGCTCGCCGCTGGAACCCTGATTCGCGGTGGCGCGGTGAATCGCTCGGTGCTGTTTCCCTGCGTGCAGGTCGATGACGGCGCCATTGTCGATGGCGCCATTCTGTTCGATAACGTGCGCATTGGCGCTGGAGCCGAGTTGAACCGCTGCATCCTCGACAAGGACGTGATCGTCTCTCCGGGCGCGCGCATCGGGGTCGAGCGCAAGGCCGATCGGGCGCGCTTCACGGTGTCACCCGAGGGGGTGGTGGTGGTGCCCAAGGGCGCCCGGGTCTGAAGGCTGGTCGCACTGCTGTTTTTCCAGAAACAACAAGGCGAGTGAGTGATACGAGGACTGGTAAAATAGCGCCATCCGTCCAACATCTCACCCGAGCCCCTGGAGACTGAACGCTGGGCAAGAACCTTCCGATCACTGATATTCTTACACGAATCGCGCCAGGAGGCGCTGATTTTCGCTTTCTAACTGTGTAAAACCCCTGCTCTCGCATCTACACTCTATGGCCAAAGCTCAGGCCCGCGACCTGGGGCGGCTTCGGGACAGAATGGGTTTTCGGAGGGGACTCATATGTTGATTATCATTATTTTCGCCACAGCCTTGTTATTAAGCTTTGCATTGGCACCTTTTCCCTATCTGAAGACTTATGTTCGTCTCTGGCGTTATGTTCTGTTGGTTCAGCGACCGGAGATTGATCTCAGTGCACGCCTGAAACAGGCGAGGTTTCTGCTACACAATGGCGCACTGATACCCTTAATGACCTTGCTCTGGTATATCGATGAACTGTTTTTTCGTAATTACCGAAAACAAACAGTCAACCCCTTGTTTATTATCGGCCAACCTCGTTGCGGAACAACTCTGCTTCATCGCACCCTTGCTGCGGATCAGGAGAACTTCTTTGCTGTACGCCACTTTGAATGGAGATATCCTTTTATCTGTGTTCAATTACTGATAAAAAAACTGGGGTTGGAAGAAAGATTACGCTCTGCGAGCTACTGGCCAGATACCCATACTGGTCGGATGGCCGCACAGATGCATCCCAATCGACTCGATGACTTCGAAGAAGATGGCATTTTTTTTGAAGAGCGTTTTCTTCATCATCTGTTCATTTTCTTAAGATTTCCTTACCCGGATTTACTGGAGTATTTAGATGACTTCCCGAGTCTACCTGAAAAAATCCAGAAGCGCATGCTCAACATTCATCATCGCACGTTACAAAAGCTGTCTTATTTACGAGGCGGTAAACCAAGGTATTATTTATCGAAAGAAGTTACAAGCCATAACAAGATCCCACACATGCTTCAGTGCTATCCCGACGGTAAATTTATTGTCATCGTACGGCCGACCAGTGACTTTATGGATTCCTTGATGGCTTTGGTGCAAACATCAACATTGGTCAAAACCGGTATTGACCCAATCAGGATCAAGGGCTGGCGGGAGGCTTTCTTGCACAGAATGCGCCGGGATTGCGGTCAGCTTGTTGAACTTTGTGCCAATGAAATTACGTTACAACGACAAATACGTCTATCATACAATATATTTATCAGCAGAATTTTTGATACAATCAAGTTTCTTTACCATGAGCTGAATCTCGAATTGAATTCTGATTACGCGCGTTATTTGCAGTCGCTTGAATCCAATCAAGAAACGCGTAGCAGAGGTTATGAGTATCCTCATCAGGAAGCATTTGGATTGTCGGTTTATGACGCGTTTGTTCATGAAACCGAGCAAAACAGCCGTCTATCCATTGCCGCCAAACCCAGTCAAAAATTACATCAATTATAAGCATGAACAAACTGTATCGCTGGATGGCACGCAACCCAGCTTATCAATCTGCCTGCATCGCTGTTACAGCCTATGATATCCAAGGTGATGTCAGCTCGGATATTATTGATCAGGCACTCGCATTGATCGTTAAGCTGAACCCCTATCTTGGTACTCCATTGGATTCCGATGATTCCGATGATCCGGATAAGCAAAACTGCGAGCTGGAAGAGACGGATCCTATTGATCTTGTCGGTTTGGAAAACGATGAGCAGGATGCTGAATTAGACTGGATTCTGCTTGAGGCCTTAGAGGAGCCTTTTGATCTGGACAGCAGGCCATTACTGCGCTATCGCACGGTGCAGTTTGCCCACGACCATTGGGTAATCTTGGTGTTGGCTCATCGTGCAGTGTTCGATGAGTTCTCCGACAAGGCTCTGATTAAAGCATTCACCGCCACTTATCAGAGGTTACTACAGGGCGAAGTGTTGCCAGGAGAGAAGGCAAACCTGACCATGGTGGGCGGGGCGCTAACAGCATCCAGCATCAGCCGTGATCAGAAGTCACTTCATGATGCAAGAAGTTACTGGCAAACGCTGTTCACGAAAGCTCCGGTGCAACTCGATTTACCCCATGAAATTGGTCTGTCGACTGACCCGGAATATTACACATCTCAGTGCAGTATGGCGATTTCCGCCCCACTCTGCGAGCAGCTCAAACATCTGATTGCAGAGCAACACATTGCTCTACCTGGCGTATTTATTACTGCACTCAAGCTGCTTTTAAATCTCCTCGCCGATGAAAAAGACATCGCTTTGACCTTGCTAACAAACCAGCGTCGCCCTCAGGCGGACGCTTCCATCGGCCCTTTTTCCGGCATGGCTGTATTACGAACCGATCTGGCCGGTGACGCGACTTTGTCAGCACTCATGGCGCGGATACAGGCAAGCTATGACAAGGCATGGCAATACTGTGACCTGTTGACTGATCAGACGTTGGGCGATTTGGCTGGTGATCCACTGCACGCTTGGCCCTGGCTCCAAGTGCTTTTTCGTTATGAAGTCGCGCAATGCCCGCCGGCTACTGGGACGGCGATCACGGTTACCTCAAGACAACTGAGTACCGGCACATCAATTCATCCGCTGACCTTTACGTTAATCGCTGGCCATGCCTCCAGCACCTTGACGCTTGACTATCACAGTGATCGGTTTTCTGCACCGACTGCACAGATGATTCTTGATTATTATCAGGCCGTGCTGATCCACTTGGTTGAAAACGCTCATGGATTGACGGACGAGGTTCCCGCCATTCTGGTTCGGCAGATGCAAAAAGAATTCCAGGCGCCATCTGTCCCCGTTGAGGAGGACATTGTCACGGGTATCGGCGGCGTGTTTCGACGCGTGGCAAAAGCATTTGCCAACCGGATTGCAGTTAAGACAAACCATCTGGAATGGACTTATGGGCAACTGGCACGCCGAGCAGAGACTGTGGCTCGGGCGATCATCGACTGCTGCGGTATCGGTGATGGGCGAGTCGGATTATTGTTTGGACAGGATCCGGAGGCACTTGCCGCAACCATGGGTGCATTGATCGCCGGTAAAACCTATATCCCGATGGATGGCGCGATGCCATCAAGACGGTTGCAGGAAATCGCTGATGATGCTGATCTCTCTCTACTGCTTACCAACAACCAACACGCTGAACTCGGCGCGGCGATTTTGCCTGGAAGGCCGCTTATCGAGGTTGATCGTCTGGCAAGCGACGCATCATTCGAGCCGGTTCAGATCGCTCGCTCGCCCGGTGATGCGGCCTACATCATCTATACTTCAGGCTCGACAGGAAAACCCAAGGGGGTGGTGCAAAGTCATGAAAACGTGCTGTACCACCATCGCGCCTATAGCCAGGCGCTCTCTCTACATCCAAACGACCGTGTAACCTTGCTGCCGATTTACACCTTTGATGCGGCGATTATGGATATCTTCGGCGCATTGTTAAATGGCGCCGGACTTCACGTCTTTGACCTGAAATGCGAGACCAGCGGGGAGATTATTGACCGAATGGTACAAGAGGCGGTCACTATTTATCATTCGACGCCCACAGTCTACCGCTATCTTCTCGAAGAGGTCGCTGATGATTTTGCATTCCCTGAAGTACGCTTCGTCGTTCTCGGTGGGGAGGCAATCAATCGGCTTGACTGGGAGGCCTATCGACGTCCTTTTGGCAACGGCGAAGGGTTCATCAGTACCTATAGCGCAACAGAATCCACGGTTGCCATGATGACGGTACGAACCGGCGATTTAGACTGGGATCAGGTGCTGACTGCAGGCGGTCGTCCAGTCGCAGGAACGGATATCCTGTTGCAGAATACTGGAGGAGTGGAAACGCCGCTGTATGGCGAAATCTTGATCCGCAGCAAGCATGTCGCGCTCGGTTATTGGCGGCAACCGATGCTAACCGATGCGGTGTTCCAACTGGAACCCCAAACCGGGCTGCGGGTTTATCGTTCTGGAGACATGGGCCGGCGATTACCAGATGGAACCATTCGCTGCTGTGGTCGCAAAGATGCGCAGGTCAAGATCCGTGGCAATCGGGTCGAGCTGGGGGAGATCGAAGCGGTGTTGTGCGAGCATCAGCAGATTGAGCAGTGCGCCGTGGTTGCGATCACACCGGAGAACAATGCAGACCTGCGTTTACACGCAGTATGTCGCACACCTGGTGATGGCGGCATTCCTCCCGACCCTGAGCTGATAACCTTTCTTGGTGAACGTTTGCCAAGTTATATGATTCCACACACGTTTGATTGGGTCGCAACGCTCCCAATGACCGCATCCGGTAAGATTGACCGCAGACAGCTGCAAATGCTTCTGTAGACGAGCGGGTCATCTAGCGGAAACCCTGACGCTTTGGTGCCAGGACGCTGCGATAGAAGGCCCAATTCGATGGCCCTAACGCTTTGATAAGCTCACGTGTATTGTGGCCGACCTCGGGTAAAATCATCAAGTCGTGCGGGATGTTCAGGCGATCCAAATGTTTGGCAAAGGCACGATTGGTCTCGAGCATGCGATCTTGCTCGCCAATGGCGATACGAATCACTGGAGCGTTGCTGCGGATGGCGTCAACATTTTTTTCGGCGATGACCCAAGGGCTGTTGCGCATGAAGAATTCCTGGTCGTCACCGTAAATCCGGGTCATGGTGCGCTTGCGTACTTGCGCCATACCGCTTGACCCAAAATCAGTAAATGATTTTTGCAACGGGCCGGCACCCAATATCGAAATGGCGGCGAATAGCTCGGGATAGTTAAATCCGAGGCGTGCGGCACCATAGCCTCCCATGCTAAACCCTTCGATGATTCTGCCGCGTTGTGCCGCGATCGTGCGGTAGTGAGCGTCAATATGCGGGATCAGCTCTTTGATGACAATGGTCTCCATCGATGTCGTTCCATCCTTGGAGTTGACCCACATCGTTTCTGGCGCACCCGATGGAAAAACCACCAGCATGGGGGGAATCTCGCGCTTGCGGATGGCGTGATCGAAGTATTCAGCGAACTTGTTAAGCTGCTTGGGAACGCCACTGCGACCATGTAGCCAATAGAGAACTGGAAAGCGTCGCTGCGCCTGTGTACCGTAGAGGTGAGGCGTAAAGATGTGGAACGATACCTCAGCCTGGGCGGTGTCACTGTAGAAGCGCTGGTGGCGTAAATGGGTGGCCTGTATCACCGGTGTACTCCAGAGGTCGGTACGGTTTTCTCGGGTGACATCATCGGCCCATGTACAGGCCGACCATCCCCAGGGTTGAACGATCAGCAGCGCCAATAACAGGAAACGTCTCTGTGATGATCTCATATCGAATGTCTCTCATAGGCTGGGGCGTGATTTAATCACGGAAAAGCCGTGATACGGCGGTATGAAAGGCGTCGGCAAACCTTCGTAGAGTCTGCGGCTCATGCAGATTCGTGCTGTAGGAACAGCGCAACTGCAGACGCTCCTGTTGGATCATGGCATTGATCTCAATCAGATGGCGACGGCTGCCGGATTGTGAGCGGAGTCTGCCCTTTTCGAGCGCACCGGTGATGGACTGAGCGGCTTGTCCATGGCGTTTGCGCTGCTGGCCGAAGAAGTTGAAAAAGACTTCCGCCTCGGGCTGTTCGCGGATTCGTTGTTGGGTCTCGGCGTCGCCGAGGTAGCGTAAAATTCCATAGCCAATCCCCCTGTTTGGAATGTGGCGCAATTGCCTCAGGAGAGTCTGCAGGATTTGATCCGGCTCGCGTTCAAGCGGCACCTCCAGGAGGGCTGGTGCAATATTGGCAAACCATCCCAAGGTGCGTGCAAAATTGAGCGAGTGGCCAATGTTTTCACGACCATGACGTTCGATATTGATGAGCACCTTGGGTTGACTGCAGAAGTGGGCTAACCCGAGCGCCAGCGCGGCGATGGTCAGTTCGTTGATGCCGGTCTCTAAGGCTCTCGCCTTGCGCACCATCTGCTCGGTGTCTGCTGGCGACAACAGCAGGGTCTCTTCCTGTTCAGACAGGCGGGTGTTGACGCCGCCGGGATGATCCACCGGAAGTCTGGCAATGTCGTCAGGGTATGGTGCCAGCCAGAAGTGGCGCTCGGCGTCGAGCCACTCGGATTGAGCCTGCTCAAGGAGTGTTTCGGACCAACGTTTAATCGAATCGGTTTTCAGTGGTAACTCAAGCGACAGTTTCGCCTTGATCTGTCGCAACAGGCGGTTCAGGTCGTTGACCAAAATCGGCATTGAGATTGCGTCAACAACAAGATGATGCACAATCAGGAGTCCCGTTCCGCGCTGTTGTGGACCGTCATCCAACCAGAGCAAGCGGAAGATGGGGCCTTGTGCGAGATCCAGGCTGCGCTGCGCCAGCTCGGCCTGTTCTGCCATCAGCTGGCGCCGGGCGTTTTCGCCAGCAGACGCCATGGTGACTTTGCTTAACGGAATTGGCTCGATCGACGCCGCCACATGAGCCTGCCAAGTACCTTGCTCATCTTGCCAAAACCGCATCCGCAGCGCGTCGTGGTGCTCAATGAGCCGGGTGAGAGCATGTCGCAGGTCGGCATCGGATAAGCCGGGTGGCAGACGGATAAAGGTGGCCCAGTTGAAGTGCTGTGGTTGCGGATTATCGCCTTCGAAGAACCAGTGTTGAATGGGCGTCAGTGCTAAAGATCCGGTGATTCGCTGTTGGTCGGCGGTAACAATGTCCGAGCGGGTTGCCGCGCTGGCTTGTTCACGAACGGTCTGAAAGCGATAGACATCCTGAGTGGTGAGCGTCAGACCCGCTTCATTGGCGCGGGCGATAATGCGGATGCTGAGGATCGAATCGCCACCGAGTTCGAAGAAGTTGTCGTCGATACCGACCTTTTCGACCTGAAGCAGGTCAGCCCAAATGCCAGAAAGAATACGCTCAGTCTCATTGGTTGGCGGTACATAGGTCTGTGCTGGGCCTTGCGACCCAGGCTGCGCATCGGGATCTGGCAAGGCTTTGCGATCAATTTTGCCATGGGTTGTCAATGGCAGGGCATCAAGCACAACAATGGCTGCTGGTACCATGTAGCCTGGCAGCTGCTCAGCGAGGAAGTCGCGCAACTGGGGTATCAGATCGCGATTCTTCGACGCCAGGGCTGGGTCATTGGCAAGCGCGCTCCAGTCGAGCGCGTCCGTATCGACTGGGGGGAACTTTGGCGCCGCTGCGCAGCCTTGTTGTGGCCAAAGCAAAACATCGAAACGACCATCCGCTGCGGCGACTTGCCAGCTCGTTTCCCAGTGGTAACCGACGGTCTCGGCAAGTGCGGCAAAGAAACCCGGCCCGATGCCCGACGGCAGGTCATTGAGCTGATGGCGCAGATCGGCAACCGTCTGGCCGCCGTTGGCTTCCTTGAGGAGGGCGAGCATGGCGGTGCTCTGCGCTGTGCGCGCGTTTGGGATGTGGCGCACTCCGAGTGGGCTGTGGGCTGCGTTGAGCAAAGCCTCCAGAACAGCGCGACCCTCTTGTGGATTGTCCCAACGCCAATCGATCCACTTGATCTCGCTGGCGGCTTTTGGTGGCTGATCGAGTTGTATAATAACATCATAACGAAAACGAATCAGCTCGTTATCTGCATCTCCGTCCTTTAATAAGATGCGTACATGGGTAACACGTTCCCAGGCAGTGACCAACTTGGCAAACAGACGTGGATCGACTAACAGCTCGCGCTCAAGCGCCGTGAGTCTGCACACCCGTTGCATTAAGCCCTCGCAGCCCATGGTGGCGGGCGCCTTGGCGAACTGCACCGACGCATGAAACACCTGCATCAGCGGTAGACTGCGAATGTCACCGAGGAAAAGGGTACCACCGGGCTGGACACGTTGCAGGGCGCCTTGAAGCACTTCAAGCAGGTAGTCGAGGTTGGGGAAATATTGAACAACCGAGTTGATGACGACGCAATCGAAGGTCTTCTCGGGAAGTCCGTCAAGCGCGTTGGCGCGCCGATGCACCAGCTCGACCTCGCAGGTTGGGGGAACCAGAGCAAGATGCCGCTTGATTTGTGCCAGCAAACCAGCAGCAAAGTCAATGCCAACATAGCGCCTGCAATGCGGCGCGAGGCGAAACAGTATGAGCCCGGAACCGCATCCGATCTCCAGAACCTTTGTCGGCTTGAGCGACAGGATACGCTTGACGGTATCGTCAGCCCATTGGCACATCTCCATAAGCGGGATGGGCTGACCCGTATAACTGCTTGTCCAGCCACTGAAGTTAAGCCGCGGATCGTCAAGCGTCGCCTGAACGGTCTTGGCAGCGACGTCGCTGGCGTCCTGCCACTCGTCGACCAACGCTTGGGCGGCATTGTTTGCGGCATCCTGCTCCACACGAGGCACGACATAGGCGACCAGCCGCAGATCCCCGGTTCGGCCTGGGCGGGCGACGACAATGGCCTTGCCAATCTCCCGATGCCTCTCGAGCACCTTTGCGATCTCTCCCGGCTCGATGCGATAACCGCGGATCTTGACCTGTTCATCGACGCGCCCGAGGAACTCGAGCTGGCCGTCACTGCGCCAGCGCACGCGGTCTCCAGTGCGGTACAGTCGGGCGCCCGAGACAGACGAAAAGGGATCGGTAATGAAATACTCCGCCGTGAGTTCGGGTCGCGCCAGATAACCTCTGGCGACAGCGGGCCCACCGAGCCAGAGTTCTCCTGGGGCGCCCAGGGGCACCAACTGCCGATCGACACCGACCACATAGGCGCGGATGTGGGGTAACGGCCGGCCAAGGGGCGGAGTCTCGCCGGGGTGCAGGTTCGTCGCCATGGTGGCGCCGATCGCTGTTTCCGTCGGCCCATAGCCGTTTAGCATACGCCGGCCACGCCCCCAGAAGCCGACCACATCGGCAGGCAAGGCCTCGCCACCGACCGATAGTGTGGTGAGGTCTGGCAACGGCTCGCGTGGCAGAGCGGCCAGCACCGATGTCACCAGGGTACAGGTGGTAATCCGCTGCCGACGCAGCAAACCGATCAACTCCGGCCCCGGGAGTACCTGCTCGGCTCGGGCGAGATAAAGTGTAGCTCCGGAGCACAGCGTGCGAAAGATCTCTCCAAGCGAGGCGTCAAAGCTGAGTGCGATGGTCGCCAGCACCCGACTGTCCTCGGAGAGTGCGAACAGCGGAATTTGGCTGGCAATGGTGAGCGCGACGCTGCGATGCTCGATCATCACCCCCTTGGGTCGGCCAGTGGAGCCGGACGTATAGATGATATAGGCCAGATGCTTAGGCGTCGTCCTCGCGACTGGCCGTGCGACGGAGCCAGTCTGCATCGCGACTTCGTCTGGGTCGATGAGGCGCGTCGCATCATCGGCAACCGGCAGACTGGTGCGCAACGCCTTCTCGGTGACGATGTATCCAACCTTGGCATCGTCGAGCATCATCCGCAGCCGATCCGCCGGCAACTCCGGGTTGAGCGGCAGATAAACGCCCCCAGCCTTGAGCACCGCCAGCAGGGCAATGATGGCGTGATGGCCGCGCTCCAGGTAGACGCCGACCACCTGCTCGCGGGCGATACCCGCCTCAATCAAAACCTGGGCGAGCCGGTTTGCGCGCTGATCCAGCTCGGCATAGGTCAAGCGATGCGACTCAAAGAGCAGCGCCGTGCGTTGGGGGCCTTGATCAACGCAGCGCTCGAACAGCGCATGAATACAGACTTGGTTGTCGCTGCGCACATCCGAGCCAGTGGCAAGCCGGCGAAGCTGATCTGCTTCGCGCTCGTCGATTAAGAGCACGCTTGAGAGCTGCCGGTCTGGCTCCAGTGCAAGGCGCTGCACGGCCACCACAAAGTGCTGTGCCAGGCGCTCGGCCCGCTCGGGGTCGAAGAGTTGCGTATTAAAATGCAGTGAGCCACGAATGGCATCGGTTGTTTCCGACAACGACAGAGTCATGTCGAAAAAGATAAAACCGCCACCGCTGGGATCCTGATCGCCAGGCTTGCGGATTGCACCAGCGCGTGAGCGCCGCTGCGGGTCGCTGTGCGCCGCCGGGCTCGGTGCGTTTTGGAGTACAAACAAGACCTGAGCAAGAGGCTGGGTATTGATGTCGCGCTGCGGCGCTAAATCGTCGACGAGTCGCTCGAAAGGTAGATCCTGATTCGCATAGGCATCGAGACAGGTGCGCCGCACATGCTGAAGCAAGTTGCGAAAGGTCAGCCCGCCAGAGAGGTTCGTGCGCAACACCAGGGTATTGACGAAAAAGCCAATGATATTCTCGAGTTCGGCTCGGGGACGATTGGCGACCGGGGTAGCAACCACCACATCGTCTTGACCGGCATTGACGCCAAGCACGAATTGGAAAGCCGCCAGCAGTAACATAAACAAGGTGGCTTGTTCTTCGCGCGCCAAGGCGTGCAGGCGATGGGTGAGATCGGCATCGAGATGGACGGGAACCTGCGAACTCGCATAGCGTGGCACCTTGCCGCCGCTGCGTTCGGCTCGCAGCGCAAGGCGCTCGGCGCCTGCCAGTTGGTCGCGCCAATACGCCAGCCGTTGCTCGAGAACCTCGCCTTTCATCCAGTCACGTTGCCAGAGCGCATAGTCTGCGTAGGTCAATGTCAAGGGCGGCAATGGCGAAGGCTGGCCAGCACGAAACGCCTGGTATAGCGTGTATAGCTCGCGGCGCAGGATGCCCATCGACCAGCCGTCGGTGACGATATGGTGCATACAGGCCAGCAGTACCTGCTCCGCGTTGTCCAGAATGACAAGCGTGAAACGGACAATCGGCCCCTGCTCCAGGTCGAACGGGCCCGCCAGCTCGGCTTGGCGGATGCTGCGCAGTCGTTCCCGACGCGCGTGCCGAGCCAGATCGCTGATGTCGATCACTTCGATGTGGAACGGCGCTGGAGGATGAATCCGTTGGACGGGCTCGCCATCCCGCGTGTCGAAGGTCGTGCGCAATGACTCATGACGGGTTGTCAATTCGTAAACGGCCTGCTGCAGAGCCTGAGCATCCAGCGTAGACTCGAGATGGACAACCGTGATCGCGTTATAGAGGGCGCTGTTCGGGGCAAGCTGGGCGATGAACCACAGGCGTTGCTGCGAGAACGATTGCGGGACTTCAACCACGGAATCCACGCCGGTTCTCGAGGTGCTGGTGGCTGGAATCGCTTCTTGGCGTGAATCGTCTTTGCGATGAGCCTCGATCCATTGGCCCAGCCCGCGGATGGTGGGGGCTTCGAAGAGGCATTGATAAGAGAGATTCTGTTCAAGACATGCACTCAAGCGAGAGATGACCCGCAGCGCGGCGAGCGAATGGCCACCGATGTGAAAGAAGTTATCGTGAACCGA
>JAZBOZ010000043.1:0-3396 GCA_036351405.1 Halieaceae bacterium
GAGCAATGTGATGGCAAATACGACCGATTCGAGCTGTTGCTGGACCAGCGTTTGGCGGTAAACCCTCATCCCGGCTTTGTTCAGTATTCGTTCAACCTAATACCCTTCCAAGGCCGGCTGGCTGACATCTGATGTGTGCGCCACACGTATGTTGCTGGTAAGCGCGCGCACAGAAATACGCTGGGGTCTCTCCGATGCACCACACTCATGATTATCTCCCAAGCGCTGCTGGGCTACCGGTCTGGCTGCAGCGAGAACTCCGGTCTGACCATGCCGGAGAAACCGGTGCTGTATGGATTTACCTCGGGATATTGCAGTTCAGCCGCGATCCGGACATCCGTAGCTTTGCCGAAGAACACCTGCAAACTGAGCAGCAGCACCTATCAATCTTTGCAGCTTGGATGCCTAAAAAGCTGACTAGTCTGCTTCTACCATTGTGGCGATTGTCTGGCTGGATGCTTGGCGCACTGTCTGTACTGGGTGGCCGTCGCGCTGTGTTTGCCACTATTGAGGCTGTTGAAACTTTTGTTGTCGCTCACTATCAGCAGCAGATCGAACGGCTAGCGCGGGAGCAAATTTATCCCGACATTGCGACGGTCTTGAAGCAATGTATGGATGACGAGGCACACCACCGAGACGATGCCGCCAAACGCTACCTGGGGCATCCCAGCACGCTACTTCGGGCATGGCAGGGTGTTGTCGGCGGCGGGTCAGCGCTGGCAGTAGTGGCGGCGCGGCGCGTCTAGCGCAATTTGCGGCCGCGTAACCGCAACCCTCTGACAAGGCTTTGATGGACTAGCTATGCTCGAAATTATCACGTTGTTGCTCACGGCCTTCCTGTTTGGCGGGACGGTGCTGTTCTCTTTTGCGTTTGCAGCATTTCTGTTCACTCACTTACCACCAGCAGAAGCAGGCAAGCTGTTGCGCAGCGCTTTCCCCCATTTTTATCTCTGGTGCATGCTCACATCGGGGATTGCTGCGATCCCGTTTTATTGGGTCAATCCCATTGGCACTTATCTACTTTTCATGGTGGCGGCCACAACGTTGCCCGCGCGGCAAATTCTGATGCCAGCCATCAATGCGGCGACTGACCGAGACGACCAGCGCCGCTTTAAACAGCTACACGGGCTTTCCGTCGCGGTCACGCTGGGTCATATCGCTGCTGTGGGCTATGCGCTCACTTTACTGATCTAGGCATGGCGACCGCAGCTGGTCACTGGCCCAGCGTAGCGATGCAATCTCTACTTACAAATCCACTCAGCGAGCTGTTGATCCGACTTGAGGCGTGCACGCTGATGCAGCATGCCCTCGAAAACATCATTGAGATTTGATCGGTCGATATCCACGTTGGGTAGGGAAAGGCTGGCTTCCGTCATGAAACGGCGAGAGATAGTGCTTACTGTTGAGTCACTTATGCCATTACCAAGATCGCCATCACCGTTGGCATTAAAAAATGCACGCGACCACCAGAACAGAAGTCGCTCTCGGGCCTGATGGAGCGTGACGGATGACACCAACTTGTCGGACTTTTTGAGATTGATGTCGCTGCGGGTGGGCAGCAGATTCCAAAGGTCGTTGTTGGGCCAGCGGGACCAGGGGAACGCATGATCGACCGCCATATTGCCAATGCGCTTGCCTGACCACGTGCACGGCACGGGGATCTGCTGCTCGCGCAGGTGCGCGTGGATGGCTCGCACCTCTCCAGTGGTGCGCAGCGGGTTTTCCCATACAAACGCATCGTGACCTGGCTTGCTCCCCATCCACCGCTCGGTGAGCCGCTGCCATTCGTTGACGATCGCGGGGTCCAGCCAGCAGCCGAAGGTCCCCATGGACTGCCACAGCGCAGCCGGGATTTCGAGTTGGCCAAAGCGCTTGAAGTAATCCGTGTTCAGCGTGATGCGCGTGTTTTTACCAACCGTCACCCGCTGCTTATCGACCACAAAAATCTGCCGATTTTCGCCCGGCCAGGTGATGTAATGCGCCGGCATTTTCGCGATGGTATTGCAGGCATCACGCAAGGCTTGTGTGAGCACGACACCACGCGCCGTATCGAAGCTTGCCCCCACTTGCAGGTCAGCATCAGACCAATCGGCAAGCGCATGGAAAGCCTGATTGGCAAAGCCCACACCGGGTGCACTGCCAACTTTCAGCTTGTGCTGAAGCAACAGCGGCTTGTAGAGCTTGAGCCATAAGAGGCCAACAAGGCCAAAAGGTATCGCCACAACGTCATCGCTACGACGAATAACGGCGCCCGGATAAGCCTCGGCGATGCGCGTTAAAACACGTAGTAAACCGAGCTTGTAGCTGGATGACTTGTCATCATTGACGATGATATGTCGCAGCGTACTGAGCCCACCGCTGCCATCATCCGGCAGTTGGAAGACGAGGGTTTCCCACTCGAGGTCCTGCCTGCGTAAATCTGCGGTCGTTACCTGCAGCTTCGTGACGAGGGCGCGCTCGCGCGCGAATTGCAGCAGCTGCTCGCCGCTGACGGGCAGAAAGCCGCGCTCGCTGTTCTCTCGTGCGTTGGAGCCGTGGCGCAGGGTGATGACCAGCTTGCCACCGGGTTTGAGCAGCTGCGTGAGGATACGAAAGGCCCGGTTCCGCTCGGCTTCCGGCACGTGCTGCCACACGGCGGAGAGCAGAATGAGATCAAACTGATACCCAACCGCTCGAAGCCGCTTCAGGCTGGGCAGCTCATCCTGTAACCAGGACACCGCGTGATCCGTGTCGAGCGCACCGGCGGCGTCCTTCGCCAGTGCCAGCATGGCCTCGCTGCGTTCGACCGCGACCACATCCCAGCCGCGGGAAGCGAGCCAACGCGCGTCGCGCCCGCTACCGGCGCCGATATCGCAGGCAATGCCGGGCTTGGTGTCGTCGAGCAGATGCCGCCACGACTGGTGCACATCCTCGGGCCGTAGCGCCTCGTAGGTTGCCGCCACGTCGCTGGCGTGTAGGTCGTACCAGTGGGTCATTGCACCTTGGTGATCGGGCAGTTTGGGGACTTCGAGACAGTATCGCAGAACATCATTGATGCCGAGTGCTCGCGGCAGGCTGCGGACTCCGCACTAGCAGCGCCCACCGCGAGCGTCCGTCCTTTGCCCGATCTATGGCGCCAGCCCCGACAAATTCAGCTGATAACGTGTTGTTCGCCCGCCGCCCGGTAGAGGAGTAATAACACCCTTGGCTACCAAGTCAGACAAATCGCGGCTGGCCGCTCGATTGGGGCATCGGGCGATCGCCTCATACTTTCGGGTGGTTATTCCACCTTCAAAACCCTTACGGCCCTCGACAAACATACGTGCGACGACCTTTGCCTGTCGGTCATTGAACTGATCATTGTAGGCCTCGTAAAAACGAGCCTTTTTCAAGACGAAGTCGACCTCTGACCTGGCA
>JAZBOZ010000044.1:0-3292 GCA_036351405.1 Halieaceae bacterium
CCCAGCTCCGCCCCCAACTGTTCACGGATACCGGAGCAACGCGCCATCAATCCCGGTAAATCCAGGTCGTATTTGACGCTGCCCACCACCTGGACGCCGTCGCGCCGTGCGCCGAGGGCCCGGAAGCGTCGGGCATCGGATCGGTGCTGCGCGGCGATCACACCAATACGACGAAGAGCCGGCACGGCCAGTGGCGCCACACGCGCATAACCGCGCGCAGACCGGGCTGACATCCGCGCATTGAGCAGGAACACGGGAATATCCCGCGCCTCTGACTCGCGCAATAGATTGGGCCAGATCTCCGTTTCCACCAGCGCTACCAGGCGCGGCTCAAAATGACGCAGGAAGCGTTTCACAGCCCCCGGGGTATCAAAGGGCATCCATGAGTGGTCAACCCGCTGACCGAACAATCTCGCGACTTGGGCAGCGCCCGTGGGCGTGGTCGAGGTCACCAAAATCGGGACCTGGGGGTAGCGCATCAACAGCATGTCGACCAGCGAACTGACAGCGAGGGTCTCTCCCACGGATACCGCATGGATCCAGATCGGTCGTGTCCGGCTGGCATCGAGTCGAGGCAGGCCCCAGCCCAGACGCAACCACCACTTGCGGCGATACCCGGCAACACCACGGGATCGCCACAGCAGCCGTAATACAAGAAACGGCACCGCTAAGCGCATGATCAGCGTGTAGCTGAAAGCCAGCAGAGATGCATAACGAAGACGGCGCATATTGCAGCGACATATACTCGCAGGGAAAGACCGGAGGTTAACATGCCAGCAGCACCACACCCCGATGTTCGCGGCTTTCTGCCCGACGCGGAGGGCCAGCATCTGTACGCACTCGCTTGCGAAGCCGCCAAAATCGGCCCTCTACTGGAAATTGGCAGTTATTGCGGTCGCTCGACCATCTGGTTGGCCCGGGCCGCACGCAGTGCCGGCACTGTCGTGTTCGCGGTCGATCATCATCGGGGGTCAGAGGAACATCAGCCGGGTGAGATATTCCACGACCCGGTGCTCACCGACGACGAGGGCTGCTTCGACAGCTTGCCCGAATTTCGCCGCAACCTGGCCCGGGAGAGCGTTGAAGAGGCGGTGATCCCCATCATCAGCGATGCGGGCACCCTTGCTCGATTCTGGCAGGGTCCACCGCTGGGCTTGGTATTTATCGACGGCGGCCACAGTCTGGATGCCGCGCTGGGTGATTACCGCGACTGGGCGACCCGGGTCGCACCCGGCGGTATTCTCGCCATCCATGATGTGTTCCCGAACCCGGGTGATGGCGGCATGGCGCCTTACACGATTTGGCAGCTGGCCCGCGACTCGGGGCTCTTCGAGCCGGTCAGCGAACAGGATAGTTTGCGCGCCCTGAGACGAATTCCCTGATAAGGACGCGCCGCTTAGTCAGCCAGACGTCGAGCGCGCTCCACGACCTTCGGATCCGTTGCCTCGACACGGGTGAACAACTGGGCAGCCGGGGTGTGGCGGGTCAGCGCATCGGCGGCCATCAAAACAGCACCCGCGGTCCAGGTGGGTTTTTCATCGGGCCACAGCAGATCCTCGACGAACTGATAGCCCGTCCACCAGGCGCCGTCGCCGTCGCGCCACTGCCACAGCCAGCTGAACACCTCCGTCGCGCGAGCACGGTCTCCGGCAGCCAATAACGCCATCACCAGTTCACAGGACTCGGCGACCGTCACCCACGGCTGATGATTTTCACAACGGCAGCCGAGGCCGTCCTCGACAAACTCCTGCCAGCGACTATTCAGACGTGCGGTCGCATCAGGCCCCCTAACGACACCCGTCAGCACCGGGTAGAACCAATCCATCGAGTAACGGGACTTGCTGTCCCATGTCCGATCAAAACGTTGCGGCCGGTGGCGCAGTGCCTCGCCCAAGCGCTCGCGCGCCTGCCGCCAATCATCACGATCAATATTGAGCGTTTCGGCGATCAGTAACGCGCACTCAAGGGATTTGTAGATTGAGGCGCAGCCGGTCACCAGAGCATCCCCCAGCGGTTGCCCGTGCGCATCCACGGCCCAGTCAATCTCTCCGTGCTCGCCCTGCAAGGCCAGCACAAACTCGATGGCCCGGGCTACGGTGGGGTAAAAATGCGTCAATACACCGCGATCAGCAGTCACCAGATACTGGTGCCATACACCCGTGGCGATATACGCCACATAGTTGCTCTCTCGCCGCTCACGATTGTCGGGCTGGCCATTGCGATAGGCGCACCACCAGCTGCCATCTTCCAGCTGGATATCGGCCAACCATTGATAAGCGCGCTTTGCGGCGTCGGTTTCACCCGCGATGGCCAGCCCAATCGCCGCTTCCACGTGATCCCAAGGGTCCGAGTGGCCACCATGAAACCAGGGTATCTCGCCGCTGGGCAGCTGCACGTCGAGGATGTAATCGACCGTGGGCCGCAACAGCTCGCTCGGGAATAATCCAGGAGTCAGGTAGAGGGCGCTCACAACCGACACTCCCCGTGGGGTGTCATCGGTTTGTCGTAGTACTGGACAATGCTCTTACCCATCCAGGGGTTGAGCAGCCGATCCAACGTGCGCGTGAGCCGGGGTGCCTCCAACAAATCCCAGACCAGGAGCCGATGATACTGCTGTATCAGCCAGGGTTCGGGGTCCTGACCCCAGAACAAACATTTCAACCACCAATAGGGCACGTGCAGCGCATGCGCGCCATGGCTGTGGTAGTGATCGAGCCCCAATCGTTCGATTTCGCGGCGCAGATGGGTGCCATTGAAAATTCGGATGTGGCCGCCCGGGGTGTTGTGATAATCCCAGCTCAGGCGCCAGCACACATACTCGGGCCAGGCGCGCGGTACGCTCACGCAAAGCTTGCCACCCGGTTTGAGCACGCGATCGATCTCCGCCAGCACGGCGAGATAGTCCGGAATATGCTCCAGCACTTCGCTGCAAATCACCCGGTCAAAGGTCGCGTCTGCAAAGGGCAACTGCAAGGCATTGCCCCGCAAAAATTGCACGCTGCCCTGGGGCTGGTAATCGGCCATGTCGTCGATGCGCGAACTCGCGGTACCGAGATCTTCCGCCGAGAGATCGACCCCATAAACCTCGACGCCGGCTTGCAGGTACGCGGTCAGTGCATGACGACCTTCGCCGCATCCCAAATCGAGCAACCGGTCACCCGGGGCGAGTGGCAAGTAGTCAAAATCTACCGTCAGCATCGCGCCAGTCGCTCCTGGTAATAGTCAGTCAGCCGTCGAGCACAGACATTCCAGCAATACTCTGCCCTTACCCGAGTGAGGGCAGCAGCGGACA
>JAZBOZ010000045.1:0-10407 GCA_036351405.1 Halieaceae bacterium
ATGCACCGGGATCGGTTTGACTATACGCAATGGAGAAAGGGCCAGTGGCAAGGCGAGTCGGTTCAATCCCTCGCTGAGCAAGCGCGGCTGTTGCGCCAATCAAAGGCCGAGTTCCGGGGGCATACTTGATTCCGAAGTATAGTGGACCCCGAAATCAGGACACCAATTTAAGTTAGTCCTCGCCCGACTGAAGAAGCTTGGAGAAACGAGATGAGCGAGAGACAACGCAAGACCTTTACAGCGACTTTCAAGGCCAAGGTCGGCTTAGAAGGAGTACGCGGAATGAAGACGACAAACGAGATTGCGCAGGACTACGGAGTTCATCCAGTGCAAGTCGGTCAATGGAAAAAAACCATCGTTGAACAAGCCAGCCAGCTGTTTGAGGGTCAGCGAGGGCGCAAGAAGGTCTCAGAGAGCAGCGACCCCGAACGGCTCTACAGCGAGATTGGGCGGCTGAAGATGGAGCTGGACTGGTTGAAAAAAAAGTCTGGAGTGAGCCTGTGAGCGTGCGTCGGAGCTGGGTTGCCTTGGGCGGTGCTGAGCCGAATACGTTGACGGTGAGTCGTCAATGCGCGCTGGCCGGCGTTCATCGCTCTGGAGTGTATGCTTATCACGGTCAGACCGACAAGGGGCTGAGCGAGTTAGACCAGTGTTTATTGCGGCTGATTGATGTGGAATACACTAAAAGACCCTTTTACGGCAGTCGTCGCATGGTTGCGATCTTGCGTCGGCAGGGGTATGAGGTCAATCGCAAGCGCATTCAGCGGTTGATGCGTGTGCTTGGGTTAGCAGGCATGGCACCCGGCCCGCAAACGAGTAAGCCTCATCCGCAGCACAAGATTTACCCCTATTTATTGCGCGGATTAGCCATCGTGCGCCCCAACCAGGTGTGGAGCACTGACATCACTTATGTCCGTTTAGCCCAGGGATTTGCTTATCTGGTCGCCATCATCGATTGGTATTCTCGTCGTGTTTTAGCTTGGCGACTTTCCAACACCCTGGAGGCTGGATTTTGTATCGACTGCTTGGAAGACGCCTTGCGAAATCATGGCGTTCCTGAGATCTTTAACACGGATCAGGGGGCTCAATTCACCAGCAACGACTTCACCGGTGTGCTACACAAGGCCGCGATTCGTATTAGCATGGATGGGCGAGGACGGGCGTTAGACAACATCTTCGTCGAGCGGTTGTGGCGCAGTGTGAAGTGGGAGGACATCTATCCCAAAGGCTATGAAAGGATCCCAGAGTTGCACTCGGGGCTAACGGAGTATTTCTCCTTTTACAACAGCGAGCGACCGCATCAGAGTTTGGGGTATCGCACGCCCGATGAGGTACATTGCAGCGCTCAGGGCGGTGGAGTCGTGGTCGTTGACCACTTCAGCACGAATGGGTCATAGGCGGCGAAGGAGTCCTGTTGCGCTGCCACCGCTTCGTCTGGCAAACATTTGGGGCAGCGCCAAACCGCTGCGACTGGCGAGGAAACTAACTTAAATTCGGGCTAAATTTGTCCTGGACATGGGGTTCACTATAATGATCAAGGCCCATACCCGGAATGTGGGCACATCTTCACCAAGGATCAACAGCATGCCGAGTGGCCGGCGTCGATTCCCAGACACCCGACCACCCGCAGCGTCAGCCGACGCACTTAGAGTTCCAGCTGTGTGCGCAGCTTTTTCATTGCATTCTTTTCGATCTGACGAATCCGCTCAGCCGAGACATTGAACTGTTGCGCCAGCTCGTGCAGGGTCTGCTTTTTCTCCGCCAGCCAGCGTTCCTGCAAAATGATGCGGCTGCGCTCGTCCAGGCTCGCCACGGCGGCGAGCAGGCGATCACGTTCATAGTCGTCGGAATCTTCGCGTTCCAGCAGGGTGGCCGGTTCCATGCGCATGTCCGGCAGATAGGTCGAGGGCGCCGAGGGGGATTCGTCATCATCGTCCTCATAACCGTCAAAGGCGGCATCATGGCTCGACAGGCGCGATTCCATCTCCAGCACCGTTTCGGGTTTGACGCCGAGATCGGCCGCGACCTCCTCGACCTCCTGCCTGGTGAACCAGCCGAGGCGTTTCTTGGAGCTGCGCAGGTTGAAAAACAACTTGCGCTGCGCCTTGGTGGTGGCCACCTTCACAATACGCCAGTTGCGTAGGATGTATTCATGGATCTCGGCACGGATCCAATGCACGGCGAAGGACACCAGGCGCACCCCCACGTCAGGCTCGAAGCGGCGCACCGCTTTCATCAGCCCCACGGTACCCTCCTGAATCAGATCCGGCAGCGGCAGACCATAGCCCAGGTAGCCGCGGGCGATGCGAATGACAAAGCGCAGATGCGAGAGCACCAGCCGACGTGCCGCCTCCATGTCGCCATGATCACGCAGCCGCTCGGCCAGACCACGTTCTTCCTCCAGGGTCAGAACCGGGATTTGATAGGCGCTGCTGATGTAGGCATCAATGGTTCCAGTCGACAACGAGGTTTGAGACGCGATTGCTTGATTCATGCTGGCAATACCCTAGTAAATTTCTCAGGATTTAGAGTCTAGCACCTGCACAAGCGCATTGACAACACCTCAATTGCGGTTTTTTTGACCCCGTTCACTCGCGCCAAGCCCTTGCTCTGCGCCTTGGGTTATCATGCGCCCGGTCAAGCCAAGTTAGGGGGCATCAGTGATGGAAATCCAGGTCACAGGCGGCATCTTCGGCGTGCTGCTGCTCATTTTGAACGTCTATGCCATTATCAAGACGGTGCAGAGCCACTCCACCGGGATCTTTACCAAGGTGCTCTGGGTGGTGTTGATTTTGCTGCTGCCGGTGCTGGGATTCATCCTCTGGCTGTTGCTCGGCCCCAAGCGTTGAACCGGCCTGAATGGCCGTGAGGCGCTCGGCGAGAATTTCCACCAACAACGGGTGCGTGCCCATCAGGGGCGCGCGGGTGATGCGGACTCCCGCATGGCGCTGTGCCACCGCCTGGCAGATCCGGGCGACATCGCCATCCTCCCCAGCATGGCGTCCGGCGGAGAGAAACTGCATGGCCAGCGCGATGCGGATGTTCGGCTTGGCCCTGGCCTGTTGTTCCAGTGCCTCGCTGAGCAGCGGGCCATTGAAATCATACTCGGGCCCCGCGCGTCGCTCCATGGCCGCTTCACTGATGGGGATGTCCGATATGCGCTGCGACAGAGCCTGAGCCAACCAATTGCGCACCGCAGTGACCCGGGAAATGGGCGAGCCATGATCGACCAGAATAATCTGTTCGGGAGGGATCGGCTGGCAACTGGTGCTCAGATGGTCGTGCAGAATCTCCGCCAGGCGCGGCTCGCCCTGGGGCAATGGGCAAAGCGGCTCGGCAACCCTCAGGCTGAAAACGCCATACTCGTGTTGCAACGCCGCAACTGTCTCCGGGATAAAGCGCGTCAACGCCCGGCTTTGACCAAAAAACAGCGGTAGCAGCGTAAAGTCACCTTCCCCCAACCGCAGTTGATCCCGCAGATAGGGCGCGAGAATTTGTGCCGGGCGACCCCCAAGTAAGGCGGGTGCAATCCCGTCGGCGTGCAGCAGGGACACGGGCGCGACCGGCTGGTGGAGACGCGCGGCCAGGCGCTCGGCGAGCGCGCGCAGCGACCGGGTGGCATCGGGACGTTTGGAACCATTATCGACAAGCAGAATCTGAGGCATGAGATGACCAGGCAAGTACATTGGAATGATTCGTCACATGGGGGCGCGGGCGCGTGGAGGAAAACGTCCCTTCGCTGGCTGGTGCTTGCTTGCGCGATCCTCGCGGCCACCACGGCGGCGGCCCGCGCCCCTGGTGTGATCGTCACCGAGGTGCGCGAAGCCCCGCTGGCTGATCGCATCGAAGCCCTGGGCACGCTCAAGGCGCGCGAGTCGGTGGTGATCACCGCCAATGTGACCGATTCTATCTCGGCGCTGCATTTCGACGACGGTGACCGAGTCAAAGCCGGTGCAGTACTGGTGGAGATGATGAGCGGGGAGGAACATGCGTTGCTCGAAGAAAGCAAAGCCCGCGTAGCTGAAGCTGAACGCCAATATCAGCGTGTCAAATCACTGGAAGCCAGTGGTTCGGCCTCGGCCTCGCTGCTCGATGAGCGCCGCCGCGACATCGAAACCGCCCGCGCGGCCCTAACTGCAACCGAATCACGCCTGGCTGATCGACTGGTCAAGGCCCCCTTTGACGGGGTGGTGGGGCTGCGCAACATCAGTCTAGGTGCTCTGGTGCAGCCTGGTGATGTGATCACCACTCTGGATGACGATGCCCGCCTGAAGCTCGATTTTGCCGTGCCCAGTGTGTTTCTCGGCACCCTGGCGCCTGGGGTTGAGGTCGAGGCACGCACCCGCGCTTTTCCGGATCAACTGTTTCGCGGCACCATCAGCAGTCTCGACAGCCGGGTCGATCCGGTCACCCGCTCGGTACAGGTGCGCGCCCTGATCGACAATGAAGAGCGCCTGCTGCGTCCCGGTCAGCTGATGACCGTTGAGCTGCTGCGCAATCCGCGCCAGGCGCTGATGGTACCCGAGTCCGCGCTGCTGCATCGCGGCGAGGCGCATTTTGTCTTTGTGGTGCGTGCTGGCGATGAGCCGCTGGTGGAGAAGCGCCCGGTCGAGATCGGCGCCCGGCGACCCGGTGAGGTGGAAATTCTCGCGGGTTTGGCCGCCGGCGAGCAGGTGATCACCCATGGCCTGCAGAAGGTCAAGCCGGGCGCGGCGGTGGAGATCATTGCGGTGGATGATGGCAGCAAGTCGCTGAAGGAGCTGCTGAACCCAGGCCGAGAGCAGAAAATTCAACTCTAAAGGACAGAGATTTCGTGATGCAGACAGTTTCGCTCAACGAAGAACATTGACGGATTGGGTTTTAGTCATCGCGGCCTCAAAATCGCTTGTTTGAAAAATCAGTAACTTAACATAGTTTTAATAGTTCTGTACTGTACTGAGGGGGCATCCTCGAGATGCACTGGAACGGAGCCTTGCTCGACTCCATCGACACGACTTGCCAATGGGCTCGTAGCATGGTATGGAAAGAATTACCCAACTTACTCTCATGCCATGCCTGACTATCATGAACAACATATCCAGGGGGAAAGAAGAATGAGCTTTTTGTCACCCAAAGAGACTGCTAGCGGGATTAATCTTGTCAACAAAAGACGTTACCCAAGAACATCTTGCGAGTGTTATGCGCAAATCATGCCCCTGGGTTCACAGCTGGGCGGCGTGAACCATGGGTTATCACACGATCTAGGGGAAGGGGGCGTGAAAATAAGAACTTTTCGTCAACTGCCTGTCGAGTCACGCGTGATGGTGCAGCTTGGTTGTCCGGAGCAGGAAGAGAGCATCAAGGTCACGGGTTCCGTGGTCTGGACCTCTCAGGTTTATGCTCAGGATCAGTGGCTGATGGGGATCCGGTTCACGGATGTGAATGACTCAGCGCGCGCCCGGATTCAAAATCTCACCAGTCTGGTTTCCATCGACCCAGAGCTTGAGGATTCATCACCGGCTTGATGTTACTTCCTCGCGGATCTTCGGGCCAAGCTCGATATCCGCGCGGTGATGCGCCAACTTCGGGTATCGCTTCTGAATCCCAGACACCATCGCGCCCATCGCAGCATCGGCCAGGCGATCATCCCAGAGGCAGTTGATTCAGGATGTCCCGCGACTGTCGCCAGGATGGGAGGTGCAAATCCATCAGCGCGATGAAGCGTTTGTTGTGGTGGCGTTCCAGAAGATGCGTGAGTTCATGGACGATGACGTACTCCAGACACTGCGGCGGCTTTTTGGCGAGTTCCAGGTTGAGCCAGATGCGGCGTGCGGTCGTGTTGCAGCTCCCCCAGCGGGTTTTCATCCTTTTGATGCGCCACTCGGCAGCTTCAACACCAAGGATCGCCTGCCAATGATCGAGCAAGGGCGGGATGCGCTCGCGCAACTGCTCGCGGTACCAATCGAACAAAATTGATGCGCGTTGCCTGAGATCAGCATCGGGGCGTACATAGAGATCCAGCCAGTCGTTGCCGCGTTGTCTGACCTTGGGCGGTTGGTTGTGGATATGGAGCTGTAAGCGATAGGGTTGCCCAAAGACATAGTGGGTTTCGCCGCTGACCATTTGGCGCGTCGATTGACGTGGCTGCTCGGCGAATCGCTGCTGCTGCCGCTTGATCCATCCCAGTTTGTCGATGATGGCGAGGCGGATGGCCTCATCGCTGAGCACCAGGGGAGCGGCGATCCGAACGCGTCCAGCCGGTGGATAGACGCCCAGATGCAGATTTTTGATGTTTTTGCGGACAACTTCCACCTGAAGGCCGGCGACATCCAGGTGCTGGGCTTCAATAGTCATGCTGGTGTTTGGCCAGGTCGAGAATGCGGTTGATCTCTGCGTCAAGGTTGTAGGGGGCTGCACCGTCCTCGGCCACCCCGGTTTTTGGCGTCTCAGCACTGGCGGGCGGGTGTTCGAGAACGCCTCGGATGGCTCTGCGGACGCGTTTTAGTTTAATGGCATTATCCCGCCAACCATCCATGAGGCTGTCACGAATGGCGGCATCGACGGCCAGGGCGAGCGCTTCGTTCTCGCCGAGAATCCTGGGCACAGAAATAGCGAAAATAGTCCAATTCGCCACGCGGAGCCGCCACCGGCTCACACAGGGCCTTGATCGCCTCGCGCGCCTGTTCCAGATCCTCATGCGCCTCTTCGAGTCGGTTTTTCAGCAGTCCTTCGACATCGTCCTGGTCATAGGCGTCCAAGGCGCTGCTGGTGTAGTCGCTGACCGCGCCTTCCAGGCTCTTGAAAAGATCCTTGTAGTCGATGATATAACCATAGTCTTTCCCCTCGCCATCGAGTCGGTTGACGCGACAGATGGCCTGAAAAAGCCCGTGATCCTGCATGGTTTTGTCGATGTACAAACAGGTCGCTGCGGGTGCATCGAAGCCGGTGAGCAGCTTGTCCACCACGATCAGCAGCTTCATGTGTCCCGGTTTGTCGATGAAGGTGCGCTTCACCGCTTGCTCGAATTTGTCCACCTTCTTGATCGCCGTTTCCTCCGGTTCATCGAACCAGTCGGCCAGCATGCGGGCATAGACGTTGTACTTAAACTGCGTGTCGGTTTCACCTTCGCCGGTGTTCTCGCCCTTGATGTCGGCGAGACTCGGGGTGTAGCTGGTGATGATGGCGCACTTGCCTTTCAACTCGGTATCGGCAAAGAGCATGTAGAGTTTGCAAGCCTCGTGGATACTGCCGGCCACCAGCATGGCGTTGCCATGACCATCGGCCAAGCGTGGCCGGGTGCTCATGTCGAGCAGAATATCGGCTGCGATTTTTGCTAACCGCGACTGGCTCGACAGTACGCGCTGCATGGTGCCCCACTTGCGCTTGAGCTGGGCTTTGGCCAGGTCATTCAGCCCTTGGGTTTTGGCCTCGAACCACTGGTCAATCTTGGCGGTGTCGGTTAAGCGCGTGTCGATGTCGCGCGCTTCATAGCGTAAATCCAGTATCACGCCTTCTTTGACCGCCTGATCGAATTTGTAGGTATGAATGTAGCGCCCGAAGACTTCGATGCTCTTGCGCTTGTCGGCCTTGAGCAGCGGTGTTCCGGTAAAGCCGATGAACAGCGCATCCGGCAGCACGGTTTTCATCGCCTGGTGCAGGTCGCCGCTCTGGGTGCGGTGGCATTCATCGACGAAGACGTAGAGGTCGCCCTTGGGCTGAAAGTCGGCTGGACGCTGTTGGATGGCGGCGATGAAGGTCTTGACGCCTTCGCCCTCGACCGTCGCATCCTGTCCCTTGCCGCCGAACTTATGCACCAGCGAGCACAGCAGAGATTCGCTGGTGCCGTTTAGGGTGTCGATCAGATCAGCGCCGCTCTGGGTGCGATAGATGGTCTCATTGACACCCTTGAAGACTTTTTCGATTTGCTCATCCAGTTCGGTGCGGTCGGTAATGATGAGCACCCGCGCCTTGGGGCACTGCTCGCGAATCCATTTGGCCAGCCAGACCATGGTCAGTGACTTGCCGCTGCCCTGAGTGTGCCAAAGGATGCCGCCCTCGCGCCGCTTGATGAATGCCTGGGCGGCTTTGACGCCAAAATATTGGTTGTGGCGGCAGAGTTTCTTGGTGCCGGCGTCGAAGACGACAAAATCGTGAATCAGCTCCAAAAAGCGGCGTTTCTTGCCCAGTTGCAGCAGGTGGCGGTCGAGCAGATGAGGTTCGTCGCGATGCTCGCCGTCGGCTTCGATCCATTGAAGGTAGTATTTTTCCGGGGTCGCGATGGTGCCGTAACGCAGTCCTTCGCTGTCGTTGCCGGCCATCAGCCATTGCATGGTTGAGAAAAAGGGTTCGATGAAGCGTTTGTCCTGGTTATCGAGGTTCTGGCGGATGCCTTCAGCGACCGAGACCGTGGAGCGTTTCAGCTCCAGCACCCCCAAGGCGATGCCATTGACGTAGATGACCAGATCCGGGCGTTTGGTGTTGGCTTTGGCATCAGCGCCCACCACCGTGACTTCTTCGGCGATGGCGAAATCGTTGCGTTCGGGGTGCTTCCAGTCGATCAGCCAGACGGTGACATGATGCTCGCCGACGGCGGGGCGCACCTTCACCCCGTAGCGCAGCCGGTTGTAAACCGCCAGGTTGCGGTCGTAGAGCGTTTTGCCGGTATCCTGAGCGACGCTAACTAATTCGCGCAGCGCGCGGCGAATCAGTTCATCGTCGATGCCTCGCCGACGCAGCCAGGCTGTGAGCAATTCCGGCTCAATGTTGGCATTACCGGGGCGGTCGCTCCAGTGTCCTAAGTAGGCGTAGTCAAGGCGCTGCTGGAACAGGGCGACGACGCGCGCCTGGGTTTTCTTTTCGATTTGGCCGACGGTGCTCATTCGGTCACTCGTGATTCGTCGATAGACTGCGAAGTTTGCAATCGGGTTCGCCCGGTCAGCAGTTCCTGCATCATTCCCTGCTTGAGGGCGCGGGTCTTGTCGCGGCGGGCTTCGAGCGCGGCGATCTCGGCGTCCATGTCGGAGAGGACGATAGCGATGGCGGTTTGTTCGTCCTTGGTCGCTGGAATTCGCATCTCGAAAGTTTGGAAAGTTGGCAGACGTAGAGAATCGACTGTGGCCTTCACGGTGTTCTGCATGGCCCAAGTCCCGAAATTCATCGTCATGTAGAGATGAACAAACTTTGCGGACACGCTAGGCTTGAATTGAGTGATAGCATAGACACGCTGATGCACATCAAACCGTCCGTTAATATAGTGAAAGATTTCGCCAATTCGACCTTCTCCAGGTATGAGAATCGCCTCACAGTCATACGAATAGCTGTTGATTCGCTCGATATTTTCGGATCGAACGAAGAACGGATACTCGCCGTCCTGAATTTTGTCCTCATTATTGCGGCTGCCGGTCTTGATGTGCGCGACTTCCCCTAACTGCCTCGCCTCCCACTCCCCGCTGAACCCAGGTAGTCGAGTTCGCCCAGTCAGAAGCTCCTGCATCGCCGCCTGCTTGATGTCACGTTTCTTGGCGATAAGCTGGTTGAGCTTGGCGAGCAGGGTATCCACGTCTGATAGCGCGATGGCAATGGCGTGTTGTTCATGCGCTGGGGGCATCGGAACGGCAAAATTTCGAATTTGCTGTACATTAACACGCTTAAATGTCGAACCAACCATTAGATTCGCAAGCTGTTTTAGTATGATTGGAGACTGAAATACAGCTTGAAAAAACTCAGTAGAATAGTTGTCCTGCCTCCTTCGAAGCAGGCAAACATCTTGACCCATCGCGAATGCTGGATGCCAATCAGCAACTTGGGCAACCTCTCCGACGGTTGCATTTCTGCTGATAATCAAGTCGCCGGGGCACGGCTTTCGTCCGCCTTCAATTAGCAAGTTATAGAAAAAAGCGTTTGTTTGCTTTGCATTTGTGAGGTCAACGAATCGGTTTTGAACCTCTCGGATACTCGCGACCGGGAAGCCTTGAGGCACAAATAACGCCGTAACGTGTTTGCAATCAGTTACATCCCAGAACCGATAAAGTTTGTCAGCATCCCAATCCTCCGGAATCACCCCCACCTCAGTCTGCTTGTAGCCGGCTGGAATCTCTACGGCATTGTGCATATCGGATCTGAACTATGGATTCATTAGGCCGCTGCCAGCAGGGTAAGGGGTTGGTGCTCAGCCGATTCATAGAAGCACTGTCCAGCCTTTCCCGGAAACCGCGCTTCACAAAGCAACCGGAACTGAATGGGTGCTTGGCAGTTGTTGCGCGCAACCGTCAGACGAATCCTGGTCTCACGCATCACCGCGCGCAAACTCTGATTCAGGTAGCGCGGGCAATAACCGATCAGTTGTGTCGCGCCATCTTCCAGCCTGAGCGCAAAACGATCATGCTGATGATCTTCAGGAACCAGTTGCAGCGCCGTACCGGGCGGAAG
>JAZBOZ010000046.1:0-5942 GCA_036351405.1 Halieaceae bacterium
CCATCGGCGGAGATTTTGACGCTGCGTACGATCAGCATGCCATCGTCGGTGCGCGACGGGCCTGCATCCAGAATAGGGTCATTTGCAGGGTCAAGCACCGACAGCATCGGGTATGCGCGAATGGGCAGTTCGCCTCGGCGCTGCAGGTTACGGTAGGCCTCCAGCTCACGTGCGCTGATACCCGCGTCGTGCACTGTGGTCAGCCCGGTAGCTGCCGCCGCCTCCATGCCGCGCACGATCTGCGCTTCGAGCTCAGCGATCGTTGGCTCCCCGATAGTCTCCCAGACAATATCCATGGCGTTGTCGATCAGCACACCCGTCGCCTTGCCTTCGGCATCACGAATAATCTGTCCGCCATCGGGGTCTTTGGTGTCGTCGTCGATGCCTGCCAGTTCCAGGGCGGCGCTGTTGACCCAGAGCGCATGGCCATCAACCCGACCCAAAGCAATCGGTCGCCGCTTGCTGATCGCATCGAGCGCGGCCCGGTTGGGAAACGCCTTGCCTGGCCAGAGGACTTGATTCCAGCCGCGTCCAACCACCCAGTTTGTCGCTGAGGTTTGATCCTCGATAAACGCGGCCACCCGCTGTGCCGCCTCAAATTCACTGCTCGAGCCGGTGAGGTCGACCGCGCCGAGCGCCCAGCCGTAACCCCCGACATGCCCGTGGGCATCGATCAGGCCTGGCAGCACCGTCCGGCCTTTACCATCTATTCGCTGATCTGCCTCACTGCCATCCACCGCTTCACCGGGACGGTAGGTTTTCTTGATCACACCATCCTCGTACTCGATCGCGGCCAGGCGAACTTTATCGCCGTTGTTCATCGTGTAGCCGTTGATGTTGTAGAGCAGTGTCGATTCGGCGTGGGCCGTCACGGCAAATGCGGCAAATAAAAGAGCAAGCATCGGGCGCATAGTGATCATCCGCTTCTTCAAATGAGCCGGGCACCCGAAGGTGCCCGGTGGTAGTGGGTCAATTGAGATCTGTTATACCAACGACTGGTCCTTCAGGGGTAGCTCGCGAATGCGAACGCCGGTAGCCGCGTAAACCGCATTCAGAACAGCCGGTGCTGCAACCGCGATCGTGGGCTCGCCAACGCCCCCCCAGAAACCGCCGGAGGCCATCACCTTGGTCTCGACCTCCGGCATGGCCGCGAGCCGCATGGAGGGATAAGTGTCGAAGTTGGTTTCCTGCACCGCACCGTCTTTCACGGTCATTTCACCGTAGAGCGCGGCCGACAGGCCAAAGACAAATGAGCCGGCGACCTGGGCTTCGATCTGCTGGGGGTTCACGGCATAGCCGCAGTCCGTCGCAGCCCAGATCTTCTTCATGTTGAGCTGTCCGTCGTCTATGGACACCTCAGCACAGGCCGCAACGTAGCTGCCGAAAGCCTTACACACGGCCAAACCCAGCCCGCTGTTGCTGGCTAACTGGCGTCCCCAGCCCGCGCGGGAGGCGACATCTTCCAGCACGGCAAGTGCTTTGGGGCTCGAATCGCGCAACAAGCGACGGCGATAGTCCAGCGGGTCGGCGCCGGCGTGGCGAGCCATTTCATCCATGAAGCTTTCGAAATAAAAGACGTTCTGGTTGATGTTCACACCGCGCCAGAACCCCGGTCGCAGATGCGGATTTCGCATCGCGTGGTCGGCGAGGAAATGCTCGATGCCGTAGATGAAGGCGTGATCACCCTCGGGCGCTACCGACTGGAACACAACCGGATCGATACGCTCCTCGCCAAGCGGTGCGCGCAGCGCCGCGAGAATCGATTGGCCGGAAATCCGCATGTGCACGGCGTCTGGCTGTCCATCTTTGGCAAAACTGGCGGTCAGACGACTGCGCGTGATTGGGTGGTAGCGACCTTGGCGTTGATCCTCTTCCCGGCTCCACATCAGTTTGATGGGCGTGCCAGGCATCTGCTTGGCGATGCGGCCTGCCTGGGCGAGCCAGTCCTGGAAACCGCGACGACCGAATCCGCCGCCGAGCAGCGTTTTGTGAACCTCGCACTGCTCGGGCAGCATGCCCACCGCGTCGGCCAGTGCCTCCAATGCTGCCTCGCCATTTTGCGTCGGGGCCCAGGCTTCGCAGCGCTTCGACGTCCATATGACAGTCGCATTCATGGGCTCCATGGGTGCGTGGCTCTGTAGGGGGTAGCTGTACTCCGCACTGAGCACCTCATCTGAGCCCGCGATCGCGCTGCTCGCATCGCCTCGCTCGTGGCCGACATAGGCGTCCTTTGCGTCAAGGCCTTCTTTCAGCATGGCGGTGATCGCTGCGCTGTCGACCTTGCCGGAGTCTCCGGTCTCCCAATCAACTTTGACCTGCTTTAGCGCCTGATTTGCTTGCCACCAGCTGTCAGCCACTACGGCAACAGCATCGTCACCGACGGGTAACACGGCGCGTACTCCCGGCATTTTTTCCGCCTTTGATGCGTCAAAGGATTGGCGTTTGCCGCCGTGTACGGGGCATGCATGCGCCGCCGCGTAAAGCATCCCCGGCATTTTCAGGTCTGCGCCATAGCGCAATTTGCCGGTCACTTTGTCGGCGGTGTCGAGCCTTGGCATGGGTTTGCCGATGATCTCCCAGTCCGCGGGATCCTTCAGGGTGACTGTCTTGGGCACCGGGAGTTGGGCCGCCGCTTCAGCCACAGCCGCGAAGCGCAGCGTCTTGCCGCTGGGGTTATGCGTGATAACGCCGGCTTTGGCGGTGCATTCGTCGACGGGCACCGACCAGCGCTGGGCGGCGGCACCGATGAGCAATGTGCGCGCTACCGCACCACCCTCGCGGACGTATTGATGGCTCTCCCGGATACCGCGACTGCCTCCTGTCGAAAAGCTGCCCCACGCGCGATCGCGGCGGAGGCTCTCTCCCGGCGTGGGGAATTCCCAGCTGACTTTGTCCCAGTCACACTCAAGCTCCTCGGCAACCATCTGCACCAGTCCGGTTAGAGTGCCCTGGCCCATCTCTGAGCGTGCGACACGAACGGTGACGGTATCGTCGGTGCCGATGACCACCCATACATTGACTTCGGTGGCCTGCGCCTTGGTATTCGCGGCCAGTGCACCCAAAGGCAGCGACATGCCAAGGGCAAGTCCGGCGCCACCCGCGGTGCTGCCGATCACAAAGTTTCGACGACTGATATCAATCTGCTGTTGGCTTCGCTGTGTCATGACGTCACCTCCTCTGCAGCTGAATCCGTCATCGCATTGGTGGCCAGCTCTGCCGCGCGGTGGATGCCCTCGCGCACTCGGGGGAAGGTGCCACAGCGGCAGATGTTGGTGATCCGCTGGTTGATGTCGGCATCGCTGGGAGAGGCGTTGTCGGCCAACAGTGCCGCGGCTGCCATGATCATGCCAGGCTGGCAGTAGCCGCACTGGGGGGTGTCTAGTTCGACCCAGGCGCGCTGTACGGGATGGCTGCCATCAGCGGACAACCCTTCGATGGTGGTGATCGCTTTGCCTTCAGCCGCACTGACAGGCAGCACACAACAACGCGTTGCCACCCCATCCAAATGGATAGTGCAGGCGCCGCATTGCGCGATACCACAGCCATATTTTGTGCCTGTGAGGTCGAGATGATCCCTTAGCACCCACAGCAGTGGCGTGGATGGGTCGACATCCACCGTGTGTTCACTGCCGTTGATATTGAGTTTCAGCATGGCGTTGCCCCTCTTTAATGGGTTGCTGGATGAGTGAGCACAGCTTCCCGGTGTGAGCACCATGGGTCAAGCACCGCTTGTGCGCTCTTGCATCCGTTTATCTCTCCACCTGAGCCGGCGCGTCTAGGCGGGCGGTTAAACCTCCGATGGCTTCTTGCAGTATGTGCATCGCGTTATGCTGCCAGCGGATGCCAGAGAGATACGCACTGTGAAAATCCTTGTTGATGCCGATGCTTGCCCGGTGGTGATTCGCGAAATCCTTTTCCGTGCGGCTTTGAAACGGCAGGTCATGGTGACACTGTTTGCTAATCAGGCGTTGCGAGTCCCGCCTTCTCCCTGGATCAGCATGTATCAGGTGCCCCAGGGCGCAGACGTGGCCGATGATGAAATCGCGGCGCGAGTGATAGTTGGGGACTTGGTCATCACCGCCGATATCCCGCTAGCTTCGGAGGTCTTGGCTAAAGGTGCGCACGTATTAACGCCCAGGGGTGAGCGCTATACGGAAGCCAATATCAAGCAGCGCCTGCAAATGCGCGATTTTATGGAAACGATGCGCGCCTCGGGTGAACACACGGGTGGTCCGCCGCCTCTGAACCACAGCGATCGCAAGGCGTTTGCGGATCAGCTGGACCGCCTTTTGACTCGGCTGTTACAGAGTACCCAGTGAGAGGGGCCCAATTGATTAGCCGGCGTAATTCTTAACCGACTCGAGCAGCGTCCTGATAAACAGTCGCTCTGATTCGTCGAGTTCGGGACGCCAGACGTCGAATAGCAGAATCACCCGAGCTTCCTCGCTCCGGTTCCATGCCTCATGTTGGATGCTGTCGTCGAAAGCCCAGGCACTGCCTCTTTGAGTGATCCGTGTTTCAGGTCCTACTCGCAAACCACATTGCTCGGGAACAATGAGCGGCAGGTGGCAAATGAGTCGCGTATTCACCAGGCCAGTGTGAGGTTCGATTCTGGCGCCCGGTGCGAGTTTGGAAAACAGCACTGACGGCGAGAAGCCATTGATCTTGGTGAGGGGGAGCTCTTCGATCACATCGGTCGTGGTGGGGCACTGTTCGATGGTGGACTCGATCGGGCGGCCATCCTCCCACAGGTAGGCAGACGTCCAGTTATCCGAATCCATGAGATCGGTGTGGCTCTCCTGGGGTCGATCGATCCCGCTGTGGATATAGGGTTTAAAGCTATGTTGCTGTTTCGCCAGTAATGCTTCCAGCTCGCTTTGGATAACATCGGTCTGCGACTCCAATTCATCCAGCCAAGCCAGTTCCTCGCGCGGGAAGAATGTGTGGTACGGCAGGTCGGGCATGTAAAAGGTATGTGGCGATTGCGGGTAGGAGCGTGTCTCCAGCGGCCGTTCGAGTTTTCCAAGCAGCATATCGAGCGCCTTGTTGAAACGCTCACTGGCGGTGGTACGCCGGTAACCGACATTGGCCAGTTGATCCATCAAGTGTTCCTGGAAGCGCTGGGATATCTCCTGCTGGCGTCTTGCGATGCGTTTCAGATCAGCGATGACCACGGGCGGCGGGTTGCTGAGCGCGGCGGAGAGGCGTAAGGCGAGTCCGTAATGCGCCGCAGCGGCCTGCATTTCCTGTCGGGCAAAGACGATATCGCCCTTGATAATGAGGGCGCGCAGATTATTGGGTTCAAGCGCGAGTACTTGATCGATGGCCTGCTCGGCAGCTTTTGTATCGCGTCGTGCGATGTTTGCGAGCGCAAGCCCTAGCCAAATGCGGCTGGATTTAAATCCCTGGGAGATCGCATTCTGAAATGTCGCTTTGGCGTCATGACCGTTGCCCGCCTGTAGGGCCTTAATGCCGCTCTGAAAGAGGGATTCTTCGGTTGCTGGTTGCATAGTGGGTGATGATTTCCCTGTGTCTTGCGGGCAAGTTGAGTGCTATGTAGCGATGAGTGGCTCAGTTTACGCGACTTACACGACGACGCACCTCACCCTCACTACCCAGTTTACTTGCGTGCCTGAGTCCTGCCGGGTCGAAGGTGGTCACCAGCCCCGGGCTGGGGTATTGTCCATCGTCCTTCCGTTTTGAATCCATCGATGCACTGGCAATCTCTGGGAGAAAACCTCCCCACCCGACATAACCTTATTGCGCGATGGATCGGTCGGTCTGTCTTTCGTGCGCTCGGATGGCGTATCGAGGGTGAGATACCCAATCGGTCGAAAATGGTGGTGGCTTTGGTGCCCCATAGCTCGAATATGGATTTCATTCTCACGCTGGCGGTGCTGTGGGGGCTGGGGTTGCGTGCCGTATTCATGATGAAGCACTCG
>JAZBOZ010000047.1:0-3997 GCA_036351405.1 Halieaceae bacterium
GCTGCCTGCATCCTCCGCGCGCAGGGTATAACTGCTTCCCTGCCCCAGTTCGACATCTGCGAGATCAAAGACCGAATCACTACTGCCGTACCAGCGAATAATCGAGTCCCCGACGGGATCTCCCTCGACATCGCTGTAGAGATAAAAAGCATTCAGCGTTTCGCCGACCGTGGCGTCACCAAGAATACTCACATTCGTCGCAAACGGAGCGGCATTGCTGCCGATTGGACCGCTGAATGCGATTAATAGTTCGGGTGGAGCCGAGCCTTCTCGGGAGAAAATACGGGTAAGTGTAGAACCCAGAGACCTGACCGCAAATCCTACGCCACCGTTTCCGGCTTGAGCAGAGACATGAGCGGTAACGTTGGCTTCAGAATAATCACCCGAAACACCCTGCAACGTTAAGCTGGTCAGCGCTTCGCCCTCAACCGGGCGTGTGCTGTAGGTTACCGTCGCTTCATCCCAGTCGTCGCTATTCAGTGCTCGAATCTCCAATTCGCCGCTATCATTCGCTCCGAGCGCGAGGCGAAGCGTGGCAAAATCGACCACACCAGAGATGCCTGTTAAATCAAAGCGGTAGATCGAAGACGATTGCTCACTCAACCGGTGTCGCAGTTTCACCTCGCTGCCGAAATTTTGATCCGGTTGGTCACCGCGTATTTGCGAATCAGCCACGGCTTGCAAGCGCACAACCTGAGCGTGATGGGATGCCAGAACCTCAAGGGATATGCTATCACGAGCCACCAGACTGCCGGAGTCCACGGCAACAAAATCGATCTGGTGGACGCCAGGACTCAAATCCAACAGGTTCAGACTGGATCCGCTGCCAAGAAAGCCGTCGATGCTTGACGTCCAAATGGCACCGGGGCTCAAGTCACCGTCTTCAACATCGCTCGCGTGACCGCTCAAATGAATGGGCTCTCCTTCATTAAATTGTAGATTATTGGCCGGACTCGTCATTGTGGCGACGGGTGCTTGGTTGTCGATATTGAGACCATAAATGATGTCCAGATAGGGCTCAGAACCATTTTGCTCTTTAGAATAGACCAGGAGCAGCGTACTATCCGCAGTCAACCCGGCAAAACCAGCAACCCCATCCACCAATTGGCTGGACAGATAGGAGGCCACGTCGAAGCTTAGCCATTGCCCCGGAAAACCACTTGCTGTTGCCGATTCAATCAAAGCACCTACCGCCGGGCGTTGATAATTCCAAGTCACGCTGGATTCGCTCCAGTTGTCGTCGATTACTTGGTGGACGGACAGAACCCCTGCGTTGGAATTAGCCGTTGCTACGTAAAGGCTGGCCTGCGAAATCGCTCCACTCACCGCGCTTAAATCAAATTTAAAGAGTTGTTGATGTCCCTGACTATTCCGGGCTCGTAACTTATTATTGCTTCCCTGATTCGAGTCAGGATAGTCCGCAGCCACGTAGCTATCGTCGCTTGGCTGCAACTGAATTTGCACCTGCGTGCCCGACTGCACGACATCCAGTGCGAGCGTGGCGTTGTTATTGAAACCTGCACCATCGACCACACTCGCACTGATTACATGCGAGCCTTCACTCAATCCTACTACATCCAACTGCGCTCCGCTTCCGAGTAAGCCATCCAGGCTGGAATACCATTCGATATTCTCTGACAGATCGCCATCCTCAACATCGTGCGCACTGCCGATTAATCTGAGTTCAACGCCCAAAGGAATCGATCCGCCACTCGCAGGGCTCAAAAACTGAACAACCGGCGGCGTATTGTTGCCCTGTTGTGGATGGATCCCGCGTACCGGGCTGCCTTGCAGGTAAAGTATCGGGCGCTGATCGGAGGGTATGATCACTTCCCCACGCGTGCTATGACTGTCTTGCAGCGGAAAGAAAGACAACACATTCGCATGATACCACCGATCAAACGCACCGCCATTCCATTTGCCGATCCCTTGGTTGATGGTGTCACCAAGTCCGCTGACCAGAAAGTTGGTGCAGTCAACAAATCGGAAGAGATAAGGTGGGTTGCGCACAGGGTCAGGCGAACTCAAGCCCCCATGCCCAAACAAGCGCACGTTGTCGCAATTTTCAAAATACAACATGGAGCCCTTTATTTCTCCCTTGGTGCCATACACCGTCACATTATTAGCGTTGATGAACTCAGCGTGGTTGAGACTATCCTGTTGCTGCAGGTGCAAATGGTACAACTGCAAAGGCTCGTTTGTATTTTCGACAAGAAGAAACGGAACATCATCGCGCAGGCCTTGGCGACCATGCATCCAAAAGGTGAACCAGCGTCCCCCTCCGTGTCCGCGAACCTGTATATTTGGATAAGCGCAGGGCCAGGCATACATGCCTTCGGGAAAATCGTCCTGCGGGTGGTTCGCATTGATGTTCTCAGTCAAGTCATAGTAGTGCTGGGCGATCAGATCGGGACGCATGTTTGTGCCTGGCTTGCCTTGCAACATTACATGGCGGACGACAGAATCACCGCCGGATCGCCACTCAAGCGCATAATTGGCAACTGAGGTGGGATCGTGCTGAGCCAGCGGAAAGGTCCGCATCAAACGCAAAAAACCTAAATAAGTCTCTGCCTGCGCGGTGTCGGCGCTACGTATGAGTGGCGCGTCGGCCTCTCCCAGCTGAACCGCGTTAAAGGGATTTTGCAGAGTGCTGATCGGCTGAAGCACCGAGAGGCTAGGCCACACTCCGATCAGTTTGGAATCTGGCTGCAACTCAAGCGTCTTGGAAACACGATACTCTCCCTTCGGGAAGAAAAGCACTTCATTCGTATCGATGGCTTGCTGGAGGGCAGCCCAATCATCGGACACGCCGTCTCCAATCACTCCTAGGCTGGTCACATCGACGGCGCCCGGCGTTTCCCATGTCGGGAAATTTGCGGGTATTTCGTGAACCGTAGTGAGTGTGGAAGGTGGCACCACGCCGCTTTGGGCATCCATATGAAAACCACCACTGTGGGCACCATCCAGATAGACGGGTTCATGCGGCTGCCCCCATCCTCTAGCCTCGGGCTGAACTTCCACGGCTAGTCGCTTGAAATGGACCCAGCCATTCGGATTGGCCAGAGCAGAAGGATGCCAAACCTTGTCTGCATTCGAGACATAGCTATTCTCTAGCAGAAAGCTGCGCCCAGTGTTACCTGAATGCATCTCGATCACGGTGTTGTCCGGATGGTAGCTCGTATACTCCAAAAGTGAATCGACGAGCAAGAGCGATGCATCGTAGGGTTGCCCTTGCCAATGCTCACGCAAGTAAACCAGCGGCCCGGGAGTATCGCGTTCAAAGCGTGAACCCACCACCACAAAGGCGCCTCGTGCGGTAGCGTAAAGCGCTTGACCCGATTGATTGATCAAATGCGCATCGGTCAATACAGCTGTGGGCTGTGTGCCACCACCGCCATTGGCAAACCCTCTGGTATCGACACCAGTCACCCCGCCTACAATACGAATCCCATGGGTCGCCCCTCCCGAACCGGGAATTCCCCAGATTCCAGTGTGCCCACCTTCGGTCATATCGATGGAAACATCCTGTATGGTGCAACCCTCAGCACCTTGCATACGGATAGCGACCGCACCAGGATTACCCGCGCTAATCTTAAAATCTATACTGACTACGCCCTGATTGTAGAGCGTTGCATTACCGCTTTCGGCATCAGCTGTGCCCTGACTGATAAAGTGCAAGAGTACGCGCCGGTTATTACTATCGCCGAAACCTGTTGAATTCGGAGCACGAATAATCCGAGCACGCGAAGCCGGGTCGAGCGTCGATCCAATCAATACGCTGTGGTAGTTGTCTCCATCGGAATCCGGTTGATCCGCAACCAACCGGTCGGAAACCAAATAATCTCCTGCAGGAAACCACAAGACCTGCTGTGCATCCCGCGCCTGATTAATGCCAGCCTGGATCGCCACCGTCGAGTCGGTTACGCCGGTGGGATCGGCTCCCAGACTTGTCACGTCAAGATAGCCCGTGGGGACCGCCTTGAGTTGAAGACAAAGA
>JAZBOZ010000048.1:0-4108 GCA_036351405.1 Halieaceae bacterium
GCGATTCAACACCGCGTAGTTTCGCCTTCTTGATCTTGAAGTCGCCGGGCAATACGGCACCCACCATCGCAAGCGGCGCTTTCAGGCCCGCACGCGCATTGGGTGCACCACAAACGATTTGCACGGTGTCGCTGCCCGCGGCCACTTCGCAGACACGCAGCTTGTCAGCGTTAGGATGCTGCTCTGCCGACACAATCTCTGCGACGACCACGCCGCTGAAATCCTGCGCCACTGGTGTGACAGCATCGACTTCAAGACCCGCCATCGTTAACTGATCCGCCAACGCCTGGGTATCGAGATTCGGGTTCACCCACTCGCGGAGCCACTGTTCAGAAATAATCATCGCTCGCTCCTCAGATGAACTGCTGCAAGAAGCGCAGGTCGTTATCGAAATTCAGTCGCAAATCACCGATGCCGTAACGCAGCATCGCCAATCGCTCGACCCCCATACCAAAGGCAAAGCCGGTGAAGCGCTCGCTGTCGATACCACTCATCTCGAAGACCTTCGGATTCACCATCCCGCAGCCCAGCACCTCCAGCCAACCGGTATGACTGCAAACCCGGCACCCCTTGCCCGAGCACTTCACACATTGAATATCGACTTCCGCTGAGGGCTCGGTGAACGGGAAATAAGAAGGACGGAATCGCACCGCCAGATCATCGCGCTCAAAAAAGCCGTGCAGGAAGTCCTCCAGCAGGCCTTTCAGGTCAGCGAAGCTCGAAGTCTCATCGATCAACAAACCCTCAACCTGATGGAACATCGGCGAGTGGGTCAGATCCGAGTCACAGCGATAAACACGGCCCGGGCAGATCACGCGGAAAGGTGGCTCGCGGTGTTCCATCGTCCGCACCTGAACCGGTGAGGTATGCGTACGCAGCACGTGGGTATCGTCCACATAAAACGTGTCATGCATCGCCCGCGCAGGGTGATGCGCCGGAATATTGAGCGCCTCGAAATTGTGGTAATCGTCCTCAATCTCAGGGCCTTCGACGACCTCAAAGCCGATCGTGCCAAAGAAGTCTTCCATCCGCTGGATCGTCCGCGTGATGGGATGCAACCCACCCACATCGACATTGCGGCCTGGTAGCGTCACATCCAGGCGCTCTGCCGCGAGCTTGGCGGCCATCGCCTCCGCGTGCAGCGCCTGCTTGCGCTCGTTGATCAGCTCCTGCAGCGCCTGCTTGACCGCATTGATCTCGGCACCCGCCTTGGGGCGCTCCTCAGCAGACAGCTGCCCGAGACCCTTCAGCAGCCCCGTGAGCTTGCCCTTCTTACCCAAGTAGTCGACGCGCAATTGCTCAAGCGCCCCACCCTCGGTAGCCGCCTCAATCGCTGCGATCGCTTCGGCTTTCAGTTCAGCCAGTGATTCCATGTTTGCATTCCATATGCGTTACATCCGGACATCAGCCTTTGATGCCCTTAACCCGCGTCCGTGCGCCGGTAGATACCGCGCGGGACGCGCCGCAAGTACGTCCATGTAGGCTCGGTGGCGGCCTTCCCGCCCATCGCCACATTCACAGAGCCAACAACGATGCCTCGAACCCGCGTCCGCTCGCCGGTACATACCGCGCGAGACACGCCGCAAGTACGTCCGTGTAGGCTCAGCCTACTTATCCCGCATCCGGCGCCAAAACCAGCATCCCGCGGGACACGCCGCAAGTACATCCATGTAGGCTCGGTGGCGGCCGTCCTGGCCGCCAACGGTCCCTCGCGATGCAGCTTTCGCCGCCAGATGCTACTTCAGTAGTGGCGAAGGCTTCCGTGTCGCACTGGATCAGCTGTTAGGCACCGTTAACGCTGCTCCAGACCGTGTTTGGCCATGGACGGCCAAACCCGAGCGCACACGGACGTGCTTGTAGCGTGTCTGGGAAGACGTTAACGGTGGTTGGCAGCGCTTCACATCACCATCTCCACCTGCATGGACGTCCAATAAAAAAGGGAGAGGCTCACACCTCTCCCTTCGGTACTTCATACCTCATCCCGAAACCTCGGGCCGAGGATTCAAGCAGCCAGGGCAGTGCGTGCCTTCTCGACAACCGCTGCAAATGCCGGCTTGTCGTGTACTGCCAAGTCAGCCAATACGCGACGGTCAAGAGCAACTTGCGCTTTCTTGAGGCCGTTAATCAACTTGCTGTAGGTCAGACCGTTAGCACGAGATTGCGCGTTAATACGCGTAATCCACAGTGCGCGGAACTGACGCTTGCGCTGACGACGGTCACGGTAGGCGTACTGGCCTGCTTTAGTCACAGCCTGCTTGGCAACACGGAATACGCGTGAGCGTGCACCGTAGTAGCCCTTGGCCTGCTTCATAATCTTCTTGTGTCGGCGATGCGCCGTTACACCACGTTTTACTCGAGGCATTCTCTATCTCTCCTGATTGGGTGACGGCTTACTTGGCGCGCAACATACGATCGATCAGCACCTTATCGGACTTATCGATCATGGAAGTACCACGCAGCTGGCGCTTACGCTTGGTCGTCATCTTGGTCAGGATGTGGCTCTTGTAAGCGCTCTTGCGCTTGTAACCACCGGCCGTCTTCTTGAAACGCTTGGCCGCACCGCTGTGAATTTTTGCTTTGGGCATTGTGTTTACTCCAGTTAAAGCCTGCTCAACCTAGCCAGGCATCTCATCTACCGGGTGTCAGGGCATTCACGGGCCTCTAACCCCGTCGCTTGGGTGCGATGACCATCGTCATCTGTCGACCTTCCATTTTCGGGAATTGCTCGACATTACCCAATTCGCTCAGGTCAGCCTCGACACGCTTCAACAGCTCCATGCCGAGTTCCTGATGCGCCATTTCACGACCGCGGAACCGCAGTGTGACTTTGGCTTTGTCACCGTTTTCCAAGAAGCGCACCAAATTGCGCAGCTTCACTTTGTAATCGCCCTCATCGGTCCCCGGGCGAAATTTAATTTCTTTGATCTGGATACGCTTGGTCTTCTTGCGCTGAGCAGCTTTCTGCTTCTTCGCTTCAAAGACGTGCTTGCCGTAATCCATGATCTTGCAGACGGGCGGATCGTTCTCCGCCATCAGCACGAGATCCATACCAGCTGCTTCTGCTGCCGCCAGAGCTTCTTCGATCGGCACGATGCCGGCCTGTTCTCCCTCTGCGTCAATCAGCCGCACACGCGGTGCAGTAATCTGGTCGTTTGTGAGCGCCTTTTTGCTCTTGCCGTCACTCTTGATCTTGCTTCTCTCCACTGATTCGTCCACGCCGCTCAACGTCATTCGTGAGCGTCTTCACCAATGTCGGGAGATCCATCGTTCCGAGGTCTTTACCGTGGCGGGCGCGGACGGCAACCGTCCCAGATTCCATTTCTTTATCCCCAACGACGAGGACGTATGGAATCTTCCTTATTTCGAGCTCGCGGATTTTAAAGCCGACTTTCTCGTTTCTCAAGTCGGATACCACCCGGAAACCCTTGTTTTGCAAAGATTCTTCAACAGATTTGGCGTATTCGGCCTGTTTGTCCGTAATATTCACCACAACGGCCTGCTGCGGCGCGAGCCACGTGGGGAACTCACCCTCGTAGTGCTCGATCAGAATACCAATGAATCGCTCAAAGGATCCGAGCACCGCGCGGTGCAACATGACAGGCACTTTGCGGCTGCCATCTTCAGCCACATATTGCGCATCTAGGCGGCCCGGCATTGAGAAATCGACCTGAATCGTGCCCAACTGCCAGATACGGCCAATGCAATCTTTGAGCGAGAACTCGATCTTCGGGCCGTAGAAAGCACCCTCCCCAGGGAGCTCTTCCCAGGGTAGACCCTGGGCATCCAGCGCATCGGCCAGCGCCTTCTCCGCGCGATCCCAATCTTCATCGCTACCGACGCGCTCAGCGGGACGGGTCGATAAACGATAGATCACCTCATCGAAGCCAAAGTCGGCGTACACCGCGTGCAGCATGTCGATAAAGCTCGAGACCTCGGGCTGAATCTGCTCCTCGGTACAGAAAATATGCGCGTCATCCTGAGTAAAACCACGCACGCGCATGATGCCGTGCAGCGAGCCCGACGGCTCGTTGCGGTGGCAGCTGCCGAATTCGGCCAAGCGCAGCGGCAGGTCGCGGTAGGATTTCAACCCTTGGTTGAACACCTGCAC
>JAZBOZ010000049.1:0-11808 GCA_036351405.1 Halieaceae bacterium
AAGGAGTTTAAGTGCCCGGTGGTGGCGCTGTCCCAGCTCAACCGTTCACTGGAGCAGCGACCTAACAAGCGGCCGGTGAATTCGGATTTGCGGGAATCGGGTGCGATCGAGCAGGATGCTGACGTGATCATGTTCATCTACCGGGACGAGGTTTATCACGAGGACTCGCCCGATAAAGGTGTGGCCGAGATCATTATCGGTAAGCAGCGTAATGGTCCGATCGGCACCTGCCGCCTCGCTTTCCAGGGCGAATTCACTCGGTTTGATAACCTCGCTCGCAACGATTACGACGGGTATTACTGAGCATTCCACGATAGTGCGCCAGCCCGCTTTACCGTGCATGCTTCGCTCTTGAGGAGGCTAGTGCATGCGTAAACGGTGGTGGGTACTTATCCCTTTGTTGGCTCTCACGGTGGTTGTCGCGGTGTTGTGGACGCAGCGCGCCGATGTGGCTCGGCGACTTCTACCAGATTTACTGGCGCGTAATTTTTTGAGTTCGCTGCAGAACGATCTGGGGGAGGGGCTGCACGTTTTACTGTGCGGCTCGGGTGGCCCAATGGCTGACGCAGTGCGCTCCGGCCCCTGCCTTGTTGTGATGGCAGGGAATCAAACCCTGGTGTTCGACGCAGGCTCAGGCGCTGCGCGAAGCCTCATGGGGGCGAAGGTGGATGTGGGCGCCATCGATGCGGTGTTCCTCACCCATTTCCACTCTGACCATATTGATGGCCTTGGGGAACTTGCGCTGAACCGCTGGGTGCGGCGTGCCAATCGCTCGCCGCTACCCGTGGAGGGGCCGATGGGCGTGACCGAGGTGGTGGTGGGCCTGAATCGGGTTTACGGCCAGGACGCTCGATATCGGCAAGCCCATCACGGGAATCGCGTGGCGCCGCTGTCAGGCGCCGGTATGGTGGCACACCCTTGGGCACCGCCAGAGGGCAGTGCCAGTGTTGAAGTCTGGCGCGAGGGCGGCGTCTCGGTAGAAGCCTTTGCTGTCGACCATGCGCCGGTTGAGCCTGCAGTGGGGTATCGCGTGACCTATGCCGGACGTAGTGTCGTGATCAGTGGAGATACCAGCGCCAATGAGAACGTTGCCCGTTTTTCGCAGGATGCCGACGTATTGTTCCATGAAGCGTTGTCGCCTGAGCTGGTGGCGATGCTGGGGCAGGCCGGCAAGGCGCAAGGAGACAGCATCGTCGAGCAAATCATGATCGATATTCCGGATTACCACACCACGCCGGTTGAGGCGGCTGAAATCGCAGCTAGGGCGGGTGTCGGCCACTTGGTTTACTACCACATTGTCCCGCCGCTGCCGCTGCCGGGCATGGATCAGATATTCCTTGAGGGTGTGGCGCCTGTGTTCGACGAACACACGCTGGGCGTAGATGGCTTACTGGTGTCACTGCCGCCGAACAGTGATGCCATTAATATCGCGTCACCTTGAGTTCTGCTGCGCCGCCATGCGGCAGTGGTCGCCAGCTATGGGCATAGGCTAGAGGCGCGGTACGCTTGCACTAGAGCCCCGTTTCTTTACGCAGCTCCGATAGCGCTGCCTTTCGTTCCTCCAGCGACAGGGTGTTCTCTGGAGTCTCGGGCTCGGCAGGCGGGGCTGGCAGGGTCAGCGCCTCCCCTTTGGTCGCGCGCAATACCACCTCGAGATAGCGCTCGCGAAATACCGGCCAGCTGACCGACTCCGGATTGTTGGCGAGGAAGTACCAGTCAGTGGCCGCTCCCGCGTGAAATACCGCGGGGTGACTCCAACGGTACGCTGCCTTGGGTGACGGTGCGTTACAGGCTTCGAGATAGGCATCCCTGACCGTCGGAAGCCCCATCTCACTGAGGCTTTGCTGGCAGCTATCGTGCATGCGACTCAGGTTGGGCAGGTATTCACTGTGCTCAATCGCATAGCGCGCACCCCGCAAAATCATCTCTGGCGGGTAGTCTTTGAGCGCATCAAGCCAAAGCCGTTTGACTTGGTTGAGCTCGCTGGCGTCTGGCCAGGCTGCGTAGAACTGATTGGCGTAGTTCAGCCGGAACAGCGCGAAGACCTGATTGATCGCTTCGACCAGGGCCTCGCGGTCGGTACTCCCGCGCTCAGTTTGCCCAGCTTGAGTCGCTGAGGTCGTCGGCGAGGCTGCGATCCCTTGTGCGACCGACCGCGCCAGTTCCTCCACCGATTGCGTTTTGGTCATTGGCTCCTCCCGCCTGATGACGTCGCCATTGATGTTTGATGTGCTGCAGGAACTTGGAGTTCCAAGACGTATGCAGCTCGTTGCTGTCGACCCAGTAGAGCACAAATTCCGGCAGTTTTTCCCGGACGAATTGTCTATCGACGCCCGCCATATCCAGCAGGTCCCAGACACTTGGATCAGGCTGCCAGTCTCGCTGCAATCGCTGCGGCTCCCGCGTGTGGGTGAGGCCACTCTGATAGCGTGCCCATCGCTGACGGACAAAGGCGACAAAGCGGCTGTTGACGTCTTTCGGAGGGCCGCCCCGCTCGCGCCAATAGAGAATAAATTCGGCGCGCACACTGGCTACGAATTCCGCGTCGACTCCGCCTTGCCGCAGAATATCCATAGCATCTGCACTGGGCTGCCAATCCCCATCGAAACGCGGCGGCTGGGGGATTTCGAAAACGGGATGACGTGCTTGTGCCTGCCGCCAGGCGCCAAGTACATGTTGGCGGTAACGGGATTCTCGGGTGGGCAGATCACCCTCTTGAAAGGACTGTAGCTGAGCCAGCGCAAACTCACGGTCGATGCCATGGTTCATTTGCAGGAGTTCCAGCAGCGGCTGCGGCGGCTGCCAGCTCGCGGGACGCGCGGCGATGGGTTCTGCGACGGGCGCAGCGGTCGATGGCTCGGTCATATTCGCGGCGCGATGGGTCTCGGCTAGCGCCACCCGCAGGCTCGCGCTGTCCTCCGCTGGCAGCAAGCTCAGGATGCCCAGCTCCGAGAGGCGTTGCAGCAGTGATTGGATTTGTGCCGCAGACCAAAATGGGAATTCCTCGGCGAGCGCATTGAATTGTAGCGTGTGCCAGCGTCCACCTTGCGCCAAACGATGCCCAATCCCCTGCAGCAGAATCGCTTCTTCCAGCCCGATTGTCTGCGCAAGGTCGGGCGAAAAGGTGAGCTGTCGGTCGGGAATGAGTGATCCTGAGGACATTCGTTGGCAGTCGGCAGAGGGCGATTTGTTAGGATAATGATATCCGCCCGCTGACGACAGTGGGCACCACCTTTTTCCGACGACTTTCCGGTGAGATCGCCCACTATGGCCAAAGCCAAATCTGCTTTTGTGTGCAACGACTGTGGCGCTGACTACAGCAAATGGCAGGGTCAGTGCAGCGAGTGTGGCGCGTGGAACACATTGTCTGAGGTGCGCATTGCCGCGGGTAAATCCAAGCCCCGCGCCGCAGCGCGCACCGGCTTCGCGGGCGCGACAGCCAGCGTACAGGTGCTGGCGGATATCGATCTGGTCGATCTGCCGCGCTTTGGCTCCGGATTTGCTGAACTCGACCGCGTGCTGGGTGGCGGCTTTGTGCCCGGGTCGGCCATTCTGATTGGCGGCCATCCGGGAGCGGGTAAGAGCACCCTACTGCTACAGACTTTGTGCCATCTTGCCACCAGCAACAAAGCACTTTACGTCACGGGCGAGGAATCGCCCCAGCAGGTTGCTATGCGGGCCAACCGATTAAGCCTACCTACCAATGCGCTGGAGCTGATGGCTGAGACGCAAGTCGAGGAGATTCTTGCTGTCGCTCGGGAGCGTAAACCGAAGCTTATGGTGGTGGATTCGATTCAGGTGATGTACAGCGATGAGATCAGCTCAGCGCCGGGCAGCGTCTCTCAGGTACGCGATTGCGCCGCCCAGTTGACGCGCTTTGCCAAGCAGTCGGGGACCGTCCTGTTACTGGTCGGCCACGTCACGAAGGACGGCAGCCTGGCGGGGCCCAAGGTGCTTGAGCACATGATCGACTGCTCGATTCTGATCGAGGGCGATAATGACTCCCGGTTTCGGACCTTGCGCGGGCAAAAAAATCGCTTCGGGGCTGTCAATGAAGTGGGCATTTTCGCGATGACGGACAACGGACTTCGCGAAGTTAAAAACCCTTCAGCGATATTCCTCGACCGAGCGGATCGGCCGGCACCGGGCACCACGGTGATGGTGGTCTGGGAGGGCACGCGTCCTCTTCTTGTTGAGATCCAGGCGCTCGTGGACGACAGCTCGCTAGGTAATCCGCGTCGGGTGGCGGTTGGGTTCGAGCAGAACCGACTGGCCATGCTGCTGGCGGTGCTGCATCGCCACGCGGGTATTCAGGTGGGCGATCAAGACGTCTTCGCGAATGTGGTTGGTGGTGTCCGGGTGCTGGAAACCAGTGCTGATCTCGCGTTGTTGGTGGCTGTGGTATCCAGCTTGCGCAACCGGGTGTTGTCGAAAGACCTGGTTGTCTTCGGGGAGGTGGGGTTGTCAGGAGAAATCCGCCCCGTACCCAGTGGTCAGGAGCGCATCAGTGAGGCTGCCAAGCACGGTTTCAAACGCGCCGTGGTGCCCAGAGGTAACGCGCCCAAGCAGGCGCCCGCGGGCATTCAGGTCATCCCGGTATCCCGGCTTGAAGAGGCCTTGGCGGCGGCGCTCGATACAGAGTTGGGGTAATCCCACTACACTGCTGGCAGCCGTTTTTTCGGCTCGAAGCAGATTCAGGAGGTTGCAGCGTGACCGAAGATCTCTCGCTCGACAATTTTATGGTTGGGCTCAAGCGTCGTAATCCGAATGAGCCCGAGTTCCATCAGGCGGTTGCCGAGGTAGCTCACGACATCATTCCTTTCGTGCTGGAGCGCCCCGAGTATCAGCAAGCGGGCATCATCCGTCGCATCACAGAGCCAGATAGGATCATTATTTTCCGCGTGGTGTGGGAGGACGACAACGGCCAAATACGCGTTAACCGCGGTTATCGGGTGCAATTCAATAATGCGATTGGCCCCTACAAGGGCGGGCTGCGCTTCCATCCCTCGGTCAATCTCAGCGTGCTCAAGTTTCTGGGCTTCGAGCAGGTCTTTAAGAACAGCCTGACGACGCTACCTTTGGGGGCGGGGAAGGGCGGGTCCGACTTCAACCCCAAAGGTAAGTCTGACCGCGAGGTCATGCGCTTCTGTCAATCATTCATGACCGAGCTGTCGCACCACATTGGCCCAAATGTGGATATCCCGGCCGGTGATATTGGCGTGGGCGCCCGGGAAATCAGCTACATGTTTGGCCAGTACAAGCGGCTGGCACATGAATTTACCGGGGTGCTGACCGGCAAGGCGCTGGAATTTGGTGGCAGCCTGATCCGCACAGAATCGACAGGTTACGGGTGTGCTTTTTTTGCCCAGGCACTACTCAATCACCAAGGTGATGCGATTGAGGGCAAGACCTGCGCGATCTCGGGTGCCGGCAATGTGGCCATTTACTGCGCGGAGAAATTGGCCGCGCTTGGCGGCAAGGTGATCACGCTGTCCGACTCTGGCGGCTTTATCCACGACCCCGATGGCATTGATGCCGAGAAGCTTGAGTGGGTGAAGACGCTGAAATTCAAGCGCCGCGGGCGTATTGAAGATTATGTCGAGCAATATCCGAACGCGCATTTCTACCCCGACAATCACCCATGGAATGTTCATTGTGATCTGGCTTTCCCGTGCGCGACACAGAATGAACTGGATGACGTATCGGCGCAGACTCTGGTGCGAAACGGCTGCATAGCGGTTATTGAGGGTGCCAACATGCCGTGTACCAATGATGCGATCGCGATTTTTCAGAAGCATCAGGTGCGCTTTGCACCGGGCAAGGCCGCCAACGCAGGCGGCGTCGCGGTTTCTGGCCTTGAGATGAGTCAGAACAGTGTTCGATTGGCCTGGACTGCCGAAGAGTTGGAGAACAAGCTCGAAGAGATCATGTGCAGCATCCACCGCCAGTGCGTTGAGCACGGCACCGAGGGTGAGTACGTCAATTACGTGAAGGGTGCCAATATCGCGGGCTTCATCAAGGTTGCCGACGCCATGCTCGCTTACGGCGTGGTATAGCGCCTGTTATTGCCCTCTGCAGCGGGGAGCTGATGACGCCCCCGATTGGGGAGGGGCGTCATCATTAGCCCAATTACTTGAGCTTGCGGTGTTTTACGCGACTGGGCACGTCTGCAGCCGCGCCGAGGCGCTGATGACGATCTTCCTCATAATCCGTGAAGTTTCCCTCGTGGAATACCACGTTGCCATCGTCTTCATAGGCCAGAATGTGAGTGGCAATGCGGTCCAGGAACCAGCGATCGTGTGAGATCACCAGAGCAGATCCCGGGAATGCCAGCAAGGCTTCTTCCAGTGCACGTAGCGTCTCTACGTCGAGATCGTTGGTCGGTTCGTCGAGCAGCAATACATTGCCGCCCTGTTTTAGCAGCTTGGCGAGATGTAATCGATTGCGTTCACCGCCCGAGAGATCCTTGACGAACTTCTGTTGGTCAGAGCCCTTGAAGTTGAAGCGACCGACGTAGGAACGTGAGGGCACTTCATAGGTACCAATGCGGATAATGTCCAACCCGTCTGAGACTTCTTCCCACACGGTTTTGCTGCCATCGAGATCGTCACGGGATTGGTCGACGTAGGCCAACTGCACGGTTTCACCCACTTCGACGGTGCCACCGTCCGGTTGTTCGATGCCCATCAAAATTTTGAACAGGGTCGACTTACCCATACCGTTGGCGCCGATGATGCCGACAATACTGCCCTTCGGTACGCTGAAACTGACGTCCTCAAACAACAGGCGATCGTCAAAAGTCTTGCGCAGGCCATTGACCTCAATGACTTTGTCGCCCAGACGTGGGCCCGGCGGAATGTAGATTTCGTTGGTCTCGTTGCGGGTCTGGAACTCCTGCGAATTGAGTTCTTCGAATCGCGCGAGACGGGCTTTGTTTTTGGCTTGTCGGCCTTTCGGGTTGGAGCGGACCCACTCTAGCTCAGCCTTGATGGCCTTCTGGTGGGAGGCTTCCTGACGCTTCTCCTGCTCGAGTCGCGCTTCTTTGGCTTCCAGCCAGGTGGAGTAGTTGCCCTCGTAGGGGATGCCACGACCCCGGTCGAGTTCCAAAATCCAGCCAGCGGCGTTATCGAGGAAGTAACGGTCGTGGGTGATCGCGACCACCGTGCCGGGGAAACTCTCGAGGAAGCGCTCGAGCCACGCTACCGACTCCGCATCGAGGTGGTTGGTAGGCTCGTCAAGCAGCAGCATATCGGGCTCAGACAGCAGCAGGCGGCATAATGCGACCCGGCGGCGCTCACCCCCCGACAACTTGCTGACATCCGCATCCCATGGCGGGAGGCGTAACGCATTCGCGGCGATTTCGAGACGCGTGTCGAGATTGTGGGCGTCCATGGCCTGAATAATGTCTTCAAACCGGGCCTGCTGCTTGGCGAGCTCGTCAAAATCAGCATCGGGCTCGGCGTACGCGGCGTAGACCTTTTCGAGGCCTGCCAGGGCGTCGATCGCCTCCTGCACGCCTTCTTCTACATTACCCCGGACATCTTTTTCCTCATTGAGCTGAGGCTCTTGGGGCAAGTAACCAATTTTGATACCGGGCTGGGGGCGCGCCTCACCCTGAATGTCGGTGTCGATACCGGCCATGATTTTGAGCAGGGTCGACTTGCCCGCGCCGTTCAAGCCGACTACGCCGATTTTGGCGCCCGGGAAAAACGACAGAGAGATGTCTTTGAGGATTTCACGTTTGGGGGGGACGACCTTGCCCACCCGATTCATGGTGTAGACGTACTGTGCCATGCTAAGACCTTGCCTGGAGTTGAGGCGGTGGAGGATACCAAAATCGCGTGCTGACATGCCTGTCAGGTCGCTGTCACCTCGCTGTCAGGGTGTCATTAAGCCGACGGCGACGCGATTGGCGGGCAGCTGACGTTCCATGCTTGCGATGCGATGCCAATACTCAGTGCTCAGACAGTTAACGGGGAGTACATCCATGAACCCTACGGATAGCAATGATCAGCAGGACGAGCAGCTGTTCTCGGTGCGAGATGGCATCACCTTGCCGATGGTCTACAAAGGCCATCAAATCACCGTCAATCAGTCGAACTGGACCCCCCGAGAGCGTATCTGGGTCGATGACGTGCTGGTGTTTGAAGGCAACGGCTGGACCATGAAATCCAAGCGGATCATTGAAGTGGAGGGTGAGCAGCTCGAGATCACGTTGGGTTTTCGTCGCTTTTTATCGGAGTTTTTTGTCGAGGCACGAAAGGACGGTGAATTGGTGGCCCAGCGTGTTTATCAGGTGATCTCCGCCGCTAACGGATTGTCGAACTGGACGCTGTTTTCATCGCTGTTGGCCGGAGCCGTCTTTGGCTACCTCGTTGCATCTTGGTTGCTGGATTAGGAGCGGGTCGTGCTACTGAAACAGGAACGAGTGAAGAACCAGCGGTTGGAGAAAGGCTGGACGCAGGAGCAGCTGGCAGAGCTGGCGGGTATTTCGGTGCGCACGGTGCAGCGGCTGGAAAAGACCGGTGTGGCCTCTATGGAGACCACCAACGCGCTGGCTGCGGTGTTTGAGGTTGAGCGCGTGTCCCTATTGGCAGGGGAGGGCGACGATGATGTCTCAGCTGAGACAGGGACGGCGTCCGCCGGATTTGCTGCCCGGCAGTTGATCGTGGCAGTGGGTGGCGCTTTTGTCGTGGGGTTGTTGGTCGGCCAGCTCATCTGAGCTGGCGATTGAGCTGGCGATTCTGCATTAGCCGGCAATCGGCGCCTGACTCGGGTCATCCTCGGCGGTGGTGTCGTCCGAGGGCAGTAGCTCCTCGTGATATTCCTCGTATTCGAATTGGGTGCGGGAGCTCACCTTGGCGATATGGAAGATGGCATCACCCTGATAGACCAGCGGTAGATTCGAGCGCCCAATGACGATGCCGGCGATGGGGGCGGTGACTTCGGTCTCTGATTCACCGAGCGGGTCTGCGATGGCGCCAATGATCTGGCCTTTTTCCACCTGGGCACCCAAGGGTACGAAAACCCGGTGTAAACCGCTGACCGGCGCCCGCAGCCACTGGGTGTTGCGACTGATGATAGGCTTCTTTTCCGCCCGTGCCCGACTTTTACGCAGCATGCCGATATGGCGCATCACATTGAGGACGCCTTTGACGCCGGCGCGTATGTAGACCTCTTCGAAGCGTAGCGCCTCACAGCTTTCGTACAGGATCACGGGTACGCCCACCTCGGTGGCGACTTCGCGCAATGAGCCATCGCGCACCTTCGAGTCGATGACCAATGGCGCGCCAAAGGCCTCGGTCATCTCCTTGACGACAGGATCATCAAGCTCGGCACGAATTTGCGGGAAGTTGGAGCGGTGCCTGCCGCCGGTGTGCAGATCAATGCCGTGGGTCGATTTGCGGACGATCTCGCGCATGAAAGTGTCTGCTACACGGCCGGTCAACGAGCCGCCCGCAGAACCCGGGAATGACCGATTGAGGTCGCGGCCATCGGGTAGGTAACGGGAGTGGCTGATCACCCCGTAGACGTTGACAATCGGAATCGCGAGCAGCGTGCCTTTGAGTTTTCGTTCATCGACCTGCTTGATCAGCCGGCGAATGATTTCAATGCCGTTGATCTCATCGCCATGCACGGCGGCGCAGACGAAAAGGACGGGCCCGGGACGCATGCCGCGGATGACATGGACCGACATGGACAGGTCGTCATGGCTATAGGTTGGCGCAAGGGGGATCTCGATCGTGCGTCGTTCACCGGGCGCCACTTCGACCCCGCCAATGGTTAACAGCTCGCGGTAGGGCTTGCGGCGAGTTGTCACGTGGTCAGTCTTTAATAGTCTTCTTGGATTTGCCGGTGTGGGCGTGCTCTTCTACGAAAGCGATGATCTTGCCCGCAACATTCACGCCAGTGGCTTCTTCGATCCCTCGCAGACCGGGTGACGAGTTCACTTCCATCACCAGTGGGCCGCGACTGGAGCGCAGGATATCGACGCCCGCGACGTTGAGCCCCATGGTCTGCGCTGCCTTGACGGCGGTGCGACGCTCCAGCGGGGTCAGTTTGGTGAGCTTGGCGCTGCCACCCCGGTGTAAGTTGGATCGGAATTCGCCGGGCGCAGAAGTGCGCTCCATGGCGGCTACGACGCGCTTGCCAATGACGAAGCAGCGGACATCAGAGCCGCCGGCCTCTTTGATGAATTCCTGAACCAGAAAATCTGCCTTAAGCTCGATGAAGGCGTCGATCACCGACTCAGCGGCCTTGGCCGTTTCTGCAAGCACTACGCCGCGGCCTTGAGTGCCTTCCAGCAGCTTGACCACCACGGGCGCGCCGCCCACCAGCTGTATCAGTTGACGGGTGTTGTGAACGTCGTGGGCGAAACCCGTGACCGGCATGCCCAGCCCCTTGCGAGACAGCAACTGCAGGGCGCGGAGTTTGGAGCGCGAGCGTCCGAGCGGGATTGAGCCCACCAGACTGTAGGTGTCCATCATCTCGAATTGACGAATGACTGCGGTGCCATAATCGGTAATCGAAGCGCCGATTCTAGGGATGATCGCATCCTGCTGATCCAGCATTTCACCCTTGTACCAAACCGACGGGTTGGCCGAGTTGATGTCCATGTAGCACTTCAAAGTGTCGATCACCCGCACTTCATGGCCGGCTTTTTCCCCTTCCTCCACCATTCTCGCGGTGCTGTAAAGCTTGGAGTTGCGGGACAGAATGGCAATCTTCATGAGGTCTCCGGTGGTGAGAGTTTGTCGCCGCCCGTCAGGAAAGAGCAGCCGGGGGAGACCACAATACCGCGATTCATCGCGGTTCGGCCAACCAGCATCCTAAACAGCATGCTGTCGCGGTCTGTGAGTGTCATCTCTACATCTCGAGTGACGCCGCCGAGAGTGAGCGGTGTCAGGATGACCGGCCTTTGCTCACGGTGCCCACCAGAATCGGTGACGGAGCGCTCGTCAATCAGCGGCGCTTCGCAGTCGATGACGGTGGCGCTGTCACCTTGAATGGGATGCACACCAAATCGCACCCAGGCAGCGCCCTCTCGCGTAAATCGCTCGGTGTAAAAAGCATGGATGGCGCTGGTGCGGGCGCCAGTATCGATTTTGGCCTTGACCCAGGGGATGTTAAGTCCAGGTAATTGCACCCACTCGCGCCAACCAATCGTCAGGTTATCGCTCATTGTGGCTGCCTTACGGAAAGCCCACGGCCGATACCGTAGTACTCGATACCGATCTCTTCCATATAAGCCGGATTATAGAGGTTGCGGCCATCGACAATGATTGGATGGTTGAGGCGTGCCTTGAGGTCGTCAAAGTCAGGGGACCAGAAGGTTTTCCACTCGGTGCAAATGACCAGACAATCGGCACCATCCAGCGCAGACTCTTTGCTGTCGACATAGTCGATGTCGTCTCGCTCACCGTAGATCGCCTCGCAAGCCGCCATGGCCTGCGGGTCAAAGGCTTTGACGCGCCCGCCGCAAGACCAGACGTTCTCCAGCAGAAAGCGGCTGGGTGCCTCGCGCATGTCATCGGTATTCGGCTTAAAGGACAGCCCCCATACCGCGATGGTTTTACCGGTGAGATTGGCACCAAGCCGTTGCATGACCCTCTCGGCCAGCTTGTTCTTCTGCCGCTGGTTGGTGTCGTGCACCGCTGTGAGGATGCCTGCACTGCAATCTACGGTTTGCGCCAGATGTTTGAGCGCGCGCACGTCCTTCGGAAAGCAAGAGCCGCCGTAACCGGCGCCCGGATAGATGAACTGATAGCCGATGCGCGGATCCGAACCCATGCCCTTGCGCACCAACTC
>JAZBOZ010000050.1:0-2020 GCA_036351405.1 Halieaceae bacterium
CAGGCACTATCCAGCTGATCATGGAGCGACTCAGGTAATGCCATGTCAACGCTCGAGTGCCGGGGTAACCCGGAGCACTTCCTCGATCGTGGTCTCCCCATCTGCCACTTTTTCGGCGCCGGCCAGACGCAACGGGGTCATCCCGTCAGCGATCGCAGCATGGCGAATGTCCCGGGTGGAATAACCATCGACGATGGTTTCCTGGACATCCGTCGACGCCACCAAAACCTCATACAGTCCCTCGCGACCACGATAACCCGTGTCGCGACATTGCTTGCAGCCTACCGGGCGGAACAGCTGTTCGGGCATCGGCAAGGCACCACCGGTCATGGTTTGCCAGCCGTCCGGGTCTGCGGGTTCCAGCTGCTTGCAGTCGGTGCAGAGACGTCGCACCAAGCGCTGCGACATTGCCCCGCGAACCGTGGCGCGAATCAGAAACGCCGGTACGCCAAGCTCATTGAGTCTCGAGATGGCACCAGGTGAATCATTGGTGTGCAAGGTGCTCAATACAAGGTGGCCGGTCAACGCCGCCTGTACCGCCATATGTGCGGTTTCAAAATCGCGGATCTCACCGACCATGATCACGTCGGGATCCTGCCGCATCAACGTCCGCACTCCCGTCGCGAAATCGAGATCGATATTGTGGTTCACCTGCATTTGGTTAAAGGCGGGCTCTACCATTTCAATGGGATCTTCGATCGTGCAGACGTTGACCTCCGGCGTCGCCAGCCGACGCAAGGTTGAATAGAGCGTCGTCGTCTTGCCCGAACCGGTGGGCCCGGTGACCAGCACAATACCCGTGCCGGTTTCGATCATGCTCTGCCAACGTTCGAGGTTATGGTCCGTCAGACCAAGCTCGGCGTAGCTTTTGAGCAGCACATCCGGATCGAATATCCGCATCACCAGCTTCTCGCCAAACGCTGTTGGCATGGTCGACAGGCGCAGCTCAACCTCGTTGCCGTCAGGCGTGCGGGTTTTCATTCGCCCATCCTGGGGACGGCGCTTTTCCGCGACGTCGAGCCGCGCGAGGATTTTGAACCGGCTGGTCACTGCAGTCGAGACCACGGCAGGCAATTCATAAGCATCGTGCAAAATGCCGTCAATACGCAGCCGAACCTTGCCCACCTTGCGTCGCGGCTCAATATGGATATCACTCGCCCGCTGCTCAAAGGCGTACTGCAGCAGCCAATCAACAACGCTGACAATATGCTGGTCATTGGCGTCCGGCTCGCCGCCTCTGGCGCCCAGCTCAACCAGTGACTCGAGATTAGACAATCGCTGCCCCGCATCGAGACCCCGTATACCGTGAGCACCGCGAACTGAATCCGCCATCGCGTAGAAATCTTGGGTATGGCGGAGAATCTCTCGGGGGTCCGCGATCACCCGGCGGATAGGTCGACGCACCACCTGCCCGAGATCATGCTCCCAATTGCTCACCAATGGCTCGGCGCTCGCGACCGTGACTTCCTCGGGGCTCACCGCGACGGCGAGGATCCGATGCCGCTCAGCGAAGGCCTTCGACATCACCTCCGCCACGCTGGCGACATCAATTTTGAGGGGGTCGATTTCCACTGCGCTTTGCCCGGTTTCATCAGCCAAAAAATGGAGCAAGGCGTCCATATCCAGCTTTTTTCCTGGCCGACTCAGGTCATCGAGGTGCTGTTCCGCCAAATAAACCAGCGGGTGAACCGCCGTGACATTAATACCCCGCAGTCGTGCAAGATCGCGCGCGGACAGACGTCCTGCTCTGGTGAGAGCTTCAGCCATCGAAAACACATCGAGCCGGGATTCGGGCGGTAGTTGTAAATAGTCACTCATGAGTGAGAGTGTACGTCTTGTGCCATGAGGCGGGTAGCGAGTACGACTGCCCAATCACAACAATTGCCGCGTCTTCCACGACTGATTGGTTTAGGCTTGGCGCATCTCGACAGATGATATTTTTAACCCTGTGAACTCCGATAACCCGCAACTGACCTGGTTCCGCAACATGGCGCCCTATATCAAAAGCCATCGGAACCGG
>JAZBOZ010000051.1:0-41860 GCA_036351405.1 Halieaceae bacterium
AAGTGGCGTCCCCTAGGGGGTTCGAACCCCTGTTCCCGCCGTGAAAGGGCGGTGTCCTAGGCCACTAGACGAAGGGGACGTCGTAGCTCTGCGAACAGAGGCGCGAATATTAGTTAGCCAAAACGGAGACGTCAAGCATTTATCTGCAACTATCGATACTGATCTGCATATTCGCTAGACTGCCGCCTTTTTTCGAGGGGTATACCGGATGACGCCGGCGCTCAGTATCAAAGGACTGACCAAGACCTACGCCAACGGATTCGAAGCGCTCAAGGGTATAGATCTGGAGGTCCAGCAAGGCGATTTCTTTGCGTTGCTCGGCCCTAACGGTGCAGGCAAATCGACCACGATCGGTATTATCTCGTCGTTGGTGGCGAAAAGTGCTGGCACCGTCGAGATCTGCGGCGTCAGCATCGACGAGAATTTCCCGCTCGCAAAAACGCACATCGGCATCGTGCCGCAGGAATTCAACTTCAATATCTTTGAGAAGGTCGAGGATATCCTGACTAACCAAGCGGGGTACTACGGCATCCCTCATGACGTCGCGAAAGCGCGCGCAGAGCACTATCTCGATAAGCTCGGGCTCACTGAGAAGCGTGAAACACGTTCACGGATGCTGTCTGGCGGCATGAAACGGCGATTGATGATCGCCCGTGCCATGATCCATCAGCCCAAAGTACTGATCCTCGACGAGCCAACCGCAGGCGTCGATATCGAGATGCGACGATCAATGTACGAATTCCTGCGCGAAATCAACGAGCAGGGCACGACCATCATCCTCACTACGCACTATCTTGAGGAAGCTGAGGCGCTGTGCCGTAACATCGCCATCATCAACCACGGCAAGATCGTGACCAACAGTTCCGTCAAAGCACTGCTGCGCGATTTGCATCAAGAGACTTTCGTGCTCGATAGCCAGAGCGCTTTACCCACCGAGATCAGTATCCCCGGGTTCGCCATCAATCGTGTTGACGACCACTGCCTTGAGGTTGTCGTTGAGCGGGGACAGGATCTCTCCGAGGTCTTTACCCGCCTGCGAGAATTGGATGTTGCGGTGACCAGTATGCGCAACCGTGAGAACCGTCTCGAACAAATGTTTGTCAGCCTTCTGGAGCAGTCAGCATGAACTTCCTCGAGCAATGGATCGCTTTCCTGACCATCCTGCGTAAGGAAGTGCGGCGCTACACCCGGATCTGGACCCAGACGCTGCTGCCATCGGCAATCACGATGTCACTCTACTACCTGATCTTCGGCAGCTTGATCGGCTCACGTATTGGCGAGATGGGCGGCGTGACCTACATGCAGTTCGTGGTGCCCGGTCTGATCATGATGTCGATCATTACCAACTCCTATGCCAACGTGGTGTCCTCCTTCTTTGGCGCCAAGTTTAATAACAGCATTGAAGAGTTGCTGGTTTCCCCCGTCCCTAACTATGTGATTCTCTGGGGATACGTAGCGGGTGGGGTGAGTCGCGGGTTGATTGTTGCCATGATCGTGACGGCGGTGTCCCTGTTCTTTACCTCCCTCGATATTCACAACGTGCTCATCGTAGTCGCTGTTGTGATTTTAACTTCTGTTCTATTTTCAATTTGCGGGCTGATCAACGCGGTGTTCGCGAATACCTTTGATGACGTCAACATCGTACCGACCTTTGTTCTTACACCGCTGACCTATTTGGGCGGCGTGTTCTACTCACTGGACTTACTGCCGCCTTTTTGGGCAACGGTGTCTCAGGCCAATCCGCTGGTCTACGTCGTGAATGCCTTCCGCTATGGCATGTTGGGCGTCAGTGATGTCAGCGTCGTTTTTGCGTTCTCAATGATCGGCGGCTTTACGCTGGTGGCATACAGTTACGCGATGTATCTGCTGCGTACTGGTAAGCGCCTGCGGAGTTAACGCTTTGACCGGAGTTCTTGGCGAGCGCGTTGACGCGCCTACACGCTACAGTCCCGAGATTCTCGAGGCCATTCCGCGCCAGCCCGCTAGAGAGCGACTCGGCATTGACGGGCGATATGGACAGGGCTGGGACGCGTGGCATCTCTATGAACTGTCCTGGTTGGAAGCGGGAAGGCCGATCAGTGCCTGTGGCGTACTGGGTATACCGTCGACGTCACCCGCTACCGTGGAGTCCAAGTCACTCAAGCTCTACCTTAACTCGCTGAACTTCCATGACTTCCCGTCTCGTGACGCTGCAACAGCCTGCATTGTGGACGATATCAGTGCGATATGTGGCGAAACCGTCATTCTCGAAGTGGGCGCCCCCGAGCAAATGGGGGCGTGGACACGGACCGCTGCGGGCACCTGCATCGACCGGGAAACTTTCGACATTGCAAAACTCGAAGCAGGGGGCCCGCATATCGAAGAGACGCTGCACAGTCACCTGCTGCGCTCGCTGTGTCCGGTAACGGGCCAACCGGATTGGGCCACTGTAGAGATCAGTTATCGCGGCGCGCAAATCAATCGCGGAGGGCTGCTCTCACTGATCCTGTCCTATCGTGAACATCAGGATTTTCACGAGCAGTGCCTCGAGAAGCTGTTTGCTGAAATTTACAGTCAGTGCACCCCCGAGGAGCTTACCGTCTCCGCTTTTTATACGCGGCGTGGCGGCATTGACATTACCCCGCACCGATCCTCCGCCACTTTTGAGCTCATTTTCGATCGATTGGCGCGCCAGTAAACGCTCATTTTTGCAGGTGCTGTGCTAGAATCGCCGCCCTATGGAGAGGTGGCCGAGTGGTCGAAGGCGCACGCCTGGAAAGTGTGTATACGGCAACGTATCGAGGGTTCGAATCCCTCCCTCTCCGCCATCCAAATAAAAACGCCTCCTTTGTGGGGGCGTTTTTATTTGGATATTGAGTGGGCGGGATGAGAACCTAGGGTTCGACAAAAAGCGCAGCTTTTTGCACCGAGCGCCAAAGGCGCGAAGCCCACAGGGTCAAAACAGCCCTGAGGCTGTTTTGAGTAATCCCTCCCTCTCCGCCAATGAGAACTGTTAATCCCCAAAACGCACTGGCTGCACCTTCCCTGGCTGCACCACTGCGTTTCCAATAAGTTGATGCGTTTTCCATGTTCTGTGCTAACGTCGGTCGGCGTGACGTTCTTGAGGCTTGCCAGATGGAAGATTATCGACTGATCTACGTGAGCTGCAGCAACTTGACCGGGGATACCCCCACTGTCGCCCGAGCAGTTCAGGATCTCATCATCCAATCAAGAAAAGATAATGCGGATAGAGGTGTAACGGGCATCCTGCTGTTTTCAGGCAATCACTTCGCGCAGGTATTGGAGGGGTCAGCCGATACACTGGTTGAGCTCTACTCCCATATTCTTAGCGATCAACGGCACCACTCACCGTATACCCTGGCTTTTGAACCAATTGCGGCGCGCGAGTTTGGCGATTGGGCCATGGCTATCCGTGGGCTCACCAATAAGGAATTTGGCGAGGTTGAGACCGACGGCCCTCATGACACGGTTCTGACGCCTACTGTCTTCGCGGGCAATATCGTGCAGTTTCTCGAGGTGTTGTTGAGCAACAAGGAAAAGGAACTTCGATCCATCAGATCATTGGCGCAAGCCACATCGGATGCAGAGCTACGGGCTCGAGTGCTTGGCTTGTCCAGTCATCAGATTAGCGTCGATTGATCTCTTAGCTCTTGTCCTATCTTGTGCGCCACCGCCTTGCCTGGCAATGCGAGGACGCCAGCCCTTCATGGCAGGCGCTCACTGCGTAACCGCGCTGCCAATCAGCTTCCGAATTGCCTATCAAAAGCAGCTCCTATTTGCGCTGGCCACTTTAGATGTTCCGATTAGTGGCCTTTTCGCTGATTCTGAAGGTCGCAATCATCCTGATGCGGTTATATCCACAAAATATATGTGTATAACTAGATACTATATTTATGTGATAAATAGTACCGATCAGTCGCACCGTCATTGCCTTGTCACAAAAATCGGAGTGAACTGACCTATCGTCCCTGAGGGCAGGAGACGTCCTTTATTTCCCAAAGGAGAACACTATGAAGCAATTCCGTTTCAGCAAGCTGTCTGTCGCAGTCGCGGCACAGCTCGGCCTATTGGCTGCGGGCGCCCCCGCTGTCATGGCTCAAGAGCAAGTCGTTGAAGAAGTGATCATCACGGGTACCCGTGTGGCGGATCGCTCAGCTGCAGACTCCCCGGTACCTGTCGACGTGATCAGCGGTAGCGATTTCCGTGTTAACGGCTCGACCGACGTGCAAGACATGCTGCGCACGCAGGCGCCATCGTTCAACGTCAATGCGCAACCCATCAGTGATGCGGCGACCATCGTTCGTCCACCGAATCTCCGCGGTCTGTCACCTGACAACGTGTTGGTCATGGTCAACGGTAAGCGTCGCCATCGTGGCTCCATCATTTCTTTCTTGGGTGGTGGTATTTCTGACGGCGCGCAGGGTGTTGACCTTGCTGCTATTCCCTCGCTGGCACTCAAGCAAGTGGAAGTACTGCGCGACGGCGCTTCGTCTCAGTACGGATCAGACGCCATCGCTGGTGTTTTGAACTTTATCCTACGAGATGACAACGAAGGCTTTGAAGTTATCGCCCGCTATGGCTCTACCATGGAAGGTGACGGTGACAACTACATGGTTTCAGCCAACCTTGGCCTGCCCCTCGGAGACTCTGGCTTCATCAACATCACGGGTGAAACCCGCGACGTAGAGGGCACCGTTCGTTCGGTAGTCCGTGACGACGTGGCATTCGCCGAAGCCAACGGTTATAGCCCTGTCTCTGATTATCAGGCGATCAACAGTTACACGAGCGAAGTGCCTCAGTACTGGGGTCAGCCTGATGTGTCCGATGACGCCAAGATCTTTATCAACGCGGGCTTCGATATCAACGACGACACCCAGTTGTACGCTTTCGGTAACTACGCCCAGCGTTCAGTAGAAGGCGGTTTCTTCTATCGTAACGTCGTCGGTGGCCCCAGCGGTCAGCGCGGTGGTGTGTATGCAGGCCCGTTGGTTAATCCGGCAACCGGCTTCGCTGATCCCAATGGCGTCCCGTCAGTACTGGTCGGTGATATGGACGGCGGCAGCAGCTGTATTGATGGTATTCCCCTCGGCGGCTCAGGCGGCGTAATTCCGGACGCCAACTTCCTGTCACAGGTTGCGGGCGACGATAACTGCTTCTCCTTCATCGAAACCATTCCGGGAGGCTTCGTTCCCCGTTTCGGTGGTGACAACGAGGACATGGCGTTTGCGGTAGGCGTCAAGGGCAGCATCGATGTGGGCACCGGTTTGATGTACGACGTCAGTGCGCAGCGAGGCTCTAACCGCACCGACTTCTTCATCAGGAACACGATCAACGCGTCTTTGGGCCCAGCGACACCGCGTGACTTCGTGCCGGGTGGTCAAGAACAGACCGAGACTGTGTACAACGCCAACTTCTCTTATGGCGTTGATGTGGGCTTTGCCTCAGATCTGAACATCGCTTTCGGTGCCGAGTACCGGGAAGAGGAGTTTGATCTGTTTGCAGGTGATCCCGCGTCCTACGCGCTCGGTCCGTTGGCGAGCCAGGGCTTCTCCTCAAGCTCAAATGGCTTCGGCGGCTTCCCGCGTGACACATCGGCTACACAGGACAACACCGCGTTTTACATCGATTTGGAAGCGGAAATCACCGAAGACTTCACGTTGCAAGCAGCAATCCGTGATGAAGACTTCAGCAACTTCGACGGTCAGACCACCTACAAAGTGGCAGGTATCTACCACCTGACCGATGCGCTGCGAATTCGTGGTGGTTTCTCAACCGGCTTCCACGCACCGACCGCAGGTCAGGCGAACATCACCAACGTGACCACACAAAACGTCAACGGTGTACTGATTGATCAGGGCACACTGCCGCTATCATCAGCTGCCGGACAGTTGGCCGCCGATTACGTTGAGAGCTTCGGCAATGGTCGCCCGGAATTGGATACCGAAGACGCCGAAAACTTCTCGTTGGGTGTGGCTTTCGACATCGGTGACTCCACCTGGACATTGGACTACTACGATATTCAGGTAGACAACCGTATTGCGTTGGGCGCGAACGTCGACTTCCTGGCTGCGCTTAACTTTGCCGGTGGTGGTACTAACTTCGGTTCAGTATCTGAAGCATTGACCGGTCTGGACGCGGCTGGCGTGATCAATCGTCAAGACTTCCTGGGGCTGGACGATCTCTCACAATTCCGCTTCTTCACCAACAGTTTTGACACCAATACCAAAGGTTTCGATCTGGTCGGTAACATTCCGTTTGACTTCATGAGTGGTGCTTCTACCGTCACTCTGGCGTTCAACTACAACGAAACGGAAGTCACCGGACGTGGCTCGATCAATCCGATCGACGACGGTCGCGTTGAGGCGCTGGAGGACCAGTTGCCGAATCTGCGAGGTAACGTGCAGTGGTCACATGTACAAGGTAAGTGGCGTACCCTGTTGCGCGCCAACTACTTCGGTGCGTGGACATCAACCAGCAATGGTTATGACCTCGGTGCAACCACACTGGTTGATGCACAGGTGGCATATCAGCTGACCGACGAGGCAGAAATTGTCTTTGGCGTTGATAACCTGTTCGACACGTTCCCTGATGAAACCCCGAACCCCGGTGGTCTTGGTCAGTTGTACCCCGAGGACAGCCCCTTCGGCTTCAACGGTGGCACGTGGTACCTACAGGGCCGCGTGATGTTCTGATACCCAGTTTCATCTGGCACACTAAAACCCGCTTCGGCGGGTTTTTTTATATCTCCGATTTTTCGCTGATAAAAACCCCATGAAATTTTGGCAGTGGTCCATTACCCATTCGATGTGAAGATCTACAAGCGGTCAGTGACTAAAGAGGAGATGCGGCGTGAGAATTGCCGTTCTTTACAACCGGGATATCTACGCGCTGAAGGCGCTCAACCTCTTGCTACCCGTGCTTGAGCAACACCACGTTGCACTGTTCTATAGCGACCGGGTGGGCCGGCCACCCGTTAACCAGCCCGCTACGCTAGCGCGACTTGCTCAAGTTGAGCGCGAACTGTTTGAAAAACTCCAATCGGGCAGGGCGCAATTGCTGGGTTCGCAGCAGTTGGCAACGCTGTACGCTTTTGCAGACGTGTCGCTTAACGATATCAATGAACCTGCAGGGCTTGAGCGCCTGCAACAGTTTGAGCCAGATCTCGCGGTCTCCATTCGGTTTGGCAAGATCCTAAAGCCAGCGGCTATTGCCATTCCCAAACACGGGGTGATCAATCTCCACTCAGGGCTATTACCCACCTATCGCGGTGTCATGCCGACATTTTGGGCGATGCTGAGGGGTGACGAAACTATTGGCGCCACGCTGCATTGGGTGCCCGATGCCAGCATCGATACGGGGCCCGCTATTGCAAACGCAGTGCAAACCCGCGCTTCAAGCATGAGCTATTTAAGCGAAGTGTGGCGTTTATACGAGGTCGGTGTACCACTGATTACCGCAGCCGTTGCGCGCATCGAGAAGGGTGACCTGACCCTGTCAAGCACGTCACAGCGGCGCCAAACGGTGAATCAAACTACTTCACCTTTCCTGATGCCGCGGCCATTGAGCAGTTTGAGCGACGGGGTCTGCAACTGTGCAGCACCGCAGACGTAAAAAGGATCACAGAGCAACTCGCCTAAGTCACCTGGCGATCTTGAATCGTTGAATGCCATCGCCGTTTGGCGGTAATCAAGCACGGTGGTAGCACGCAATTACTGCATCGCTTCAATCAGTGACTGTAGTTCTTCCTCGTTGTCCTCGAGGATCTCAACCAAGTCGTCTACGTCCCAGTTCAATCGGGTGAGCGCGTCAACCTCGCCGAGATGCTCAGCAGCCTTTACCCCCGCGCGCGCCAGAACATTTGCAAGGAACAATAAGTCGCTCAGATCAGGAGGTTGCTTCAGGTCACGCTGGCGCACCTCCTGCTCATCTACCGCGATTTGCAACGTTTCGGGGAAGTTCCAAGACTCGACAATGGCGCGAGCAACCCCGGTGTGCCACTGCGCAACGAGGTCGTTGAGGACCTTTCGATCAGTGAACAAAGCCGGATAGTCATTCGCGCGCGTGAAGATGTAAAACTTACCGACTGAATGGAGTAGCCCGGCAAGCATAGCCTCCTCAGGTTTGAGCGCGGACTGGCCATTGCGGGCCAAGGTATAGGCAATCGCTGCTACCCGGGTGCTACTGCGACGCAGTTGCTCTATGTCTTTAAGACCAATACTGCCAGGTGGCAGTTTGAAGGTATCTCGAGCTGCAAAACTCACCGCCACGTTTTGCACCATATCCAGACCCACACGAGAGATTGCAGTGGGAATATCGGTGACCTCGATAGGTCCACGTCGCAACATCGCCGAATTGGCCATGCGCATCAGGCGGGCTGCCAGTGCCGGCTCGTTGACGATGATCGAGGCGAGTTTCCGGTTGTCAGAATCCGGGTCTTGGATACATTGCTGGACTCGGAGCGCTGTGTCCGGGAAGGGCGGAAGGTCGAACTCTCCCTTCGCCATGTCGATGGCCAGTTGGCGAACAAATTTTCCCGTTTCGCCATCCAGACTCGGGGGCGGTGCAGACTCTGGCGTACTCGGTGGTTCCTTGAACGGATTCACACTGCTGGAAGACGTATTTCTGTGCAGATTACTCATAGCACCACCCCCTGATGCGCCCATCGCCGCTGCTATTTGAAGCCCGATGTGAGCCAGTCAAATGCCTCTGTTGTTCTTATACGCCTATTTATTGCAGAAGGGGTAATCGTTGATGTGCGCACGGTCACGTATTGACCGATTCATCTCCAAGGCAGGGGTGCTGCCGTGGCAGCACGCCCATGAATGCATGAACGCGATGCCCCGGTCAGAAAGCGCTAGTGGGAGGTCTGCTCGTCCATCAACTCCTGCATAAGGAAGGTATATTCGAGGGCGATACGGCGGGCTGCTTCCTTCAAGTTAGCGGCAGCAGAGTGACCCCCTTCGATGTTTTCGTAATACAGCACCTCCTTGCCCAGCTGGTCGAGCAAATACGCCATCTTGCGTGCATGGCCGGGATGAACGCGGTCATCCTTGGTTGATGTCAGCAGGAACAGCGGAGGATAGGCAGCGTCGCTATCGACATTGTGCAGCGGTGAAATCGAGCGCAGGAATTCTCGCTCGTCAGGGTTTTCATCGGGGAAGCCGTATTCGTCCTGCCAGCTGGCACCTGCCAGCAGCAAGTGGAAGCGCAGCATATCCAGCAACGGCACCTGGCTGATTACCGCACCCCACAAATCAGGTCGCTGGGTATACATGACACCCGTGAGCAGGCCGCCATTGGAGCCTCCTTGTACGGCCAACTGGTCACTGGTGGTCACGCCGGTTTCAATCAGATCCTCGGCAACAGCGATTAGGTCGTCATAAATTTTTTGCCGGTTAGTGCGCAGGCCGGCCTGATGCCAGTCCGGCCCAAATTCACCACCACCACGGATGTTCGCCAGCACGTGGACGCCACCGTTCTGCAACCATAAACGCCCGAGTGTTCCGGAATAAGAAGGCGTCAGACTGACCTGAAACCCGCCATAAGCATAGAGCCGTGTGGGCTGGGGCCCTTTGGCATCGGGATTGCGAATAACGAAGTACGGAATCAGCGTACCATCGCTGCTCGCCACTTCACGCTGCTCTACGGTGAAGTCGCTGGTGTCGAACCACGCAGGACCTGCTTTGGCAGCACTCAGGGTCATATCGGGGTTCAGGCGATAAAGCGATTCCGGCTCGAGAAAACTCTCGACACTGATATAGGCCAGATCCGACTGATCATCGGCAGTCGCGATGGAGAGCGAAGCCTGTTCCGGGGTGGGAATCGCCTTGCTGGTCCAGCCTGACGGGCCATAAGTGAAGGCCCGCAACCCGCCCACAACGTTGTCATTGATAACCATCAGCAGGTGGTTGGCCGTGCGAGCAATACCTTCAGTGGATTGCCGCGGCCACGGCGTAAATACGACTTCTACCGGCGGCAATTCTCCGGACGCCACGAAGGCCTCCATATCGAATGACAATACGGAGCCGGTGGGGTAGGTGGGCGAATCCTCAGCCGGTGTCCATGACTGCTGAATGGAAAACACCAGCTGGCCATCGAACAAAGCTGAAGGCGTCGACTTCCGAGGCAATGGCAATTTCACAGGCTCAGCAGTGGCCGCCTCCGGGAGCAGGAAATACTCGGTCTCAAAAAAAGTAACCGCCCGAACCGCCATCATGTAGGCCTTACCGTCAGCCTGTTCGAATCTTGCGGGCCAAACGCCCACATCGGATTTGGTGCCCTCAATGACGACTGTAGCCTCGTCGAGCGGTGTGCCGCGTCGCCAGCGCTTGACCACAAAGGGATAGCCCGACGACGTTGCCTCAGAGGGCTCTATTGCTGTCGCTACCAACAAAGCATCTCGATCAATCCATGCGGTATCCCCTTTGGATTCCTCAATCTCGAAACCATCGTCGACAAAGGTGCGGGTTGTTAGATCGAATTCTCGGCGTACGGCTGCATCGGACCCACCGTCCGACAGTGTCAGCATGCAGCGCTCGTATTCGGGCGCCAGACAATCAGCGCCACGCCAGACCCAATTGTGGCCTTCGGCCTCCGACAGCGCATCGACATCGAGGACCACATCCCACTTGGGCGACTCGGTGGCATAACTCTCCTGCGTGGTTTTTCGCCAAATCCCGTTAACGTGCTCGGCATCGCGCCAGAAGTTCCAGAGCTCACCACCACGCACACTGACTCTAGGGATGCGTGCATCGGACTGAAGCACCTCGAGAGCACTCTCGTAGAGTCCGTCATAGCGAGCATCTGCAGTGAGTCGCTCCAGCGACCGCGTATTCATCGATCGCGCGAATTCCAAAGCCCGCTCGCCTTCGACAGCCTCGAGCCACTGTAGGCTCTCGGTCTCGGCTTGGATGGCTGTGTTCAGTGCTATAACCGCCGGTGCCGGGCTCACAATGTCGGCCCCCGAGTCACTGTCGTCCAACTCCTTTTTTTGTGTGTCGCAGGCAACAAGGCACAGCGTAGAAAGAGCAATCGGTAGAGCAAAGCGAAACAAAATAAGTTCTCCGGGTCTTTTGAAAATCGGCGCATAGACAGCCAACAAAACAGGGCGAGCCAGCCTCTTGGAAACGACAACGTCATATTAGCTAATGGCGGTCGCCAGGGAAGAGCATCAAACTCGAAACCTGGCAGGGATGCTCTACCAGGGCGCTAGTCGACTACCAGCGGATACCTATCGGTGCATCGCGATGTATTGAACCATCGTGAGCCAACACACCATAGATACGACTGGCCGCATCTCCGACCACAACAAGCGGAGATGGGATGTTAAAACGCCTTACGAATAGGATGGACCAGCCGAAATTCTCCAGCTGATGCAGAGCACCGACCTGCAGATCAGTCAGCAAGGATTTGACGTTGTGGGGCACGGGGCTCTTACCCACGCGTCTTTCATCAGACGTCTCACTCATGTTGCTGTATCCTCACGGAGCGCTGTTTTTATAAGGGTTACGCTGAAGGAAAGCCGCGCAATATTCAACCCAAAGGCAGCCCAAGTGGCCCGAACGGGCCATATGACAGAGCGCCTAGGTGAACGAGGCTGCTCAACAACCAGTCTGTGCGGGGTTATCTCTACCGATCAGCAAAAGGGAGTATTTGCTATGGCATCCGTGCATCTTGTTTGTCCGCATTGCGAGGCTGTGAACCGTGTGCCTGAAGCGAGGTTGAACGAAGCACCTAGCTGCGGTAGCTGCCGAAATCCGCTGTTCACTGGCGCACCGGTTGACCTCAATAGCGCAGCGTTTCGTAAACATCTACGAAAAACGGAGCTACCGATACTCGTCGATTTTTGGGCTGCGTGGTGTGGCCCCTGCAAAATGATGGCGCCCGCTTTCAGTGCTGCCGCGGTCGAATTGGAGCCACGCGTTCGGGTGGCAAAGGTCAACACCGAAACCGCTCAAGATATCGCTGCAGACCTGGGTATTCGCAGTATCCCGACGCTCATACTGTTCAGCGGAGGCGCTGAAGTGGCGCGGCAACCCGGCGCAATGGGGCAGGGCGATATCGTGCGCTGGACCGAGCAGCAGCTCTCACGACTTTGAGGAAGAAGACGTCTCAGGCAGGCTATCTTCCAGATCTAAGCCCAGTTCGATCCTTGCAGCACGCAACAACTCCGGGTCCACGCTGGGTGGCTCGATATCCAACCCTTCACTAAGCACGTCACACAGCAAGCCCAGTACGTGCACTCGTGTGCGCCATTTGTGACGTCCATCTATCAAGTGCCACGGCGCTTTTTTGGTGTGCGTTTCCTGAAACATCTCATCGGCTGCGGCACTGTAATCATCCCAGCGCAACCGATTGCGAATATCTTCCTCTGTCAATTTCCAGTACTTGCGGGGGTTACTGAGCCGCTCTTCGAATCGCCGGTCCTGTTCTTTGCGATCGATGCTCAGATAGACTTTACACAGCCGAACGCCATCGTCGATTAACCAGCGTTCGAACTCTTTAATTTCACGATAAGCGCGCCGCCAGGCTGACTCCTCCGTCAATTCTTCTACCCGCTCAACCAGTACTCGCCCGTACCAACTGCGATCAAAAATGGCGATCCGACCCGGCGGTGGCAAATGCTGGAAAAACCGCCACAGGTAATGGCGTCCCTGTTCTTCCGCTCTGGGAGCGCCGACGGCATGCACCCGAAACCCTCGCGGGTCCAGCCATTGCGTCGCGCGACGAATGACGCCGCCTTTACCGCTCGCATCCGGCCCCTCAAAGACGACAATGGCGCGCTCGTTGGTGCGAAACAGTGCCTGCTGAATTTGCAACAGTGTCTGCTGATGCGCTTCGAGGCACTGTTCGTAATCTTTTCGCGACTTGAAGTCTTTATCGAGGGACACCAATCGATTCAAACTCGGGGCGGCATTTTTCATCGCAGGGCCTGCAAGAAAGGTTCAATATCTTCCAGCGTGTTGTAGCAATGGGGCGATAAGCGCAGCCCAGTGGCCCGTTCATCAAACATCAGGCCACGTCGCTTTAAAGACTGGGCGAAGTCCGACGGTAGGTCTATGGTCGGATCAATCACCAGTGTTCCTCCGCGCTCGGCAATCGCTCGCGGCGTCTTCACAGCCATTTCCGGCAGTGCAGCTATCATCGCATCAACTAGCGCGACATTGTGAGCACGCACGTTCTCAATACCCAGTGCTCGCAGCGTTTCAATACTGTTGGCTGCGATAGCAAAAGGCTGAACGGACGGCGTACCGCCAAGAAAACGATCCGCTGACGGGGCCAGCCGAAAACGATGAATATCAAATTCAAAGGGGTTCTCATGCGAGAACCAGCCGACGTCCAAAGGCTCGCAGCGATTGATCTGCCCTTCATCCAGCCACAGAAAGCCCGCACCCGGTCCGCCGCAAAGCCACTTAACACAAGAGCCAATGATGAAGTCAGCAGCCCAGGCATTGACATCAATCGGCACCACACCCACAGATTGTGCGACATCAACAATAGTCACCGCGCCCATTGCACGGGCATGAGCACAGATCTCTTCCACCGGCAGCTGGGCGCCAGTGTTAGATTGCACGTGGGTGATAAACACCACCGCAGTGCGCTCGTCGATAGCGTCGACCCAGGTCTCAATATCGCGCAATCGGCGAGATTGGTCGATCAAATCCGCGCGCCACTGCCGACGCGGGGACTGCTGCAAGACGAACCCCATTGAGGGAAAGTCCTGCTCGGAGAATACAACACGATCTCTTTCACCCTGCTGTGGCAGAGCAAACAGGATCTTGGTGAGCGCGCTCGATAGGTTAACTTGAGGCGCTATATTGTCAGATTTGGTCGATAGCAAAGCCGCCAATGCAGCTCGAAATTCCCCAATCGCGTCCATCCAGTGAGGCCAAATCTCCTCACCGGCCGTTGCCCACGGCGTCATGAACTTATCGAGCCAGGCATGCTTAGCAGACCGCGGCGGGCAGCCCACAGAATGATTCAGCAGATAAGCGCCATCAGGGAGCAAGAATTGCTCGCGCACCGAACTGCCCAATCCCACGATGCTCATTGCAGTGCTTCCCTCAAACGCATCACATCGTCATGCCTTGTCAGCATGTCGACTCTTGGACGGGCAGCGCGCAGGTCTGCCAGTTTTTGCAGGGCATCCAGTAACACCGGCAAAGGCGGGCCGCTTGCCGTCAAATCAGCGCGAGACGACATGGCATCACGGCCCGCCGGCGCTTCAATAAAGCGAGCCACCAATTGCTCGTGGTGCTGCACCGCGGTTTGACCGTGTAGATCACAGACCTCGAGAAACAGCTTGAGATTTCGCTGGAACCAATCTCTATCGCGATATTTTGGTAACGCAGCCAGGAATTCATCCATTAGGCTGGGTAGCCGCATACAGTCGCGAAGCACCAGCTGATCGTCTGGGCGCATGAACAGGAACTTGTCGACGAGTATTTGAGAATAGTAAGGGCTATCGGCACGGCATAACCCCAACAACAAATCGATGACGTTGATGCCTGCAAAGTCGCCGGCATTGGCGCCTCGGTACTCTCGCAGCCCCACCTGATGCGGCTTGTAGTATGGCCGAACCGAATAGAAGAATCGGTCGACATCGAGGGACTCAAAGAGCTCAGCGTTGCTTGCCCACACGTCCCGCAGCGCCTCGGCTGCAGCGCGTAACATATCCGCAGCGACGGGGTGAGAGACACCCAACGGAATGCAATGTCTCAGTGCCTCGGCAGCCCGGATGTAACCCAAAGCGCCTCGGGTGTTGTAATCCAAAAACAAACGCTCAGCCTCGAGCGTTGTAAAAGTCTTGTAAGTACCATCAACCGCCCGATTGTGCGTTTCCAGGTGCGCCGAAGCGAAACGCGGCGCCACCCCCAGTGATGCCCCCAACTGCATCGCGAGGGCATGGGCAGCTCTCATTGGGGGATCATCTATCTCATGGCGGCGACACGCCGCCATGAACAAACCGACATCCCCGAGCAGACTGAAGCCGGCCTCGAACCCTTCATCGGTGTTGCCCTCAGCGAGCAGCGCGGCAACCAACTCACCGCCGCGAGCGAGAATTTCCAACTTGGCCTCGTCGCCAATTTGCGTAACGTCTGCCCGGTCTTCACGCTGAAAATAGGCATTTTCCAGCTCGGTATTGAGCTCCCTAAACTCGCCACGGATCCAACTATCGAGGCGAAGCGCGTTGGCCGTGCTCACCGAGATAACCGAAAACGATGCAGGGTTGTCATTGACTCGATATGACCCGCTGTCACTGGTCGCCGGTCTGGCTAACCACCGATTTGAGCAATAACTCAATTGCGCCGGGGCTAGGGCGGAGCGTCATGAAGCTGTGTTTCCCCATCATGCTGAGGTCAGGGTAATGGACAGCCATGCGATAGCGCATGTGCAGCGCAGTGACGACACCATTCTGAACACGGATCTCATAGGGAAGATAAGCGGTGCCCTTGAGGTCATGAAAATCCACAATCGACATCTGAAACGCGTCATCGTGATACTGCGCTTCATCGCCTTCACCGCTCATGGCAACGCCAAACAGCGTCGTGCTTTCATCGAGATCCAGCCGATAAACTTTGCTGGCGGGTATTGCTGGATCGCCGAGCCCAGCCTCTACTGCATCCAGCGCCGCATCCTGCGTGTCGAAAGTGCCAAGCTTGTAAACATCATCCACACGCTCCATGCCAAACATGTACCGATATTTGCCGAGTGCCTTGGGGCGCATGCCTTTATCTGAACCAAAATCTTCCAGATATCCCAGCAGGTCAGTGAGTTGTTGACGTGTGTCAGTCAAAGGATCCTCAAGTCGATAGGCGATGGCGAGATAGACCGGGTTGGCAAAGCTGATCTGAACAGTATCGTCAACGCCCGTCACTGCCACCCGCAAAGCTGCCGCCCAAGCGCCTGTGTCTACCGCTTTTGCGGCAGCTTTGAGCGAGTCATTGGTCACAACTAACACCGCCGCTGATTCATACGGTCGGTAGTCACCAATCACGGCGAAACCGGCAGATTCCAGCTTCTCACGGGTAGTGATCACAGCCTCCTCAAAGGGGGCTTCAGACTGAGCGGCGAGGACAAAAGGCTTTACGCGTTCCTGGGCAGCTGCATCCGGGACTATCGTGATACTGAGCAGTACAGCGAGAACTAGGGTGATGAAACGCACAGGGAGAACCTCTCTTTTGGATAATTATTAGTTATTCGATGTTGGTTCGCTGCACCAAGTCCGGGCAATGCGATCCACGACCCGCATCATATCAACGGGGGATCCTATCAATTGGGAAAAGCGGGGCACATTACCCATCGTGGGCGGACTGCATAATTTTTTCTTGGCGGACACATCAAAAAGTGGTATCTATTTAGACTGATTTGGGGGAGTCGCTGCGCCAGCAGCGGCACAGGCCATCCCCCCGCGACGGAGTTTGGGGGCCGTTGCGGGGGGTAGCCACCTCAAACACGGCGCCAGCATGGACCAACCCATACGCTCCTACGGTGTTACTAGGCCTGCCAACAGTCAGCCTATCTAGTAGCATCATGTGGCGGCGCCCTCCGATGGTGAACAAGAGCCTGCGCCGCCAGAATCTTCCTCCGATTGAGCCGTGCCATCCGTCTTGGTATCAACATCGGATGCCAATCTCAGGGGCAAGGTTGCACGGACGCCGTCTCCACCGCGCGGGCTTCGGTACCAGCTGAGGTCACCCCCCAATTGATGTAACCATTGTCTTGCCACCTGCAAACCCAAAGCGACAGAACCCAATTCATAGGTTTGGAAATCGGGATCAACTTCGATCACTTCCCGCAGGGTCGACATCTTGGACAGGTCATTGGTTTCAATATCAATTTCGACCTCCATCACCCCAGGTAGCGCCACTTTAGGCCCGTGGATATTGAGCCATATCCGATTACCCGTGCCGTAGTGCGAAGCATTGCGCAGCAGATTGTGAATGATCGCGCGAACGCGAAATCGATCTCCGTACACCGCTATGTCCGCATCCGACGCAACGTCCGTGTACAAGATACTTCCCTCGGATTCGACCAAAGGTGCGAGCTGGGTGCGCACCTGCTGAATAAGGGGTTTCAACATAAACACTTCATCGCGCCGCGGTGGTGCAGTGTCCATGGCGTCACTGCTAAATAGATTGTCAACCACCAGCCGCAGTTGCTCTACCGATGCGCGCAAGCGGCTGACGCCTTGGCGGTCGAGCTTGTCTTCATTCAGCGTCAGCGCCATGGACATTAGCGGTAAGCGAACTTCTTGAGTAATCACGCTCATGAGCCGACTGCGTTCAACCAGCAGCTGACTAATCTGTTCAATGCGTTTTTCAGCGGCCAATCGCTCACGCTCGAGATGAAACAGCACGAAACGCACGAGGAGCGCGGGTACACCAGTAATGGCAAGTGCCCCAACGGCGATCACGGTGACATTCAATGGTGACTCGTTTCCGAGGTAAAGACTCAGCAGCGCATGCCCCACCACACTGACGGCCTGCACGCCGAGTGCAACCAAGAAGGACAGACAAAGATGCAAAACACTGCCCGCAGCGATGACAATCATGAGCCCCCAGGCGACATCACCGTTGCGAAAATGACTAACGTAACTCGAGAACATCAGGACTAGCGCGATACCGACCAACCGACGCCGTCCCGACATCGTGATTAACGACGACGATAGCAGCAGTACCACGGAAACACTGCCTAAATGCGTCAATGAAGCCCAGCGATAGGCGTCGAGGTTCCGGGCAAAAGTGGCCAAAACACCCAAAGATAACAATATTGCCGCTGTCAGCCCGAAGAACCGCGCCGCGGGCAGCTGCGACGCAGCGGAAAGTGGAGGCGCTTTGAGCAATTGCTTGATAGCAGTTCTGCTGTCAAAACCGACTGACTGCTGAGGTTCAGACATGTGGTATTCGCTCCATGCGGCAAAGGCTTTCCGCAGCAGGCGAGCGCGGCTGCACCAACGTCAGCACCCAGACGGCCAACCGAGTATCCCACGCAACCGAAATGTCCAACTTTTGTCCATACCTTCGTCAGAGTTTTTCTGTGAACCGGACTGCGCCAAAAAAGCAGCCGCGCCGTATAGAGCCGTGAACCCGTTTTTAGGCACTTGATAAGTCACAGGGCGATGCGCAAAAACCTTGGCACAATTGAGCGCGGCATCCGGTTATTACTGGCGCTTGCACTGCTCTCTGTTCTCATACTCCGCCCGTCATGGGGTTGGATTGAGGCCGCTACCGCGGTTGCTGCCACATTCTTGGTGCTGAATGCCCTGAGCGGCCGCTGTTACCTCTGGCGTTGGCTCGGTATCAACAGTCGGGGCAACGCCGGAGACGCAGGCTGTGCGATTAATCCTCCTCACGAGGACGCGACCAAAGACTGATTACGCGCCATATCCCCTACCAGGGTCCTCGCACCCAACCAGAAGAACAACGGGCCGAGCACGGTGCCAATCGCCAACGTCGTGAGCATCGCGTAGCGCAGATTCTGCTCATCAAAAACCGGTTGGTACAGGTCGCTCAACAAACCAACCAGGAGCGGCCCCAGGCCAAGGCCAATCATATTGAGTACAAAAAACATCACTGCAGAGGCCATCGCGCGCATGCCGGGCGTAACAAGGGTCTGACACATCGCGATACTGGGGCCCAAATACATCGTGCTAAGAATGTTGGCGGGCACTAACGCGACGATAATCCAAGTTTTGTCGTTGCCGAGTAGGGTATACAAAGCAGGGATCGTCGATACCAAACAACCCAGCATGGGGATCCAAAGGTACCAGCGCTTGTCGGCCTTACCGAAACGGTCGCTCAGGAATCCGCCCAAAAACATACCCAGTGCACCGGCCAGACCCGAGATAAGGCCAAGTACGGCTCCGACCTCAGCGATACTCATGCCGTGGTTACGGATCAGATATGAGGGAAAAAAGTTGCCATTACCGTAGGCCACAAAAGACGTGAACGCGCAGCCCAGTGCGATCGACCAAAAGGCAGGGCGTTGTCGCAACACGGCCATCGTTTCACCCAAAGACGCTTTGGTAGGCACTTTGCCATCATCCCAACGGCCGCGGATGGGTTCACGCACAAATAATGCGAGCAACACCGCAAATACCACGCCGGGCAAGCCGATAACAAAGAAAGCCTGCCGCCATCCGAAGGCCTCAGCCATCCAACCGCCGGCGGCAAATCCGAAGAGGATACCGATGTAAATACCGGACGAGTAAATGGAGAGGGCAGTGCCTCGCTGCTCCAGCGGGAAATAATCGCTGATGATCGAATGGGCAGGGGGCGAACCACCCGCCTCACCGACGCCGACGCCGACGCGTGCCGCCAACAACTGTCCGAAGTTCTGCACCAAGCCAGAAATCGCCGTCATGCCACTCCAAACGGCTAGCGACACCGCCACAATATTGCGGCGATTGCTGCGGTCGGCCAACCAGGCGATTGGAATGCCCGCCGTGACATAAACCAGCGCAAAACTGAAGCCTGTGAGCAGGCCGAGCTGGGCGTCGGATAGTCCTAACTCTGCCTTAATCGGCTCCTGCAATATGACCAAGATCTGTCTATCGATAAAATTGAAGGTGTAAACCACCGTCAACATGAGCAGAACGAACCAGCGATAACGCGGGCTATCGTGAGTGGGGGTCTCTGATGACATACAGCGCTCTTTTTATGTTGTCGTGTTATTCGAACGCGGTAGAGCATGCCAGAACTTTGTCGGATTGCCCACGTGCAGCCCGGGCTCTGCCCTCACAGGGCACTGACAGGAGTGGAACGTGCTAGCATTCCGTCATGCAAAAAGACGCTTCCAAACTTTCACACCTCGACGATGCCGGGCACGCTCACATGGTCGATGTGGGCGGAAAACCCCACACGCACAGAGTGGCAATAGCCTCTGCGGTTGTGCGCATGCGACCCGCGACGCTGCAAGCCATTGTCGATGGCGAAATGCCGAAAGGGGATGTACTCGCTGTCGCGCGAATCGCAGGCATCCAGGGCGCCAAACGCTGTGCTGACCTTATACCGCTTTGCCATCCTTTGGCGTTGACATCGGTAAAGGTCCAGTTAACACCCGACCCGGAATTACCGGGTGTTCGAGTAGAAGCGCGCTGCAAGGTGGACGGACAAACCGGCGTGGAAATGGAGGCACTGACGGCAGCTTCGGTAGCGGCGCTCACGCTGTATGACATGTGTAAGGCTATCGATAAGGGCATCGTGATCGAGCAAGTCGCGCTCGAACACAAATCGGGCGGTAAGAGTGGTACTTGGCAACGTGGTAACGATTAAATTCTTTTCCCTGTTACGGGAGACATTGGGCACTGATCAACTGTCAGTTGACCTACCGCAAACGGTGACCACTGTGGCGGAACTCAAGCAGTGGCTCGCCGATACACACGGTGAAATATGGCGAGACATGCTCTTTCAGCCTAACGTCGTGCACGCTGTAAATCAGGAAGTCGCCTCACTGGAACAGGCAGTGGCAGAGGGTGATGAAATCGCCTTCTTCCCGCCGATGACAGGAGGCTAAGGTGAGTGTGCTGGTGCAGGCCGAGGCCTTTGATCCCAGTCTTGAATATAAAAACTTGCTGGCTCGCTGCCCCGGAGCGGCGGTTGCCTCGTTCTCGGGCTATGTGCGCGATTTCTCATCCTCCGGTGCGGTGACTTCACTGGAACTCGAGCACTATCCTGGCATGGCAGAGAGAGTGCTTGAGAAGCTCGGTGCTGAAGCCACTAACCGCTTTGGCCTCCGTGGTTTCCGCATCGTCCATCGATTCGGATTAATGCCGGTGAATGACATTATTGTCTGGGTCGGCACTGTCGCAGACCACCGTGGGGAGGCGCTTGCGGCCTGTGAATTCATCATGGACACCTTGAAGACCGACGCTCCCTTTTGGAAACGAGAAACGGGCGACGCTGGCAGCCAGTGGGTTGATGCCCGAAAAACTGATGCTGTGCGCCGAGATCGCTGGACCAATCCGGCATGAAATTTTGCACGCAATGCGGCGGGGCGCTCGCGCTCACAATTCCAGCTGGCGATGATCGTGAGCGGCATGTATGCACCCAGTGCGGACATATCCACTATCAAAACCCTCGGATCATTGTGGGCTGCCTACCCACTCATGAAGATCGCGTACTTTTGTGTCGCAGAGCGATTGAACCTCGCTACGGCAAGTGGACACTGCCTGCCGGATTTATGGAAAACGGTGAAACGACCGCGGAGGGCGCTGCGCGCGAAACCTGGGAAGAAGCGGAGGCAAAAGCCACCCACATGACGCTCTACCGCGTTTTCGATGTGCCGCAAATCCATCAGGTTTATGTTTTTTATCGCTGCGGCGTGGAAGACGGGCGATATGGTGCGGGGCCAGAGAGCCTTGAAACCGCGCTGTTCGATGAGGCGGATATCCCTTGGGATCAGCTTGCCTTCCCGGTGGTGAGCGAATTACTCACCGAGTTTTTTGAAGATCGAGTCTGCGGAGACTACCCGGTGAGACATAGCGTGGTGTATCGACCCGCAAGCCGCTGAAAGCTTTCATTTACAGACCCGCCGCATGACGGGTTTATTGACCGCAACCCTACAAAACGGAGTCGACATTATGGCTTTTCCAAAGATTGGTAATTTGGCGCCGGCATTTACACTACCTGACGCCAACGGTGACAAAGTGTCTTTGAAGTCGTTCCGCGGGGAATCCAACGTCGTGGTGTACTTCTATCCGAAAGCCATGACCCCGGGATGCACCGTACAGGCTCAGGGACTGCGAGACATCGCGCCGGAACTCAAGAAGCGCAACACTGTTGCACTCGGTATTAGCCCAGATCCCAGCGCGCGACTCGTAAAATTCTCGGAGCGTGACGCCCTAAATTTCACTCTGCTCAGTGACGAGGATCATGCCGTCGCGGACAAATATGGCGCTTGGGGCCCCAAGAAATTTATGGGTCGGGAATTTGACGGCATCCTCCGAACAACATTCGTCATTGGCAAAGACGGCCGACTAAAAGCGGTGCTTGATAAGTTTAAAACCAAGACGCATCACGAGGATCTTCTGCAACTGCTCGATTCGCTGGATCTCGACTGAGCCTGCGCATTTGGTTCAATCGGGTACTCCACCTTAGATCATCCTAGGAAACCTTCGTGCGCATCATCACCTGTAATACCAATGGGATTCGAGCGGCCCAACGAAAAGGCTTTTTCGACTGGCTAGCCGATCAACAAGCGGACATCGTTTGTATTCAAGAAACCAAGGCTCAGGTCGATCAACTAGACGCTGAACTGTTTTTCCCAAGCGAGTTTCACTGCTTCTACAACGATGCCGAGCGCAAGGGCTATAGCGGCACCGCGCTTTTTTCTCGCATGAAGCCTAAAAAGGTCATCGATAGTTTGGGCTGGGAGCCCGTGGACAGCGAGGGCCGATATCTGCAGGCGGACTTCGACAAGCTCAGCGTGATTTCTCTCTATGTCCCCTCGGGCTCTTCCGGTGAAGCCGCTCAGGCGCGTAAGGAAGTCTTCATGCGGGGTTTTTACGATCACCTGAAAAGTCTGCGCCGCAAACGGCGCGAGTTCATCATCTGTGCAGATTGGAACATCTGCCACCGCCCCATCGACCTGAAAAACGACAAAGCCAACCAAAAAAACTCGGGTTACCTGCCGCACGAGCGGGCTTGGCTTGATGAGGTGTTCGATGAACTCGGGTGGGTCGATATTTATCGCCGCATTCATCCTGAGCGAGAGCAATACACCTGGTGGTCGAACCGCGGGCAGGCCTGGGCCAACAATGTAGGATGGCGCCTCGACTACATGCTGGTAACACCCGGCTTGGCCGATCGTGGCCTCGCAGCCGAGGTCTATCGCGATGAGCGCTTTTCAGATCATGCGCCCCTGACCATCGACATCGACACAACCTTCAGCGCTTGAGTTGTCGGAAATGACAACCGGGCTTAGAGTAGCGGGCTTTTCAGGAGGAGTAACCATGTTAATTCCCAGTGCATATGCTCAGGCAGAAGGGGCACCACCGCCCGGAGGAGAACTGTTCCAGATCGGTTTTCTGATCGTTCTGTTTGGTTTGTTTTATTTCATTGCGATCCGTCCTCAGCGCAAACGTCAGAAAGAGCACGCGCAGATGGTGGCGGCGCTCAACAAAGGCGACGAGGTCATCACATCGTCCGGGATGCTGGGAAAAATCAAGAGCCTTGATGAAAACTATGTCGTGCTGAGCGTCTCTCAAAACGTGGAGCTCAAATTTCAGCGGATCCATATCAATGCAGTGCTGCCCAAGGGCACGCTTAAATCTGTTGGTATTGAAGACAGCTAAGCGAAGCGAGAAAGGGCTGTCACGCCGCCGCATGGCTCGTCGGCGCCCTGATTGACCAACAACTCAGGAGATTTGCATGGAAGCGGTAATCACAGTGATCAACAGCTACGCGTGGGGTCCGCCCATGCTGGTGCTATTGCTCGGCACAGGGATCTTTTTGACCTTTGGCCTCGGGTTTCTGACGATCCGCAGAATCCCCGATGCCTTTCGTCTACTGTTCGGCGGGTTTAGTGGTCACGGGTCGGGAGACATACCGCCCTTCAAAGCGCTGATGACGTCGCTGTCCGCAACGATCGGCACCGGTAACATTGCCGGTGTGGCAACGGCGCTCACGCTGGGTGGCCCGGGCGCGTTGTTTTGGATGTGGATCACCGCACTGTTTGGACTCGCGACTAAATATGCCGAAGGTGTTTTGGCGGTTCAGTACCGTGAACAAGACGATCGAGGCGGTTACAGCGGTGGTCCGATGTACTACATCCGCAACGGTCTCGGGAGCAAATATCGCTGGTTGGCTGGCGCGTTTGCACTGTTCGGTGCGATGGCAGGCTTTGGTCTGGCCAACACGGTGCAGTCCAACTCGGTGGCACAGGTATTGTCAGACAACATCGACATCCCCTGGCAGGTGACTGGCATCGTCCTGATGGTGCTCGTTGGTGGCGTCATTCTTGGTGGCATCCAGCGCATTGCCAACACAGCGGGTGCAGTCGTACCCATCATGGCGCTGGCTTACATTCTCATGGCCGTTATCGTTATTTCGATGAAGATCACCGACGTGCCCGATGCCTTCGCCTTGATTCTCTCATCCGCGTTCAATGGCACCGCGGCCAGCGGTGGTTTTGCCGGAGCAACAGTGTGGGCAGCGATTCAGTTCGGCGTGGCTCGCGGTGTCTTCTCTAACGAAGCGGGGCTCGGTAGTGCACCGATCGCCCACGCCGCAGCGCAGACCAATGAGCCCGTTGAGCAGGGCATGGTCGCGATGCTGGGCACCTTCATCGATACGTTGATCGTGTGCACCATGACCGGTCTGGTCATCATTCTCACCGGCGTGCTGGACAGTGGCACTTCAGGCGCCAGCCTGACGGCCGCGGCCTTCGGCAGCGCGTTTGAGGGCGGTGAAATGATCGTGACTATCGGCGTTGTGTTGTTCGCCACTACAACCATGATCGGCTGGTCTTTCTACGGGGAACGTTGCGTCGTCTACCTGTTTGGTACCAAAGGCATCATGCCTTTCCGTATCCTATGGGTCATGGCCATCCCCATCGGTGCCGGGGCTGACCTTGGCATCATTTGGTTGGTTGCCGATACCCTGAACGCGTTCATGGCAATTCCCAATCTGGTGGCACTATTGCTACTGGCACCGGTCGTGTTCTCGCTGTCCAAGGATTACTTTCAGCGGCAAGCGGCGAAGAAAGCGGAGTCCAACGCCTAACCATGCCTAAAGTGCCGACTCAGGGATTGGTGCTCGCGATTTCATCGCGGGCACTTTTCGATCTCGATGAGGCACATCGGGTATTCGAGGAGGAGGGGCTTGAGGCCTACTCCCAGTATCAGATCGACCACGAGGAAGACCCCCTCGCGCCGGGTCAGGCCTTTCCCTTAGCGCAAAAGCTCCTACGCCTCAATGATGCTCTGCCTGAGAATCAGCGCGTTGAGGTTGTTCTGTTATCGCGGAACAGCGCCGATACGGGACTTCGTGTCTTTAATTCAATTCAGCATTACGGGCTTTCGATCACTCGCGCCGCCTTTTGCGGTGGCGAGGCGCCTTGGCGCTACATTTCGGCTTTTGGCTGCCAGCTATTTTTGTCAGCTGAACCCGAGGACGTGCGAAAAGCGCTGGAAAATAATGTAGCGGCAGCAACGTTGGTCTCCAAGGCGCCGGCCGACCGGGACAGCGAGCAGCTTCGTATCGCTTTCGACGGCGACGCAGTCATCTTCTCCGATGAGGCCGAGAGGGTATATAAAGAGGAGGGCCTTGAGGCGTTTGCACAAAGCGAGCATGCCTCTCGTCATCAGCCGCTTAGCGGTGGTCCGTTCAAGAGCTTTCTCGCAGCATTGCAGCGATTGCAAGGGGCTTTCCCTGCCAGCGAGGCACCCATTCGCACGGCATTGGTCACTGCGCGCTCAGCGCCCGCGCACGAGCGCGTCATTCGCACCTTACGTGCCTGGGACATTCGAATTGATGAGTCGATATTTCTCGGTGGCATGAACAAAACCGAATTCCTCCGGGCCTACCAGGCCGACGTCTTTTTTGACGACCAGCAAACCCACTGTGACCTCGCTGGTGCGCATATCGCGACGGGCCACGTGCCCCACGGCGTCGCCAATACCCCCAAACCCATTAGCGAATAAAAAACCCATCATCTATTCTTTTTTGGTGGCAAGCCGCTAAGCTGGGCGTTATGGTATCGCTGCAAATTTCAGGGAGGAGGTGTTTGCAATGAAGCTCCAGCAGTTGCGGTACATCTGGGAAGTCGCCCATCACGATCTCAACGTTTCAGCCACAGCGCAGAGCCTTTTCACGTCGCAACCCGGCATCAGCAAACAGATCCGGCTACTCGAAGACGAGCTGGGGGTTGAGATATTCGCCCGTAGCGGCAAACACCTGACGCACATCACACCGGCGGGAGAGATGATTCTCGATCTTGCAGGTGAGATGCTGCGCAAAGCGGAGTCCATCAAGCGTGTCGCCCAGGAGTTTAGCGATGAAACCGTCGGCAACCTGTCGATCGCGACGACTCACACTCAGGCACGCTACGTTCTACCCTCCATCATCCGCGATTTTATGCAGCAATACCCCGACGTATCGCTACAGATGCAGCAGGGTACGCCCGTACAGATCGCCGGGATGGCCGCAGAGGGTGAGGTGGATTTCGCGATTGCTACCGAGGCACTCGATCACGCCAATAACCTGATTTCACTACCCTGTTACCGCTGGAACCGCTGCATCGTTGTGCCCAAAGGACACCCACTCGCGCGGCTCAAACGGCCAAGCCTGGAAGCTGTCGCAGAGCATCCGATCGTCACCTACACCTTCGGTTTTACTGGCCGTTCGAAACTCGACGAAGCTTTCCGCAGTCGCGAGCTCGAGGCCCGGGTGGTGTTTACTGCTGTAGACGCTGACGTGATCAAGACCTACGTTCGGCTGGGTTTGGGTATCGGCATCATTGCTGGTCTCGCCTACGACCCCAAGACAGACGCTGATCTCGTCAAAATTGACGCAGGCCACCTGTTTGCGAGCAGCGTGACCAGTATTGCCTTCAGGAAGGGCACCTTCCTGAGAGGTTATATGCACGAATTCATCAACGAGTTAGCGCCGCATCTTACCCGTGAGTTGGTGCAGGAGGCGCTTTCCCGACCAAGCCATGCTGATCGCGCCGCGCTATACCGCGATATCGAACTGCCGACTCACTGAGTCGGCAAGGCCTTGAGAAGCGCCTCGACCTTATCCAGAGTCTCCTGGTACTCGTTCTCGGCCACTGAATCCACGGTGATGCCACCACCGCCCCAACAGTACAGATCGGAGCCTATGGCCTCTACGGTGCGAATAGTGATGCTGCTGTGCAGCGTGCCGTCCCGGGTGAGCGTAAATACGCTACCGCAGTAAACGCCCCGAGGCGCCGACTCTAACTCGGCGATGATCTCAATCGCCCGTCGCTTGGGGGCACCCGTAATCGATCCACCTGGCGCACAACCGGCGAGTAGGGCGCCGGCGTGAATGCCCGGACGCAATTGGCCTCGCACGGTGCTCACCAGATGGTGAACATTACTGTAGCTGCGCAGCACACAGAGCTCTTCGGTCTGCACACTACCGGGCATACACCACTGCCCCAAGTCGTTGCGCAATAGATCGGTAATCATGACGTTTTCCGCATGATCCTTGGGCGATTGCGAGAGTGCCTGTGCAGCCGCGCGATCAATTTCCGGGTCGGGACTCCTTGGCGCGGTACCCTTGATCGGTTGAGTGATCACTGCACCGTTTTCGACACTGATAAAGCGTTCAGGCGATAAAGATAAAACCGTATGTCCGGGGGTTAACGCCAGGTAGGCGGCATAACTGCCGCGCACTGCGGCGCGCAGCGAGCGGTAGGCCCGCCAGGGGTGCCCGATCAACTGAGTGTGGAAACGGTGCGCAAAATTGACCTGATAACAATCCCCCGCGCGCAGCCAGCCCTGAATGCGGTCAATGGCATCGATGTATTGCGAGTCAGAGATTTCGGGCGCAAAGGGCGCGAGCAGCCGCGCCGCAGGCCATAGGGCAGCAGGACAGGCATCAGACGAAAGCCTGGTGAGCAAAGTATCGCGCGTGTCTGCAGGGCATCGGATATCACACACCAGCATGGCTTGCTGCCGCGAGTGATCCTGAACGACTACCGCGCGATACAGGCCTACCGTCGCAGGTTGCTCATTGGATTTCACTACGCCGTGCAACCTGGCTGCGCTGTCGTAATCCAGAAAACCGACTGCGCCCGGCGCGAATGGCCAGCCGTCAGGCGCGGGAGTGTATTCCCCGGCGCTCAGCGCAGCATCAATCGCATCGAACCACCGGTGCGCGTCGAATTCATAATCGCTGATTCGCAGGATGTGCTCCGGCAGCGCCGCAATCAGATCCCATCCGGCGCCGGGGGCACGGCCACTTCGACCATCGAGAAAAACCATGCCAGGCAGGTCAGCGAAGCGTTCTGCCAACTGCGCGCCGTCCTCTTGATAGGCGACCGGGGTAATGTCAAAAAGCATCTTATCCACCTCCCCGTTATAAACGAATCGCATTAAATTGACACTGCATCCGCTTGCCCCGTAATGTCTGCCATCGCAGCTATAACGATCCGCTGCCGCCGTCCGCCAAAGGGCAAAAGACCCCAAACAAGGACGACAGGTACGCACCCCCGGAGAGAATGGATGATGAGTGAACACCACACCCCAGAGGATGGTGCGCAGGCCGCAGCGCCGCGCCTCGACAATCCACTGGCCAAGCCGTCAGTGCCAACAACGAACGCTGACGAAGACCGCTATCAGGCCACCATCGAGCGTGGGAAGGCTTTACAGGCCAAGCCCTATATTGCCGCCGGAGAGCAACATATCCAGCGTCAACACCTGAAGAATAGAATGACCGTCTGGGAGCGCATTCGCTACCTTGCAGACGGCGAACCCCACGTGCTCTACCAAAACTGGGGGCCCAATCTGGACGGCGCATCGCTGGTGACTGCGATCATTCAAATAGACGGCCGCGACGTGGCGATTTACGGCCATGATTTCACCGTGCGCGCGGGGTCTATGGACGCGACCAACGGGAAAAAGCTGGCCCGACTCTTTGAACTCGCGGCTAAACGGCGTATTCCGCTGGTCGGCCTCAACGACTCCGCCGGCGCTTATATCCCAGCCGGTGTGGGTGGGTTGGATGGCTATGCGGATGCCTTCACGGCATTGCGTAAAATCAGCGGGATCGTGCCAAGCATCATGTGTATGTTTGGCTTCAACGCGGGTGGCGGCAGCTACCTGCCTCGTCAGGGCAGTTTCCTGATCCAACCCAAAGACACATTTTTTGGACTCACGGGCCCGGGCGTGGTGAAGTCGGTACTGGGTGAGGACATCACCCCTGATGAGCTCGGCGGACCCAATGTGCACAGCCAATCCGGCGTGACGGATTTCGTGGTCGATGACGAAGTCGCGGCGCTGCGCAAAGTCCGTGAAATCCTCAACTATCTGCCGGATTCAAATAACTCACTGGCGCCGTTCCAGCCCTCTTCAGACCCAATCGACCGGCAAACTACCGATATTGATCTGCTGTTGAGCAAGGCGTTTAACTCTCCCTCGGGATTCAATACGCCGGTCGACATCACCATTTTGATCCAGCAGCTCTGCGATCACGGCGATTTTCTCGAAGTTCAGGCCGAGCGTGCGCGCAACACCATCACCGCCTTTGGTCGCATGGGCGGGCACGTCATTGGTTTTGTGGCCAACAACTCTGCAGTGGCCTCGGGCCAGATTGATGTTGATGCCGCGTACAAAAACGCTCGGTTTATCCGCTTCTGTAACCTCTACAATATCCCTGTGATCTTCCTCGAGGACACCACAGGCTTCCTGCCGGGCAGGGAACAGGAACATCGAGGCATTGTGCAGGCGGGCCGCGCCATGCTCGATGCGATCGTGGACCTACGCACCCCTCGCTTCCTGGTGCTCGTCCGTAACGCTTTTGGCGGCGCCTATGCCTCATACAACAACTACCCGACGGGCGCAGACTTCGTTGTAGCGCTGCCCACTACCCGGGTCGCGGTCATGGGCCCCGCAGGGGTTGAATACGTGTACAAGGAAGAGCTTCGCAAAATCCGCCGGGAAGCTGCCGCCAAAATAGCGGCTGAGACATCAGCGCAGGAGGCTCAGGGATTGGACGCAGCCACCGCAGCCGATGTCGCAAAGCAGCTGGTCAATGACTGGGTGAAGGCTGAAGAGGCCGCGCTTGCTGCACGGTATGAGCGAGAGATCATGAACCCCGATGAGGCGTTGAGCCTCGGTTCAATTTCGCAAATTGTTATGCCCGCTGAGCTCAGAAAAGTGCTCGCAGACCATATGGCATTTTGTCTCCGGCACTACGAGCCCTCACCGCTGACTGCCGTACAGCGCGAGTTCCACTGATCCCTAGGAGTTTACTGTGTCTAACGAGCACTATCTCAATAACCCCCTTATCCACCGGGATCGTCAACTCAACACCCATCCCTCACCTTGGGTGCAGCAATTCGACTGCACCCATATCCGCCCACTGATTATTTGCCGCGGACCTATTCGCAAAGAGGCGATGGACGTTTTTGCAGAGATGGGCATAACCCACTACGGCATTTTGCTCTCGGAAAAAGATTCAATCGTTTACCCTCGGGCGCTTTCGCCAGAGCTGAGAATACTGACAGACTCCAGCCGTGTTCATCGGATCCCTGATTACACGGGGGCGACCAAAGAAGAGCGGCAAGCACGGATCGACACGATCATTCGCATCGCGCGGGAGCACGATTACAACGCGGTGTTTGCCGGCTACGGTTTCATGGCGGAGGACGAAATGATGGTGTCGGCCATGGAAGCCGCTGGCCTGAATTTCATAGGACCCTGCTCAAGAACCGTTCGCGAAGCCGGTTTCAAAGACGAAGCCAAACGCACGGCCTTAAAGGCGGGCGTATCGGTAACCCCGGGTATTGACAACGGAACGACGCTAACGCTCCTCAAGAAATATCCCGATGCCGCATCCCTCGAAGCGCTGTGTGCCGCCGAGTCCCTGGAGGTAGCAGACAGCGACAAGGCCGGTGATCTAGAGCGCTTTGCAGAGGCCGTATTGACTGCGAGCTACCGCAAAGGCACAGACCTCTACACGATTGAGGAGCTCGGTGAGACCCTCACCGACGCGGTCCGACAGATCAATCAGCAGTACCCGCAAAACCGAGTGCGCCTAAAGGCGATCGGTGGGGGCGGGGGCAAAGGTCAACGGATCCTGAGACCTGACGAAGCCGAGCGGACTCCAGAGCTTGTGCGTGAGATTCTCAATGAAGTGAAGGCGACTGGCGTCGGCGACAACAAAAATGTGCTGGTTGAACTGAACATTGAAACCACGCGCCATCAGGAAATTCAGGTGGTGGGTAATGGCCAATGGTGTATCACCTTGGGCGGCAGGGATTGCTCATTGCAAATGCACGAGCAAAAGCTGCTGGAGGTATCCGTTACCCGGGAGTCTTTGATGGCTGCCGAGCAACGCGCGCAGCGTGCTGGTCGGGACGTCGAGGCTAAGGTACTCGCAGCCGATCTCAAGACGCTCGACGCCATGGAAGACGAAGCTGCGCGGTTCGGCGCCGCCGTTGGTCTGGATTCGGTCTCAACCTTTGAGTGCATTGTCGATCGCGATCAGCATTTCTTCATGGAGATGAATACACGCATCCAGGTCGAGCACCGTGTGAGCGAACTCTGCTACGGGATGAAATTCGTCAATCCGGAAAACAGCGACGACTTTTTCGTAGTGGAATCTCTGGTAGAAGCCATGGTGCTGTTGGCCGCGCATGGACCCAAGCTACCCAAGCCAGAGCGTGTTCAACGCTTCAACGACAGCCTGGAAGCCCGGCTGAACGCAACCAATGATGCGCTCGCGCCTAACGCGGGCGGGCAGATCGAGTACTGGTCTGATGCCATTGCCGGTGAAATTCGCGACGACCAGGGCATCAGTGTTCATAACCCCGACACCAACACCTTCATGAATTACACCCTGGCAGGGGCCTACGATTCCAATATCGCCCTGCTATTGACGGTAGGGGATAGTCGCGAGGCCAGTTACGAACACATGGCTGAAGTACTCCGATCGACCAGCCTTCGCGGTCGGGATCTGCACACCAATCTGCAGTTTCACTACGGCCTCGTGCATTGGTTCCTCGGCCGAACCGTGAACGCAAGACCCACCACGCGTTTTATCGTGCCGTACCTGACAGCCGTGGGAGAGTTGGCCAGAGAGGCGAGCCACGTCGATGTCGATGTCGCTTGGAAGCTACTCTGTGATGCGCGTATCAAGGCTGCAGAACACGGCGACACGATGCGGTCCGTGTTGTCGCGCAAGCAAAGCTTGGTACTGCGACCTATTCGCCTGCTGCTGGAAGCGCCACATCTGTTGTCAGCATGGCTCAGCGCCAACCAAACGGCGTTTGACCTTAGTCAAGACGGACGTATCACATGGGCGGAGAACCCCGTTGAATTGCTGGGCGATACGTATCACTTCCTGAAACTCGACTGGTCACCCGATTCCCCGGCGGCCAATGTCATCTGGGATCATGATCACCTCCTGCTAGAGACTGCGGAAAACTTTTACCAAGACCTCTATCAGCGACTGGGCATAACAGACTGGGGAGCCCTCTGTGACGCACTGTCCGGTGACGCGCCCGCAGGCATCAATGATGATACCTGGGCGGCTATCCAAGGGGCGCACTGTGGCCATCAAGCCGGATTGGAATTACTGGAACTCCTCCCAGCAATGGCCCGGAGCACCGGTTTCTTTGAGCTAAACGTCAACGAAGACCTAACGCTGCACATCCCTGAGCGCCTGCTCGATGAAACGCATCAAGCCGCAATGATGAAGGCGCTCGCACCACCACCCACCGCCAAGTCGGATGAAATCGTGGCCGCCAGTGGGGGTATGTTCTACAGCCGGGAAGCCCCAGATGCACCGCCATTCATCGGTGCCGGCGATCATTTTGAAGCCGGTGACCCGCTCTACATCGTCGAAGTGATGAAGATGTTCAACAAGGTCTATGCACCTTTCAGCGGCACTATCGATGAGGTCCTGGTTGAAGACGACGGCGTCATCATCGCCAAGGGACAAACGCTGTTTAAAGTAACGCCCGACGAGCAAGTAGAGGTGGTATCAACGGAAGCACTTGCAAAGCACAGGCGTGAACATACCGAAGAACTGATGCAAATGTTTTTGTAAGGACGTCGCGATGATTACCGCACTCGACCATATAGCCATTGCTGTCCCGGATCTTGAGGCAGCCATCAAACGATTCATGGAAGATTTCGGCTTGCCCCTTGATGGCACCGAGGATGTAGTACCCGCCAAAACGACCACGGCGTTTTTCAATCTGCCGCCTACCCACATCGAGTTGATCCACCCGCTCAATGGTGAAGGTCCGGTCGCCAAGTACCTCGAAAAGCGCGGTGGCGGTATTCACCACCTCTGTTTCCGCAGCGATGATCTGGATGCCGATGTCGCTCGTCTGAGAGACAAGGGTTACCAATTTCTTTCCGACGCTCCCACACCCGGTGCTCATGGATCGCGCGTAATTTTTATTCACCCCAAGAGCTGTGACGGTGTGCTGATTGAACTCAATCAGCCCGCCGATGACGGCAGCCATTGACCTCGACTGGCAGGAGACTCTCTGGTGAGTATCTACGATAAAAACGAGGCGACACTGGACAAGTGGCGCGAATTGGTCAGCCAACAAAGCAAAGGGCTGACACCCGAAGACTTCACTTGGCAGACACCTGAAGGCATCGACCTCAAAGCACTCTACACCGCAGAAGACACCGAGGGCTTGGCGTACACCGACACATTGCCCGGCATCAGCCCGTATATCCGCGGGCCAATGTCCACTATGTATGCCGGAAGGCGCTGGACCATCCGTCAGTACGCAGGCTTCTCGACCGCTGAGGCATCGAACGCGTTTTACCGAAAGGCACTCGCCGCGGGCGGGCAGGGGATCAGCGTTGCTTTCGATCTTGCCACTCACCGAGGTTATGACTCCGATCATCCCCGTGTCGCTGGCGATGTCGGCAAAGCCGGTGTGGCGGTGGATTCCGTAGAGGACATGAAAGTCCTGTTTGATGGCATTCCGCTCGATCAGGTATCGGTGTCGATGACGATGAACGGGGCTGTGTTGCCGGTACTCGCGGGCTACATCGTCGCTGCAGAAGAGCAGGGCGTCAGCCAGTCACAACTCGCGGGCACGATCCAGAACGACATCCTCAAGGAGTTCATGGTTCGCAACACCTATATTTATCCGCCTGCACCGAGCATGCGTATCATAGGCGACATCATCGCCTACTGTTCACAGCACCTGCCGCGCTTCAACACCATTTCTATCTCCGGTTATCACATGCAAGAGGCCGGTGCGAATGCAGCACTCGAACTGGCCTACACCCTCGCCGACGGCAAGGAATACATTCGTACCGCACTGAATGCCGGCTTGCATATCGATGATTTTGCGCCGCGCCTCTCGTTTTTCTGGGGTATCGGCATGAACTTCTACATGGAGATCGCCAAAATGCGGGCTGCACGCCTGCTGTGGGCGGAAATCGTGGCTGAGTTCAAACCCGAGAACCCCAAGAGTTCGATGCTGCGAACCCACTGCCAGACTTCGGGTTGGTCACTGACCGAGCAGGACCCGTACAACAATATTGTGCGCACGACGATAGAGGCCATGGCCGCAGTATTCGGCGGCACGCAATCACTGCACACCAATGCACTGGATGAGGCGATCGCGCTGCCGTCCGACTTTGCCGCGCGCATCGCGCGCAATACCCAGCTGATTCTCCAGGAGGAAACAGGCATTGGTCAGGTCATCGACCCTTGGGGCGGCTCCTATATGATGGAAAAGCTCACTTCAGACATCGCCGACAGAGCGCGCGAGCTGATGGCGGAGATCGATGGACTGGGTGGCATGGCAAAGGCGATCGAGAGTGGCGTGCCCAAGCTGCGGATTGAAGAGGCCGCTGCGAGCAAGCAAGCCCGCATCGATCGCGGCGAGGATGTCATCGTCGGCGTCAATAAATATCAGACAGATAGTCATGACGACGTCGATGTTTTAGAAATCGATAACGACGAGGTTCGCCAGTCGCAGGTTGCAAGGCTCGAGCGACTTCGTGCCAACCGGGATCAGACAGCGGTTGATGAAATTTTGTCCGAGCTCACAGACGCTGCACGCTCTGGCGAGGGTAACTTGCTGGCACTGGCGGTCGAGGCAACCCGGCGCCGGGCAACGGTCGGCGAAATTTCGGATGCACTGGAAAAAGAATACGGCCGCTTTGTCGCGCAAGCGCAAACGGTATCGGGTGTGTACGGTGCCGCATGGAAAGACGACGCGGGGTGGCAAGCTATCGCAGGAGATATCGAACAGTTCATTGAGCAACACGGGCGTCGGCCGCGTATGTTGGTCGCCAAGATGGGCCAAGATGGGCATGACCGGGGAGCAAAGGTGGTTGCAACCGCCTTCGCGGATGTCGGTTTCGATGTCGATCTCTCGCCGATGTTTTCAACACCTGAGGAGGTCGCACGGCAAGCGATTGAAAATGATGTACACGTCGTCGGTGCTTCAAGCTTGGCGGGTGGCCATAAAACGCTCGTGCCCGAGCTCATCAAATCACTACGTGCACAGGGAGCTGATGACATTATCGTGATCGCCGGAGGGGTGATTCCCCAACAGGACTACGATTTCCTGAGCGAAGCCGGGGTCAGCCTGGTATTTGGTCCGGGCACACCGATACCCATGGCGGCGCGCAAAGTGCTCGACGCCATCAATGGTGTCCGAGACTGAACCATTAAGCGCGTTGCATCATGATTTCAGCGGATGACATCGTAGCCGGCCAGCGTCGCGCACTCGCCAAGGCGATCACACTGGTTGAGAGCCAGCGACCAGCGGACCGCGAAGCAGCGCAAGCGCTGCTGGCTGACCTACTACCGCATACCGGTAAGAGCATCCGTCTTGGCATCACCGGTGTACCCGGGGTCGGCAAGTCCACCTTCATTGAAGCGCTCGGACTGCATCTGATTGAGGCCGGTCACCGGGTCGCCGTATTAGCGGTTGATCCGAGCTCACCCGTCGCCGGTGGGTCCATCCTTGGCGATAAAACGCGGATGGAGCGATTGAGTCGAGAGGAGGCTGCGTTTATCCGCCCATCACCCGCCGGCGCCGCGTTGGGTGGCGTTGCCCTGAAAACGCGAGAGTCGATGCTGCTTTGCGAGGCGGCCGGATTTGACGTGGTACTGGTCGAAACGGTGGGGGTCGGGCAGTCTGAGCATCAAGTCGCCGGCATGGTGGACTTCTTTCTGGTGCTCATGCTGCCAGGTGGTGGCGATGAGCTGCAAGGCATCAAGAAAGGCATTATCGAGCTCGCCGATGCATTGGTCATCAATAAGGCCGACGGTGACAGCGCCGCCATCGCGCGATCTACCCAGCAGCACTACCGCAGCGCGCTGCAGCTCTTGAAACATAGCGAGCTTTGGACGCCTCAAGTCCTGACCTGCTCAGCACTCAAGGTTGAGGGCATCGACGCCGTATGGTCCATGGTAGAGGACTATCGCCAGAGGGCTATCGAAGCGGGTGCCATCGATCGTCGCAGGGCCGACCAAAATTTGTCCTGGATGCGGTCACTGGTGGATGAGCTGCTGCGACTCGAGATCACCCGGAACCCTGCGGTTCAGGCATCCCTGCCGGGAATTGAACAGTCAGTGCGTGCCGGTGAGCGAACCCCTCTGGCTGCCGCGATGGAAGTCATCGCACTCAGTCGATGAACGCCACTGGTAACTTGCCATAAATTACGAGGCGTCCTAGGGTGGCCGTATGCGCTTTTTGTCCCTCGACAAGCTGATCAACCTGCACGATGGCTACCGACGTCGCATCAAGATCGATCAGTTGGATTTACTGCTCATTCAGGAAGCAGGGCAGGTCCACATCGTTCATAGTCGTTGTCCCCATCGCGAGCACAGCCTCGAACAGGCGGATATCGACGCAGGATTTATCTTTTGCCCGTTGCACGGTTTCGGGTTCTCGCTGAAGGACGGACGTCATGATGGCGGCTTGTGTGAGTCCCTCAAGATTTATACGCCAGTCTTCGAAGGGGCTGATGTCGGCATTGTGATCGAGGCTGACGCGTGAAGTTATTCACCACTGATGTGGTGCGGGCGCTGGACAACACAGCCATCAATGACTGGGGCATCCCTGCTGAATCCTTGATGGCGCGAGCAGCTGCCGCTGCATGGCAGGTTGCACGTCGGCGCTGGCCCAATACCCAACAAGTGTGTATCTACGCAGGTCCGGGTAATAACGGCGGAGACGGCTGGCTAGTGGGTCGGCATGCGATCGAATATGGTTGCGAAACCACTGTGATCACGCAATCCGATACCTCGCCAAAATCGGACGCCGCCGCCCGAGCCCGAGACGCCTACTTAGCCGCGGGTGGCAGGGTCGCCGACGCGAACTGGCATCCGGAGCCGAATACTCAACTGCTGATCGTCGATGCCTTGCTCGGCACAGGCCTTCGCGAGGCTCCTACGGGCTGGTTCGCTGAGTGCATTCGGCAAATAAACAACCTAAGTGCCCCCGTGTTAGCGCTGGACGTACCATCGGGGCTAGATGCCGATACCGGTGCCGCACCCGGTGAGGCAGTCGTCGCCAGTGTGACCGTGACCTTCATCGCAGCCAAGCGGGGGTTGTACACGGGGCGGGCAAGAGATCATGTCGGCGATCTTATATTGGATGACCTCGATCTGCCGGCTGCGCTGTCCAGTGAGGTCGTGCCCAGCGCCTTGCTGTTGAACCTGGAGCAATTGCTCGGCGGACTGCCTCTACGACGACCATCGACCCATAAGGGCCAGGCAGGAAAGCTACTTGTCATCGGTGGTGACCACGGAATGGGCGGCGCTGCCATCATGGCCGCTGAGTCAGCGCTGCGTTGCGGGACGGGGCTTGTCACCCTGGCCACCCGGCAAGAGCATTTGTGCGCAGCTCTGGCGCGCCGGCCTGAGATTCTCGTCCATGGTGTTGATGACCCGGCCGAATTCGGACCGCTGCTGAATCGAGCAGGCGCCGTGGTGCTGGGTCCCGGGCTGGGCACTGGTCTATGGGGTCGCGACGTCATGACCGAATTGAGCAATATCAGCCAACCTTTGGTACTCGATGCAGATGCATTGAACCTGATCGCCGGCGGCGGGGCTTCGCTACCCGCGGACACCATCATCACACCGCACCCCGGCGAGGCCGCGAGACTCCTGGGCACTGACACGGCGGCCATTGAAGCCGATCGCTTCGCAGCCGTTACCGCACTGGCTGAACGGTATGGTGCTACCGCCATCCTTAAAGGCGCAGGGACGCTGATCGCGGATGCCAACGCCCGCCAGCCCATCGGAGTTTGCGGTTTTGGCAATCCAGGGATGGCGAGTGGGGGTATGGGGGATGTGCTCTCCGGGATTCTGGGCGGCTTATTGGCGCAGGGCATGCGCGCCGATATGGCGGCAAGTCTCGGTGTGATGGTTCATTCAGCTGCGGCGGATCGGGTAGCGGCGCAGCAGGGGAGTCGCGGGTTGCTGGCAACCGATCTATTGCCCGCTGTGCGCGATCTTCTGAATGGCCGCACCGCTGACTAGCGGCATGCCGAATTAGAACCGGCGCAACTCCGGGGAAGCCTCACTGGCCAACCACAATCGATCGAATCGTTCGGCCTCGCGCGAGGCATCCGGCGCTTCGTCGAGCGGTCGCCAGCGGTGTTCGTCCAACTTGAGTAGCAGACCACGCTGTCTGTCACAGACCACGATGGTCTCGCCTCGCCATTCGCTGTGCTCTTGCAACACCCGCACGGTCATCGCTGTGCTCAGCCTTCGGCTGAGGGCCAATAGACGATGCCCACTTTCAATCACCGGGCGCAACTCCTGAACCAGTACACGAATCCGGGTTTGTCGACCGCGACGCGCCAAATGCACCAGCGCAGCCACCACTTCATCATCATCGAGCAAAAGCGGCTCCAACTGCGGACTGACGATATCCACGTGTCGCGACGTGTCAGCGAGCATTTCCAGCAATAAGGTTTTGGCGGCTTCAACAATGGCGGGGCGGTTCATTGCAACTCCTCGGGCGCTGTCAGTACTCCCTGACGCCAAAGATACGCCACCAGCGATTGCAGATCAGCAGGCAGTGCCCTTACCGCTATAGCGCGACCACTACTGAGCGCCATCAGCATGTCCAGCGCAGCGTGTGGCGCCGTGAGGGCCTCACCATTGGCAAACAGGTTGATCTGTTGCTCGGTTTCAAACCACACCATCCGCGCAATGGGGTCACGAACCAAGTGCGCTGGTAACTCCCCCGTGGGCTCGGCAACGTCGGGAGCGCCCTCTGTCAGCAGCTCTCCGAGCCAAATCCCGTCATCCAATGCATCGAGGGCGTTGATGATCGCGGTACGCGCGTTCTCTCGCTGCCGCAGGGATAACTCGCCCGGGCGGGCATCGGGCAGAATCGAGCCATGGTCTGCAAGCAGCAATTCCGGGGCTAAACGCTCCAACACCGCATCAGTAAGGCGGGCTGTGAGATCTGCGATGCGCGGAGCACGGAACCCCAGCGAAAATGTTGTGCAAGGCCCCTCTGCGATGCCCCAATGTGCAAATCCCGGCGGGACGTACAACGCATCACCCGGAGACAGAACAAACTCTTCAACGGTGACGAAATCTCGCAGCAGACTGAGATCCGGGTGATTCAGCTGAGGGGTGCGGTCGTCACATCGCTCGCCCACCAGCCAGCGACGCTGACCTTCACCCTGCAGCAAAAAGACATCATAGCGATCAAAATGCGGGCCGACACTCCCACCATCACTGGCGTAGCTCACCATCACATCGTCGAAACGCCACTCGGGGAGAAAATCGACACACCCCCGGAGCGAGGCGACTTCAGGGCGCCACTGATCGACGCGCTGCACCAACAGTGTCCACGGGCAATTTCGTTGAAAATCTGCTTCCCTGAAAGGGCCGTGTTGCAGGTGCCAGCCGTCCTGTCGCTGCTCCACAATCCGGCTCTCGACCTCGGGCTCCATCGCCAACCCCGCCAGCTCATGCGCTGTAACAGGGGGTGTAAAGTCAGGGAGCGCCTGACGAATCAGCAGCGGCCGCTGCTGCCAGTGATGAGCCAGAAAGTGCTCAACATCGAGTTGAAATTGGGGGCTTCGCGGCAGCGGACTGTAGTCAGTCACGGATGGCTCGTGCCTGGGATGCAGCGTTACCCGTGTAATCCGCCGGGGTCAGCGCAAGCAGTGACGCCTTTGCATCCGCAGGAATATCGAGGCTGTCGATGAAGCCTCGCATGGTCTCGGCATTCATCTCGCGGCCCCGGGTCATGGCTTTGAGTTTTTCATAGGGCTCCTCGATGCCATAGCGGCGCATCACCGTTTGAATCGGCTCAGCCAACACCTCCCAGGCATTATCGAGGTCATGGGCAAGCCGTGCAGGATTCACCTCAAGCTTACCGATGCCCTTCAAAGCTGATTCATAGGCCAATAGGGAGTAGCCGAAGCCGACACCCATATTGCGCAAAACCGTACTGTCGGTGAGGTCCCGCTGCCATCGGCTGACGGGCAGTTTCTGCGCCAAATGTGCAAAAACCGCATTGGCGAGACCGAGATTACCCTCAGAGTTCTCGAAATCGATGGGATTCACTTTGTGCGGCATGGTCGAGGAACCCACTTCGCCTGCCACGGTCTTCTGACGGAAGTATCCCAGAGAGATATACCCCCAGACATCCCGGTCAAAATCGATCAGGATCGTATTGAAACGCGCGATGGCATCAAACAGTTCCGCCATGTAGTCATGCGGCTCAATCTGGGTGGTGTAGGGGTTCCACTCAAGCCCGAGGCTGGTCACGAATGCCTCGGCGTGGGCTTCCCAATCCAAGTCTGGGTAGGTCGCTAGATGCGCGTTGTAGTTACCTACAGCGCCATTGATCTTGCCCAGTGGAACAATGCTCGATAATCCTTTGAATTGTCGCTGTAACCGCGCCACCACATTGGCGATTTCCTTACCCAATGTCGTAGGGCTTGCTGTCTGTCCATGGGTGCGGGATAGCATGGGCAAGTCCGCCTGATCGCAGGCCAACGTCGTCAGCGCATCAATAATTCGGGTCATCACCGGCTGCACCACAGCCAACCCGTCACGCAGCATCAGGGCGTGGGAGAGGTTGTTGATGTCTTCGCTGGTACAAGCGAAATGAATGAACTCACTGGCAGCGGCGAGTTCCGGCAGCGCTTCACAACGTTGCTTGAGAAAGTATTCCACCGCCTTCACGTCGTGGTTGGTCGTGCGCTCGATGGCTTTGATGGCAGCGGCAGCTGTGACGTCGAATTCTGCAACCAATTGATCCAGAAACTGATTGGCCTCGTCGCTAAACGGCGCCAGCTCAGTAATCTCGGGATGTGCAGCCAACGATTGCAACCAGCGAACCTCAACTTCAACCCTGGCCCGAATCAGCCCGAACTCGCTGAAAACCTGTCGCAGCGGAGCGACCTTGCTCGCATAACGGCCATCAAGGGGTGACACTGCGGTCAGTGCGTCGAGTTCCATCAATCGTGCTCCATTGGCGTTCGTTACGGGGTGAACGGGAAATTCTGGGCGGGGAGCTTACCGAATCCCCAATTCCCGGGATAGCGTCATGGCTTCATTGCGGGTGGCTCCCCGGTTGAAAACCAGTCGCCAACGGCGGCCACCCAATTGATGCCAGAGGTGGGCGGCGCGAACGCCCGCCATCAGCAAAGTCCGAACCACCTCGGTGTTGCGTCGGTTTGCGAGATGTTGCGCACTACCAGACACCTTGATACGAAATCGCAGCGTGCTCAACGTATCCTCATAAATCCCTGCAATATTTGCACATAACTCATTGGCATTGCTGGAAAAGTGTGTCGCCTTGTAGTGGGTGTGTTGGAGCCGACTATGGATCGCCTGCTGCATATCGCTGCGGGCGGCGAATTCACGCTCAAGCTTCAGAATGGCCATGAAGTAACGAAGCGTACCCGCGGTCACCTCGTCAGGCGACGGTGAGAGGCAGGCGGCCAGATTTTGTAAACCCAGCTTCACCCCCTGTAGATTGCCAAACACCGACTCAACGTCTGGCGCATCGAAGGCGAACAACGAGTGGATGGACGCTTCCAAAAAAGGCTCGGGCCACGTGCCGGTGCGGGCGACCTGATCAACGATGCGAGCGGCCTGCGCAACACCTGCCAGCGCGATCACCTGCTGTTGCTGGGGGGTTCGGGAAGTCATGCACGGTCCTCAATGACGCCGCCACCCAGACACTGCTCACC
>JAZBOZ010000052.1:0-3630 GCA_036351405.1 Halieaceae bacterium
ATCGCTGGCGACGATCTTCGATGAGCTCATCCAGCGTCGGTTCTACGACCTCGACCGTCTTGTTCTCGGGCAGCATCGACTCGACGCGTTCGGGTTGCACCGCGTAGCGTCGACCCAGCAAAAAGGCGCGCTTGTTGAAATCGATGGCAACGCCATTGAGCTCGATCGCGCGCTCGAGAGCCTCTCTTGAAACCGGTACCCATCCCATCTGCCAGGCGTAACCCAGCAGGAACAGGTTCGTGCCGATAGCGTCGCCCGTCAGTTTGGTGGCGATACGCGTTGCGTGAACAAACACGAGGTTGTCACCCACCTGATCGCGCACTTTTTGATGCATGCTTTTCGCGGGGAACTTCGCATCCGGGTCAAGGATAAACGCGGCAGTGGGTTGCTCGTTATCGTTCACGATCGCATGCGTGCGGCCGTGTGCCGACTTGCCCATCGCCTCATAGCCCGTCGTGACCACTAAGTCGCAGCCAATTAGCAAATCTGCTTCACCGGCCGGGATGCGCACGGCTTTAATGTCGTCCTGGCTTGCGGCGACCCGAACATGGCTCACGACCGAGCCGAACTTCTGTGCCAGGCCGGTCTGGTTAAGGGTGGCGCAGCCCTTGCCCTCGATATGCGCGGCCATGGCAACCAATGCGGTGATGGTGAGCACGCCCGTACCGCCGACGCCAGCGACCACCGTGTTCCACGGGCGGTCCAGTGCAGGCAGCTGTGGCTCAGGCAGCGGATCGAACATCGGCTGCGCTTCGCCTGTTACCGATTCGGGTTTGCGAACCTTGCCGCCTATCACCGAAACGAAACTCGGGCAAAAACCCTTCAGGCAGCTGTAGTCCTTGTTGCAGGCGCTCTGGTCGATTTCACGCTTGCGGCCGAGCGGCGTCGCTTTGGGCAGAACTGACAAACAGTTGGATTCTACTGAACAATCACCACAGCCTTCGCACACCGCATCGTTGATGAATACGCGACGATCAGGATCCGCCATCTTGCCTTTCTTGCGACGGCGACGTTTCTCGGCGGCGCATGTCTGCTGGTAAACGATGACCGATGTCCCTTCGAACTGGCGCAGCTCGCGCATCAGCGCGTCGTAATCATCCCGGTGGGTAAGGGTGTATCCCGGAATGTCACTGAATTTGCCGGTGTAGGCCTCGGGATAGTCCGATACCAACGCGATCCGTCGCACGCCCTCACCATGAAGCTGATGTACCAGATCATCAACGCTGAGCTGCCCGTCGATGGGCTGACCACCGGTCATCGCCACTGCATCGTTGTAAAGAATCTTGTAGGTGATATTGACGCCTGCGGCGACGGCAGCCCGAATTGCCAAAACCCCCGAGTGAAAGTAGGTGCCATCCCCCAAATTCTGGAAGACGTGTTGGGTATCGGTGAAGGGGGCTTGGCCTATCCATGTCGCGCCCTCGCCACCCATTTGCGTGAAGGTGTGGGTCTCGCGGTCGGGCATCCACGTCGCCATGTAGTGACAACCGATACCGCCGAAAGCGTGGCTACCCTCCGGTACTTTGGTTGACGTGTTGTGCGGACAGCCCGAGCAGAAGTGCGGTACGCGTTCGATAGTGTCGTAGGGCTGCGCCAGTGAACGCTCTTTCTCCTCGATCCAGCGGATCCTCTGTTCTAGCAGCTCGCTGCTGAAGAAGCGCTTGATCCGACTGGCGATGGCCAGTGCGATCATGGCAGGGGTCAGTTCACCCAGGTTGGGCAGTAGATCCCGACCGTCTTCATCGAATTCACCGACTACCTTGGGGCGTGAGCCCACAGGGTAGTTATAGAGCTGCGAGGTCAGTTGGTCTTCGATGATCGAGCGTTTTTCCTCAACCACCAGAATCTCTTCCAGCCCTTCGGCGAATTCGTGGGTGGTGTCAGGCTCCAAAGGCCAGGGCATGCCGACTTTATAGACGCGGATACCGATCTCTGCGGCCGCGGCATCATCGATGCCCATGTCCTCGAGCGCTTGCAGGACATCGAGGTAGGCTTTGCCCGAAGTGATGATGCCGAAGCGCGGATTGGGACTATCGATGACGATACGATTCAAACGATTGGCCCTAGCGAAAGCCCGCGCTGCGTAGATCTTGTACTTGTTGAGTCGGAGTTCTTGCTCGAGAGGCTTGTCCGGCCAGCGTGCATGTACGCCGTCCGCGGGTAGTTCGAAGTCCTCCGGGATGATGATCTCAAGCCGCTCGGCATCGATGTCGGCAGAAATCGCCGAATCCATATTCTCGGTAATGGCTTTCAATGCCACCCAGCAGCCTGAATAGCGGGATAACTCCCAGCCGTAGATGCCGAGGTCCAGCACCTCCTGCACATTCGCGGGCGCGAGTACCGGCACCGAAGCACCGATAAACATGTGCTCGGATTGGTGGGGCAGGGTAGATGACTTGCACGCATGGTCATCACCCGCTACTGCAAGCACGCCGCCGTACTTTGAGGTACCAAAGGCGTTGGCGTGTTTGATGACGTCCATGCTGCGGTCGACACCCGGGCCCTTGCCGTACCACATGCCAAAAACGCCGTCGTAGCGTGCGCCCTCGAACAGAGTGGTTTGCTGGCTTCCCCAGACCGCGGTCGCCGCGAGGTCCTCATTGAGACCCGGCTGGAAGTGGATGTTGTGGGGCTCGAGGAATTTCTTGGCTTTCCACATCGCCTGGTCGACGCCACCCAAAGGTGATCCGCGATAGCCTGAAACGAAGCCCGCGGTATTGAGGCCGCGCGCCTGATCGCGCTGATGCTGTAGCATCGGCAGGCGGACCAGCGCCTCGATGCCTGTCATATAGGCGCGTGCTTTATCGTGGGTGTACTTGTCGTCGAGTGACACGTCGCGCAACGGCGGCTTCTCAAAGTGACCCATGCGGATTGCCTCTTATTGTCAGCGGGTTATTCTGCTGTTGCCTTTATGGAATGTTTATTGTTTCGTCGCTTGTATTAAGATAATCGACAAATAAATTTTCCCATAAAAACACTTCTGGAGAATTGATATGAGCGCAGACCTCGGCTCAACCGACATAAAGATTCTCGATTTGCTGCAGCAAGACGCGAATATCTCCACCGCAGCGCTGGCGGAGAAAGTACACCTTTCCCAGTCACCTTGCTGGCGGCGCGTGCAGCGCCTCGAAGAAGAAGGCTATATCCATAAAAAAGTCGCCTTGCTCAATCGGGAAGCACTTGGGATGGAGGTCGTTGTTTTTGCGACGGTCAACCTGACGCAGGTGGGACGCCAGAACCTGCTGGAATTTGAGCAGGAAATGGAAGGGCATCCGGAAGTGGTCGAGTGCTACACCATGACGGGTATCTGGGACTACATTCTGAAGATTGTCACACGAGACATCCGCCATTATGAGGCGTTCGTCCGCAACACGTTGACGGCAAGCCCGTCAATTCGCGAACTGCACTCGCACATGGCAGTGACCGAGATCAAGAATACGACGCAGCTGCCGTTGGGCACGCAGTTGCGTTGAACACAACCCACATGATGTCGGGTCAAATTGACTGATTAGCAGCGCCTCTAACGAGTAAGCCGATCACTGGCTTTCTTTTGCGGCTTCGCGCTTATAGCGATTTGTAGTCAAAGCGCTGACCGCCCAAAGACGCCTCATACATCAGGCCCCCTTTAGC
>JAZBOZ010000053.1:0-2773 GCA_036351405.1 Halieaceae bacterium
CGCCATGTTGGTGCAGAGCTTTGACCCGGTTTCTGAGGTTGACGATACAACCACTTACCCGTTGCTCAACACTACGGTGCCTCCCACAGGGACGATTAAGCACTCTGGCGGTCGATTTGTCCGTCGCGTTTACACCAGTTCTCAAGCCATTAGGAACACGGATTATGGCACCTAGTCTCAACAGCAGCCTTCGGTCTTTGGGTAGCTCTCGGCAGCGGGGTGTGGTGCTGGTGGTTACTCTCATCACACTGCTACTTGTCACGTTGGTCACTTTTGCGGCGGCGCGCTCTAGCACCGTCAACATGCGCATTGCATTGGCGCAGGAAATCAAGACAGCGACTTTTCAGGGTGCTGAGTCCGGCATCATGACAGTCATGTCGCTACCGGTTGGGGATCCTCGGTTCCCCGCAGCTGTGGCGGGCTCCGAGCGGAGTTTCACCGGCGCGGCCGCAACCGACCCGCTACCTTCGCTATTGGTGCGCGGCGGCGCTACCGCGGATACCAGTGATGACGTACTGGTAAACACGGCGGCCAACATCGCTTATCGCCGTGAGGCAGCTGCGCTGGGTAATTCGATCCGCAAAGGCGGTGCCGGGTTTCAAACATTTCACTACGACGTGACGGTAGTCGGTAATACCGCGACGGGCATCGCAACGCAGACCACATTGACGCAAGGCATTTATGTCGAAGCGCCGCGGATTAACTGATCAGGGGGCATGACATGATTGGCGAATGGATTAAGCAGCATCGCAGTGCAATCACTGCAGCAATGGCCACTGTGTGGGTGTCCGCGCCGGTATGGGGTGATGACACGGAGATTTTCTTCGGGAATTTCGACGGAGGAGATTTCCTGCCGAACGTGTTGTTTGTGATGGACACGTCGGGCTCTATGGGGTCGCCGCCGGATTCCAGTACCTCCGAGGACAAAATCGATATTGTTAAAGCGGCGCTCAAGCAGTTGGCGATGGAAATGTCAGGCGTCAACGTTGGGTTGATGCGGTTCTCCAATCCCGGCGGACCGGTGCTCTATCCCGTGACTTACATCGACAAAGAGATATCGACCTTTGGAGAAGGCGCACAAACGGTGGTCAGTCGTGTGTCTTCCCCCAATTTTGACGCTACTGAGAACGTGGACACCGGCTCGGTGGACGTCAACGGCCTTTACTCCAGCGCGGGCAGTGGTAAGGAAGTCGTGTCAGCCCAGCTCCGACCACAGGGCAATGATGAAGACACCTACGGCAATACCGGCTCTTACAACGAAGTTTATCAGGACTATCTCTACCTCTACGGACCGGACTCCATGATTGGTCTCCGTTTTGCCGAGGCGGACATTCCTCGCGATGCAGTGATAACCAGTGCGTTTTTATCGATGCAGGCACAGCCTGCTTACTCGGCGATTTACAACCGGGGCAGCGTCGATGCTGAGGTTGTTGGTGACCCTGCGCCGGCAGCCGATTTCGACTCCGGCAGCAGTGATGGGCCGGGTCAGCGTGGCACGACCTCATCTTCTGTCGTTTGGACCATGAACAACACCGTGGGCGAGGCTCCGTCTCCGGGCAACGTAATTACATCTCCGGACCTCTCCAATGTGATTCAGGAGTTGATCGACGATCCCGACTGGATGGACGGTGGCGGCCTCAACAATGATCTTGTGTTGTTGCTCTCGTATCTTAATTCGTCTGAGAGCAACTCTCGACGTCTGATGACGGCCTACGAGTATGATTCTGACGCGACCTCGTTGTCGATCACCTATATCCCCGACGGCGCATCCGCGGTGGATCAGGATTTCGCTTCCGGGATGTGGTTTGGGGACATCGGGGTGCCACAGAATGCAACGGTCACGTCCGCTACCTTGGAATTGGTGCCCACGAATACTGTCGGGGGCACGCATGAGTTGACCATCGGTCTGGATCCCAGCAGCAACCCCGCAGCCTTTTCTGGCAGCAGTGGTGAAATATCGAGCCGACTCGCCGCTGCTACTACTGAGTTGCGCACAGTGGATAGCTGGACCGATGGCGTGGCCGTCTCTCTGGACGTGACCAGTCTTGTCAGTGCCAAAGTGAATAGCGCTGGCTGGTGTGGCGGTCGTGACATGGCCTTCCTCGTCGGTAGCAGCGGCGAGCGACTCGACTGGATGGCCTACGACGGTGATTCCGGTTTCGCACCTGTTTTGCGCGTAACTTACGATGCAGACAGTGTGGTGGAGGGCAGCACCTGTATAGAGGGGCAGCAGTCCCAGCGCGTGTCTTCTTCGCTGGAGGACGTTGAGTCCTTCAACAGCTCGGGTAGTAGCTACACCACGAACCGCAGTTACATCTCGATTGAGAGTGATGATTGGGCGGCACTTCGTTTTAATAACTATCCGTTGCCGGCTGACGCAACGGTCAACAGTGCATATCTTTACCTCACCGCCTATGGCACCAATAGTAACTCGGGCACGATCAGCCTGTCTGTGGAAAACGTGGCTGATTCCGAGCCGCTCACGGGGAGTGGCGGCATCGAGGGACGAAATTGGGCTGGCAGTGTTGGCTGGTCAATCGGTGGTTCTGGTGCGTGGAATGACCAAAACGAATATCGGTCCCCCGACATCAGCGGTTTGATCAACTCGGTGCTGAGTCAGGGCTTTGTCTCGGGCAACGCGCTCACGTTGCGCGTCGACCACGTGTCCGGCACCACTCGAACTTTCTCGACTTATGACCGCAACCCGATTTACGCAGCTCGATTGGAAGTGACTTTCGAAAGCGCCGGTAATGATGCCTTTAACACGGCGCGA
>JAZBOZ010000054.1:0-4760 GCA_036351405.1 Halieaceae bacterium
CCGTCTTCAGTGACTTCGCGGTGAGACTCACAACCATTCAGCCAGGGGCGATCCTTGAACTGGGTGTTGTTGCGGTCGATGATCTCCGCGCCAATACCGAAGGTGCCGCGGTCGGTGCTCGTGCCCCAGTTGAACGATACTGTGTGCTCGTCACCGCCATCCTCTTGGGGGCGCTGACCAAAGTACTCGATCTGGAAGCCGTCAAAGTCCTTGCGGGTCACCACGTTAATCACACCGGCGATGGCGTCAGAGCCGTAGACCGATGACGCGCCGTCGAGCAGGTTGTCGTACTGCTGGACCATGGTACGGGGGATCAGGTTGACGTTGGGTGCCTGCGGTGCACCTTCCACGCCACTCGGCGCCATACGGCGGCCGTTGAGCAGCAGCAGGGTTCGCTGGGGTCCCAAACCACGCAGGTTGACGGTAGTCGCACCCGGACCGTTGTCGAGTACGAAGCCGTTGACCGTGAGGTCGATCTGCTGGCCTTGCGTGGTGGTGGAGCTCTGCAGAATCTCACCCGCATCGATCAGACCGGCTTCTTTAGAGAACTCCATGCTGATGATTTGCAGCGGCGAGATGCTGCTGTAGGTGTCGCGCTTGATGCGCGAACCAGTGACCACCACCTCTTCGACGGGCGAACTACGTCCTTCAGTCTCGTTGCTGGTGTCGCCGGCTGCAGCCGCCTCCACCCGTGACGATGTGACCGTTTGGTCTTCATCGGATTGCTGGCCCCATGCCGAAACGGCAATGGCCAACGGTGAAAGTGCGGCGGTCACCACGAGGGGACGCCACAGACGCGAGGGGTCTCGAGCCATTGTAGTTGCTCCTTGAAAGTCGACTTTTTTAGGTCTTGCTGTCGTTGCTTGTGCGCCGGGGAAACGGCACGAGGGAGCTCGAAGCTATACCCCCCGGTCAAGCGACGATGTGACTCGTGTCACATTAAGTTCATTGTTAGGTGACCGGAATTGATCAGTCAAGAGTCTATGTGGGTTATTGGCGAGGCTTTTTTGAGGTGGTTTGCAGGGGATTTGACATGAATGCTGGTGAGCACCGGTACACAGTCCGTAGGTGTAGGGTGATTTGTGGCGCATATGCCGCCGGAAAGGGCAAGTTGCTTCGCTGCCGGGCGGTTCCTGGGGTATATCTATTCCGCGATTAGCAGGCTCGACCGGCTGCATCGCGGATTCTCGTTACCATCGCTCGCAACCCGTTGCCTCGCGTCGGCGACAGGTGGTTCATTAGTTCCAGAGACTCGAAGTAAGCCTCCACATCGAAATCGATGATTTCCCGGGGCGTTCGGTTGTTGTAAGCCGCAAGCACAATGCCCAATAAGCCCTTGACGATGAAGGCATCGCTGTCGACCGCGAACTGGAGCTTTCCGTCCTGATGGCTAACGTCAATCCACACTTTGCTCTGGCAGCCGCGCACCAGTCGATCCTCGGTGTGCAGATCGTCGGCCATCGCGGGGACTTCCTTGCCAAGGTCGATGATGTACCGGTATCGCTCTTCCCAGTTGTCAAAGAAGCTTAGGGTGTCGACGATCTCCTCGCTGGTGATGGTCGTACCGAAAGGATTGCTTGAGGTATTGTCAGACATTGCTGGTATCCATGGACGAAGCGGACTGCGAAATAAGCGGATAGCGTGCGGCTCAAGTTCTCAGTAGAACATACCCGTTTCGAGTTGCGCTTCCTCCGACATCATGTCGCGATGCCACGGGGGATCAAAAACCAGTTCTACCGAAACCTTCTTAACAAACGGCACTTGCCGGACACGGTACTCGACGTCGCCCACTAGCACAGGGCCCATGCCGCAGCCCGGAGCAGTGAGCGTCATCGCGATAGTCACGGTGCTTGCGTCCTGGTCAATCTCGACGCGATAAATCAGCCCAAGGTTTACCAGATCGACCGGGATCTCGGGGTCATACACGCTGCGCAACGCCTCCCAGACCTGATCTACACTGATTTTGCCATCCGGGGGCGGGTCGAAGCTGAGGGTGGTGGATTCGAGTCCAAGGGCGTCGGCGTCGGTACCATCAATGCGAACCATATTGCCGTTGTAGACCACCGTGTAATTGCCGCCCAGTGCCTGGGTCAAAGTGACAAAAGTATGCGCCGGGATCGTGATCGGATCGCCCACCGGCACGAGCCGGCCCGGACAGTCCCGTTGGGTAGTGACAACCGTGCGTTCCAATTAGTCAGCCTTATTCGACGTTGAAGCTCTCGCCGCAGCCACATTCGGCCACGACGTTGGGATTGTTGAACTTGAGTGTACGGTTCACGCCTTCCTGGGTGTAGTCAATCTGGGTACCTCGCATGAAGGCAACAGCATCGTCATCGAGATAGACCTTGATGCCATTATCCAGCTCGAGGGAAAGATCCCCGTCTTCGCCTTCGACGACTTCTTCCATCACGTATTTGAAGCCGGTGCAGCCACTGCTACGCACGCTGATTCGGACTGCAGCCATACCTCTTGCGGCGAGGCTGGTGCGAAAGTGCTCTGCCGCGGCCGGCGTAACGGTCAGGGGTTGGGCATTGATATCGAACGTTTCAACTGTCATCGGTTGTTACCTCCTACGCTCAACTAAAAAGCGCCTGGGCTTTGCGGATGCCCGCGATGAGCGCCTCCACATCCGCTAGGGTGTTGTAGATTGAATACGATGCGCGGACCGTACCGGGCACGTCGAGCCGATCCATCAATGGTTGGGCACAATGGTGGCCGGTGCGCACCGCGATGCCTTGCTCATTGAGTAGCATGCCGACGTCCGAGGGATGGCAGCCATCGAGGACAAAGCTGAATACGCCTGCACTCTTAGCGGGCGTACCGACGCGACGCAGGCCGGGTATGTCGCTCGCGCGCCGGATCGTTTCGCTGAGCAGCATTTGCTCATGCGCAGCGGCTGCAGTCCGGTCGATACCGCCGAGATAATCGATAGCGGCGGCGAGGCCAATCGCGCCCGCGATATTGGGCGTACCCGCCTCGAACTTGAAGGGAAGCGTGTTGAAGGTCGTGCCCTCGAAACTCACCTGATCGATCATTTCGCCGCCGCCCAGAAATGGCGGCATGGCCTCCAGCAGCTCGGCTTTGCCCCACAGCACACCGATGCCCGTAGGCCCAAACAGCTTATGCCCGGAAAACACATAGAAATCGCAGTCGAGCGCGGGGACGTCGACAGGCCAGTGGCCGACGGCCTGCGCGCCGTCGATCAGTACCAGAGCGCCCATTGCCTTGGCGCGACGAATCATTTCTTCAATCGGGTTGATCGTGCCCAAGGCATTGGAGACTTGATTGACCGCCACTAAGCGCACGCGATCATCAAGCAGCGCGTCGTAGGCATCGAGGTCGATTTCTCCCGCATCGGTTATCGGGATAGGCACCACTTCGGCACCGCAGGTGCTGGCGGCCATCTGCCAGGGCACGATGTTGGCGTGATGCTCGAGCCAGGGCACGAGAATGCGGTCGCCGCTTTTCAGGTTGTTTCTGGCCCAGCTGTACGCGACCAGATTGATGCCTTCCGTGGTACCGCGTGTCCAGATAATTTCGCGACTCTCAACGCCACCCTCGACGCCACCCAGGAACTTCGCCACGCTGTCGCGGGCAGCTTCGAAACGGGTGGTCGCGCGATCGCTCAGGGTGTGCGCGCCGCGATGCACGTTGGCATTATCGTGGCGATAGTAGTCAGCGATCGCTGAGATCACTGACTCTGGCTTTTGTGTGGTGGCTGCGTTGTCGAGATAAACCAGCGGATGACCATTCACGGTTTGATCGAGGATTGGAAAATCCTGCCGAACGCGTATGGCATCAAAAGTGTTGGGTATGGATTGCGGTTGATTCACGCGAGATGTCTCATTAGCGATTCATCGCGAGCGAAACGTCGCGCGAGCAGCGGGCGGAGAGCCTCGCGCAACACCTCGAGCCGTAAGCCCTCCAGTACTTCATTGACGAAACCGAAGCCCAGCATGACTTCCGCTTCGGCTTTAGAGATACCGCGGCTTCGCAAGTAGTGTAGCGACTGGGGATTGAGCTGCGCGACCGTGGCACCATGAGCGCACTGGACATCATCCGCGTAAATTTCCAGCTCGGGTTTGGTGCTGATCTCGGCCTGGGCGCTGGTGAGCAAATTCTTGTTGGAAAGCTCTGCTGAAGTTTTCTGCGCTTGCGGGTGAATGTGGATCCGACCATTGAATACGGCGCGCGCCTGATCCGCGATGACGCCCCGGAAGGTCTCCGTGGAGGTGCAATGCGGCGATACATGCTCCAGACAGGTGTGATAGTCGACATGCTCTTTACCGCGGGGCAAGTAAATGCCGTTCATCTCGGCGTGAGCACCGGCACCTTCCATGTTGGCGACCAAATCAACGCGCTTTAAGTCAGCACCCAGTCCCAGGTAGAACCCGTTCAGTGTGGCATCGCGCTCGAGTTTTGTGTGCACACCACCGACATGGAGCGCATGACCCTCTTCGAGATTGAGTCGGCAGTGATTCACGGTAGCGCCCGGTGCGAGCAGTAGTTCGGTGACCGAGTTGGTGAAGCTGGCGCAGGCGCCGGCATCGGCGAAGTGCTCGACGATCGTCACTGCACTATTGACGCCGGCTGAAACGAGCAGTCGCGTGTTGACGGCGAAAGGCGCATCGCCACCCATCGTCAGTGATACCACCTGGATGGGTGCGTGGATACTCACGCCATCGGCGACTTCGATAAAGACGCCGTTATCCAATGCCGCCAGATTGAGGGGTAAAAACGGATGGCCTTGGTCGGGAGTA
>JAZBOZ010000055.1:0-3848 GCA_036351405.1 Halieaceae bacterium
ACACAGATGCCGCGTCTCGCCCGCTTTCTTCAAAAGTAAAGGCGGTTGAACCATCCGCCCGCATTTCAATCCATCCGTCGCCTTGCTTTTTGAATGCGCCCGTTCCGAAGGCAACCGTATCAACTGTGTGTCCGTCTATCGTATCCGCTGAGCCGGAGCTTAGCTTTTCGTAGTGGTCGTATGGATGACCCGGATAATCGGTCTTTAGCCCGCCGGCTGTGCGCTGACTTTGGTCACTTAGATCGCATTTTGCTTCTTGCTTGTAATAATCAAACGACTTACACCAGTCTTCTCTGTCACAGGCATCTTTGCAGTCCGCCACGGAACCAACGATCTGCGTCTGGTTGTTCCCAGGAATTGCAGCATTAGAAAAAAAAGCGTAGTCTGCCGCCACCACGGAAGCAGAGTATAGGGCGGAGATCAATACAGAGGTGCAGGTGATTCGGATAGGCTGAGACATTTTTCCCCGAGAAAAACAAGTGTTAAAAGGTTTCTTCACTTTTACTTCAAGCAACGACCTGTTCCCCCTCTGCGTCAACGATGGCAATTCCGATCCTGGGCGGGACGGTGTCAGGTAAGGCTTAGCCTACAGGCAATAACTACGGCCAAGCTCTCTACCGCTGCTCGGGCTTAACATCGCCGACTACTGGATCTCGCAAACCGACACCTGGCCCTGGACAGTTGTCCACCATTTTCCAATCTAGGTCGCATTGTTTTGTCTGGCAATATTTGGGTATTTCTGTTCCGCATCCGCCTGGTTCCAGATCGACGTCGGAGGTTTGGGCAATGGCAGGCGGGCTCGCAATTCACAGACAACTGCTAATCGTGGCGATACGCGATAGAGACACTGCGGCTTCTCCAAGTACTAGGTGGCCAGTCTAGAAATGAAGAACAAGCGCAAAACCTAGTCAGCATAAGGAGTACCATTAAGCGTGACCCTCCTATTACCTTTTCCGTGACGCCCCGCTCCTCTTTCCTGTTCTTAGCATTATCCCAGTCAGCAAAAAGACCGCCATGATAGTAAGTTACTGCTGCTTCCCAATTGCTTTTCGCCCACCGTCCTGCACGCTTCTTACTAAGCTGGGCTTTCGCTCCTGCTGACGATGCTTCTGCTGGCACTGGAGAGTCTATACACTCACCGGCCGCGGCTTTGCCCGACATCAATATCGTGGTCGGTAGCAAAGCCTAAGCGATGACAATAGCTGTTGGATATCTCATGGAAGTCTCGCCTTGCTTCGTAATCTAGGTTAGGAGTACGGGGGTCGAGGTAATGGCCTCAAGAGCAGCCGTTGCCAATCAGCGTGGTTGGTTCGTCTTCTACACAGCAAGCTGAGGCATTATGTTCGGATACAAGCGGCAGATTGGTATTCGAAGTTTAAGATGACTGAATTTGGCAGACCGACATTTGCCCTTCAATCGTGGTCCACCACTGCCCCGTCCATATACCGTTATTTTCTTTTGCAACTTTCGGGCATTTTATCTCCGCGTCCGCCTGGTTCCAGATTGGACCAGCTTCAATCGCTCTTTTCTCTGCGACTGGTTGCGTTACACAAGCACTGATACCGACAAAACAAAGAAACCCAATCGCCAGCAATCTAAATAGACCAAACGCCCCAAATTTAGGCATAGGATTAACTCCTGAAGCATAGATACTGATGGCTCTCGCAAAGCCGTTAACAGAAATATATCGGGTGATTAGCGCGCGCTGGGATGCTCGGGCACTCACCGGCCTAAAGGCAAGGATAGGTTTGCTTCACCCATTGACGACTCCACCAACCGCATACCCTATCGCCACTCAGTCAAACAGCGCCTCGGTATCGGTAAGCATCAGGTAGTCCCAATTACCGACTGTCAAAGAGTAGAGGGGGGCCGCACCGGTGCCGTCGGAGGTTTGTAGCACCTGTACCTCGGTACCAGGCACAAGCTGAATCTGTTTTCGTTGCATTGGCTGCAGAATAACGGGAGTGCGATAGATTGTGCGCCCTTGGTACTCACCACCAATCGGCACTAGCGTCAGGCCCCTTCCGCTGAGATTGTTAAAATGATAGCTGATGGGTTCAGTCGAGATGGTGACTGGGGCGCGAGCCACTTGAGAGCAACCCTCGATGGCCATCTTAACGGGCTGGCTATGCTGCAGATGCCGCTGCCGAAAGCAATTGATGCGGGCAGAAGCATCAATTGTACCGGCACATAGCTCGACGCTCTGAGACACACCTAAGTATTGCCGGCCGAACGCCTTCACCTCCCCCTCTCTGAGAACGCGTGCAAGACAGTCAGCGGGCGCGGGGTCGTGTTCTGCCCCACGGCAGAGCCGGGTGATGGTTTTAGCGTCTACGCCTCTAGAGTCTGCCCGCGCCGCACCCGGGCAGGTGTCGCGCTGCGGGGGGAGCCTCGATGCGGCTGCCGAGGCAGACCCAAGCAGAGCAGCTCCAATTAAGGCGGCAACGATTAGAAAGACGTTGAACCTACCAAGCTGGAACTTGTTGGCCCATGAACGACGTGTACGGAGTCCACAGAATGTCTGCATCAAGTGCCTCGCATTGCGATTCGTCAATCCTGAGTAAATCACAGTGCTATCGATGCTGCAAGTCAGGGCGTCCTCCTTCCGACTTGCAATGCACCGGAGCTCGCCGCGGTGAACGCCGTCCTCGGCCACCCGGACGTCAAGATGGCCCGGGCGATGAGTGCAACCGTCTACGGTCGGGACACGCGGCCGATGGATGGTATGGTGGTCAAGATCGAGATCGATGGGGACGTGATATTGATCGGCTCGGGGTGCCGTGACTGCAAGACGCCGGTTCCAACCGGCCTGTGGACTCTGAGACGGAGTCTGGTTGTCCTTGAACGGAGCCAGCGTGCGCTGCCCGCCTGCAGCGCGCTGGAACCTTCGCAGCCGAAAGTGCGAGACTATCCTGGGCTAATCGTTCGGCGACCTGCATGGAAGGCCGACTGCCGTCTGGCGGATTCGGATTGTTATCGGCTGGATGCGCCTCAGACGGGCGCTTTTCTGAACCGCTACCTTCCTTTTTTTCGCGCCGACGCCTTGTAGAGGATGCGCTTCGGCCCGCCGTCTTCGCCATACCGGACTACGCCATCGTCTAGGTCGATCTCAAGCTGGACACCACGGGACGAATCGTCTAGCTGAATCACGTTGCCACTGCGCCCGGTTTCCCTGAAGTTGAACCGGGCAGTGCCAACTCTTGTATGAGGCGCATAAGCATATTCGCGCCAATGCGATGGTCCCGTCTTCACGAGTGTGCCGATCTGCTTAGAATCCTGATAGAGGCCGACCCAGATTGCCGGGCAGTATTCTCCCATCACCATACAGGGGGCAAGGTGCCCAACGATGGAATTGTTCAGCTCTCCAACGACGAGCTTGCTGGGCGTGTCTACCGAAATAAGCGTCTGCACACCGAAGGGGTCAGCCGCTTGTGCCGCACACGGTATTGACAGCGCCGCGAGGATCAATGCCCTGCTCGCAATGGTCTTAATAACCATAGGATTCTCCTCATAAAAAGCATGCACAGGTAGCGTGCGAAAGCGCACGGTGACACAAGTCGCGGTCGCGAATATATGGCTTCCCCCCCTGAAATTGTCAAGCCAGGACAGCTGCAAAATGCAAGCGCAAGGCCAAACTGCGGCAAGCTGTGCGATCGAGACCACCCTCACCGACAATCAAAACCTGCAGTCGTCCTGAACCCTTTGCCGCTCGCCTGACTACCGAGCATGCCCTCAGCCAAGGGTATAGGCGCTAGACTTGTCCGAGCACAACGATCGGGGATCGAGCATGGGGGGAGAGCAGATCAAGACCGCCGAACAAGCGACGCCGATCAGTTCAGGCGCCGACG
>JAZBOZ010000056.1:0-2273 GCA_036351405.1 Halieaceae bacterium
AGATACACAACACCGGTTCGCGGATCGACGCACGCGGCCTCATGGTTGAAACGACCCATGGCGTACAGTGGTTCGGGTATTACAGGACCTTCGGCGTCTGCAGGCACTTCAAAGACCCAGCCGTGGGTTTTTGAAAGCCCTTTACCCTTTGGCAACTCTGGGCTCACAGGCGCTTCTTCGCAGGTCAACCAAGTCCCCCAAGGCGTCACGCCGCCAGAACAATTTCTAATGGTGCCACTCAGGGAGCGGAACTGCTGTTTGACGGCGAGCGTCTCTGGATCCAGGACGATATGTGTTGTGCCGCCGGGCAGCACGGTGCCATTGAGCGTCCCATAGCCCGCATCAAGGCTGCCGCCTGAATCATCGGACGGCAGTAACTCGTGGTTTCTGACCAACGCCCATGTGCCATCGGCACGTTCAAAACAGCCCATACCATCGGCTTTATCAGGCACGCTGAGCCCATCGCTCATGGCATCACCAAGACGCGATAACGTCTGGTAGCGGAAGCCTTGCGGTAGCGACAGCAAGCCCTCCGGGTCCTCAATTAACGGTCCGTAACCCTGTGTCGACACTGATGTCAGTGCGCGGTGCGCCCGAGCGCCGCTCATCGCCAGTGCGGCAAAAGCCGTTCCTGTCGCTTTGAGTAGTTGTCGTCGCTTCATCACAAGGCACCTGTTGACTCCGTTCTTAATGATATCTTATAACATATCTTGTCGGTCACCCCGTCGGCCGTTTTTCTTATTCGTGATTGGGAGTTTTGATGAGTCTTTTGTCACAACGGGTCGATGTACGGTCTGCCTTCGGTGCGGGTATTGCCGTTGGCAGCGAGCCTGAAGCTATGACCCACATTTATGAATCTGACGTTAATGCGGCGATCTGGGAGCGTGAGCCCCCCCAGCTGTCGCCCGATGCACTGCGTCGCATGGGCAATGTGACGCTGGAAGCCTGTCTAACGCCTGATGCCGTAGCGCCATGGGTTGAGCGAATGCTGCCTAATGCGCCGCGGGCGCTGCGAGAAGATGTGATTCAACTGGCTGACATGTATGCCTGTTTGTTCGAAGTGAGCCACCTCGGTCTGCGCTTGAAGACTCTTGATCGTCCAATGTGTCCCCGCTTTCACGTGGATCGAGTCGTTTGTCGGCTGTTGACCACTTACGCCGGTGCGGGCACCGAGTATCTCAGCAATGAAGAAGTTGACCGGCGTGACTTGGGAAAGCCGGTCGCGGATCCCAGTGCCTTGCCAGTGCTGACCAGCGGTGCCACCGTGCGGCAGCTGCCAGCAGGCGCTGTGCTGTTATGCAAGGGTGAGAGTTGGCCAGGCAATGAGGGCTACGGCTTTGTGCACCGATCGCCGGACCCGGGCGGCCAGCCCCGGCTGATGCTCAGTATTGACGGACTCGAGCGTGGCTAGTCGACCATCTGCTGATCACTCATACACTGCACTTCCGCTATCTGCAGCTCACGCAAACTCAGTAAAGTTGGAGATCGGCCCAAGCTAAGTTTGCGGTGATCAAAGGGGTTGCCAATGATCAAGGTTAGCCTTTAAACGGTATTTCAAAGGTTACTCGAACGTCACGACCCGGATTGAGTGCATAGGCTTTATAGGTGTTTAGGAAGTCCCGGTAAGTTTCGTCAAATGCATTACGCACTTCCAGGTTGAGGCGAATGTCGCGACCTGCAGGGCCACTTATCAGTCCTCCCATCGACGCATTAATCAGCCAATAGCTATCGGTCGATGCACTACCGAAGACTGGATTACGATCGAACTGTTCGAAAGGCTCACCGGGCGCGGCGGTTTGACCCTCCGAGTAGCGGACACCCACTCGCGCATATGAATCACGCAGACCAAAACGATCATTAGGTCGCCACGTGACCTCTGTCAGCAGCTCATTGGCGGGTGTCAGTGGTAAATTTTCGCCAGTGGCATCGTTCTCAGTACTGATAATGTCGACTACCGTGCGGATCTGCCAATGTGGCGCGGGCGACCATTCCATCTCGACCTCAACGCCCTGAAGGGTCGCATTAGTCTGCTCGTGATTAAAAATGGGGAGCCCATTCGGCGCGCTATCGCCGCTGCTCGTCAAGTAGATGTAATCATCGATCTCGTTGTTGTACACCGTCACCGATCCATCAAACGCATCGTAACGCCAGCGTAAAGACAGGTCGGTGTTGAGGGAGCGCTCCGGCTCAAGATCGGGGTTGCCGATTTGTATTGCAGCGACACCACCATGCACCCCCGATGCGAATTGCTCGAACAGTGTAGGTGCGCGGAA
>JAZBOZ010000057.1:0-32330 GCA_036351405.1 Halieaceae bacterium
CTGCGCAGAACCGCCATGCTTTTGCTGAAACGATACCCCGAACTAGCAGGCAAGCCTTGCCGGTTTGATGTGATCGCCTTCGACCCTGGGCAGACCAACGAAGTGGCACCGCGATGGCTGCGGGGCGTCGACAGTGGATTCTGATGAGGACCGGCACTTGGACTATTACGAGCGTGTAGCGACTGCCTTTCAGGGTCACATTGAGCACACCAGCCTCTCAGTGGATGCCATTGCCGATGTCGCCGGCGCCGCCGCAGAACAGGCCGTCAACACGCTGCTGAGCGAAAAAAAACTGATCGTCATTGCGGCCGCGCTGGACGCAGGTCCGGCGATTACCCTCGCCGAATTACTCCGCAGCGGCTTGTATCGGGAACGCCCGGCGCTTCCCACTGTCGAACTCATCGCGCGTACCGCGGAACCCTGTGCGGCAGGTGTTGCGTGGATCGCGGGGCAAATCGAAGCATTGGGCCAACCCGGAGATCTGGCTCTGGTTTTCGCCGCCAACCTCGATGACACCGCGATTGAAAGTATGGCGACCGCCATTGCGCACCGAGGTTTTGAGGCGGTCTGGTTTGGGCAGCAGGGACCCGGGCTCAGCCTGGTGTATCCGGAGGCAAGCCCCAGTTCCCGGCTGCTGCTCAATCAAGCAACAGCCCTGTGTCTTGCCGAACTGATCGATATCATCACATTTGGTGAATAGGAGGATAAAAGCGTGCGTAAAGCGATAGCGGTCTGGGTAATGGCCATATTCTTACCACTCATCAGTGGCTGTGGATCGATGTTGGCGGCGGTGGAGTCAGGCCCCATTGAGGAAGATCCTGGCAAGCGCACCGTTGCGCAGCGACTTGAGGACGAGAGCATTGAGACCAAAGCCATCGTTAATATCAAAGCTGCAGACGACGGTTTTGATGAGGCCAACCTCGTTATCGTGTCTTACAACGGCTACGTGCTGATCGCAGGGCAAGTCGAATCAGAAGGACTCAAACAGAAAGCCGCCAACGAAGTCCGCGATATCGAGGGCGTAAGGCGCATCTACAATGAGCTTGAGGTCGCTCCGACAACATCTGGCAAGGTTCGCTCCCAGGATGTGTGGCTCACTACCCAAGTCAAATCAGCACTGCTGTTTCGCAGCGACACCCCCGGCTCTCGGGTAAAAGTCGTGACTGAAAACGGCGTTGTCTACCTGATGGGATTGGTGAGCAGCGAAGAAGCCGATCGCGCCGCAGCGGTTGCACGAGGCATTGAGAACGTGCGCAAAGTCGTCAAATTGTTTGAGCTGATCGACCCTATTTTACAATCTTGAGAGCAGGCTTCCCCCGCTCCGGTGGCGGCGTTGGGTCGTGTTCCGGTGGCTCAGGCTCGGCGGGGGATTCGAAAATCATCCCCTGACCATTCTCACGGGTATATATCCCCATCACGGCACCGATCGGCACGTAAATATCCTGCGGAACACCGCCGAATCGTCCATTGAAGGCAATCGCCTCATTACCCACTTCCAAACCCATCACTGCGGTAGGCGAGATATTGAGCACAATCTGGCCATCAGAGACGTAAGCCTCTGGCACCAGTACGCCGTCGGCTTCCGCATTCACCAATAAGTGGGGTGTACAGTCGTTATCGACGATCCACTCGTAGATCGCGCGGATAATATAGGGACGACTCGGGGTCACGGCACAGTGCGCTTCAGCTGCGCATCTCCCGCTCCTGCACCGACAGGCTCTCCTGGAACGCCTCCCGGGCAAACAACTGCTCCATGTACTGCAGCAGCGGCTTCGACTGTTTGCTTGGGCGGATATCAACACCCAGCGACGGCAGACGCCACAAAATCGGCGCAATGCAGCAATCCACCAGTGTAAATTCATCGCTCATAAAGAACGGCTTCTCCGCGAAGATGGGAGCGATGGCCAGCAGGCTCTCACGCAACTCTTTAGCCGATCGTGTCACCACGTTGTCACTGCGCGAATTCTGGATCGCATCAACCAGTGCGCACCAATCCCGCTCGATCCGATACATAAACAGACGGCTCTCGGCGCGTGCGACCGGATACACCGGCAACAGCGGTGGATGAGGGAAACGCTCATCCAGATACTCCATCATGACCTTTGACTCATAGAGTACGAGGTCGCGATCCACCAATGTGGGCATATTGTTGTAGGGATTCAGATCACCGAGTTCCGGCGGTGCGACACCGTTTTCAGACTCCACCAAGTCAACAGTGACGCCTTTTTCGGCGAGAACAATGCGAACGCGATGGCTGTAGTGGCTAGTGTTATCAGAGAAAAGCGTCATTGAAGAACGCTTGGACACGACACCTGAGGCGTCATCTGAAAGTTTCATGCAGTTGCTCCGGTTGCGAGGCAATCAAGAAAGAAAAAGCCCGACCGCTTGGGTCGGGCAGGAAAATCAGTGAACGTCTTTCCAATACTCACGGCTCAGGAGCGACGCAAATACGAAGAAGACCGCGAGGAACAGCATGACGTAAAGCCCAATACGCTGCCGCTCCAGTTTGATGGGTTCCGCGGTGTAGGCGAGGAAATTCACAAGGTCGTACATTGCCTGATCAAATTCGGCGGTCGACATCATGCCCGCCGCGGCAATTTCCAGCTTGCCACACGCTGAGCCCGCCACCATCTCACCGCTGAGTGGATCCATGTGGCCTTCACCACCTGCCGCACACTCGGGCATACCCTGTAACTCCATCAAAACGTGAGGCATGCCCACGTCCTTGAACACCCGATTGTTGACACCGTAAGGGCGCGAATCGTCCTGATAGAAATTTCGCAGGTAAGTGTAAAGCCACTCGGGCTGCCGCGCTCGCGAAACCAGTGTCAGGTCAGGTGGCGTGGCACCGAACCAGACTTTGGCGTTCGCCTTATCCATCGCATTGTCCATCAACGACCCGATTTTGATTTCCGGGTCGAACATCAGGTTAGCCTTGTACAAATCCTCGGGAATACCCAAATCTCTGGCGACACGATTGTGGCGTGAGTATTGGAGGGAGTGACAACCCATGCAGTAGTTGGTGTAGAGCGCGGCGCCACGCTGCAGTGACGCCTTATCGGATGCATCCACCTCGATGGGATCGCAATCGATCGTGCCGCAGCTGTGAGCGGATTCCGCACCAACTACCTTGAGCGGCAGTACTGTCAATACTGCGATGACCGCCAGCAAGCCTGCGCTCTTGAAAAAGCCCAGCCCGCCATCCATGGTCACACGCTCAGGTACCGGCTTGGTCTTGTCAAGACTGCTCCATACCGGCATCGCTAGGAAGAACAGGAAGTAGTAGATCGAGCAAATCTGTGCAAGAACCGTGCGTGCCGGCGTCGGCGCCTTCACACCCAAAACACCCAGAATCAGGAACGATGCGACGAACAAAATCAGCATGACGCGATTCAGCGTACCGCGATAGCGCCAGGACTTCACCGGATTACGATCGAGCCAAGGCAGCGCGAACGGAATTGCCACCGATGCAGCAAAGAACACAAAACCCCAGAACTTATCTGGCACGGCACGCAGTACAGAGTAGAACGGTGTGAAGTACCAAACCGGGGCAATATGTTCCGGCGTCTTCAGCGCATTCGCCTGCTCAAAGTTCGCGTACTCCAGAAAATATCCTGACATCTCGGGTGCAAAGAAAATCACACCACAGAAGAAGAACAGGAATACGGCAATGCCTTTGAGGTCATGAACCGAGTAGTACGGGTGGAACTTGATCCCGTCGAGTGGCACACCGTTGGCATCCTTGTGCTTCTTGATTTCGACGCCGTCGGGGTTGTTGGAGCCAACTTCATGCAACGCCAGGATGTGCAGAACCACCAAAGCCAGCAACACGATCGGCAAGGCGACGACATGCAGCGCAAAGAATCGGTTGAGTGTAATCCCCGAGATCAAGTAGTCGCCGCGAATCCATGTCACGATGTCTTCGCCCACCACCGGAATAGCGCCAAACAGAGAAATGATTACCTGGGCGCCCCAGTAGGACATCTGACCCCACGGCAACACATAGCCGACGAACGCCTTAGCCATCAGTACGACGAAAATCAGCATGCCGAAGATCCAGATCAGCTCCCGCGGCTTTTTATAGGAGCCATACATCAAGGCCCGCATCATGTGCAGATAAACCACCACGAAGAAGGCTGATGCACCCGTTGAATGCATATAGCGCAGCAGCCAGCCGTACTCCACGTCACGCATGATGTACTCAACTGAAGCAAACGCCTCTTCAGCACTGGGGGTGTAGTTCATCGTCAACCAGATCCCTGTCAACAACTGATTGACGAGAACGATGAGCGAGAAGACACCGAAGAAATACCAAAGGTTGAAGTTCTTGGGCGCGTAGTACTCGCCCATGTGCGTATTCCAGGTGCGGGTAAGAGGGAGCCGCTGGTCAATCCAGCCGATGAACCCTTGTAATGCCTTTTCCATTACGCGACCTCCGCGTCTACGCCGATTACAAGAACATTGTCACCCTCGTAGGAATAGGGCGGGACAACGAGGTTGGTCGATGCGGGAACGCCTTTATAAACGCGACCCGCCAGATCGAATTTCGAACCGTGGCAGGGGCAGAAGAAGCCGCCCAGCCAAGAATCACCGCCCATGTCGGCCGCACCAACTTCCGGACGGTATTTAGGGGCGCAACCCAAATGCGTGCAGAGCCCAATGACCACCAACACCTCAGGGCGAATAGCACGCGCTTCACCCTCAATGTAGGCGGGCTGATCGGAAATCTCCGATGCCGGATCCTTCAGGGTGTCGTCCAGCTTACCGAGATTCGCGAGCTGCTCTTCACTGCGGCGCAGCACGTAGACGGGCTTACCACGCCACTCTACAACCACCATCTGACCCGCTTCGAGCTTGCTGATATCAGCCTTGACCGGGGCGCCGGCTGCCTTGGCTTTTTCAGACGGGTTCCAGGAACCCAAAAAAGGCACCGCGACGCCTACGACGCCCGCAACGCCCACAGCGGAGGTTGCAGCCGTCAAAAAACGGCGGCGGGTCTGATTGGAGGCGCGCTCTTGCGCTGGCGTGTCGCTCATGCCGACGGTATCGCTCATGGAATGCTCTCCGGATGAGTAGTTGGGGTGCGTGATGTGGACACACACCTTGGGCAGCTTGGCCTATGACAAAACTGCTGTGGTTTTCTCAAGCGCCCAGATTTTAATGGTCGACCTGCCCAGCAGCAAGGCCGAACCCTGTGATAGCTGTCGCTTGACAAGCTTTACGCATAAAAAAAGCCGGCAGTGCCGGCTTTTCGCTCTGATTCCAAACCGTGAAATCAGCGCTTGGAGAACTGCGGACGACGACGCGCCTTGCGCAGACCCACTTTCTTCCGCTCAACCTCACGGGCGTCTCGAGTGACATAGCCAGCCGCTCGCAGAGTCGGACGCAGAGACTCATCGTAATCCATCAATGCTCGCGTCAGACCATGACGAATAGCACCCGCCTGACCGAAGCTGCCGCCGCCCACAACAGTGACGTTGGCATCAAACTTCTCAACGTTCTCTGTCAGCTCGAGAGGCTGACGCACAATCATGCGCGCCACTTCACGACCGAAGTACTCGTCGATCGTACGACCGTTAATAGTGATGTTACCGGTGCCGCTCTTGAGGAACACCCGTGCGGTAGACGTCTTGCGTCGACCGGTGCCGTAATATTGTGCAGTGGCCATTATCAGTCTCCTCAGATGTTCAGCGTCTGCGGCTGCTGGGCAGCGTGTGGGTGCTCAGGGCCTGCATAGACTTTGAGCTTCTTGAACATGGCGCGACCCAGCGGGTTGCGGGGCAACATGCCTTTCACGGCTCGCTGCAACACACGCTCGGGAGCCCGCTCGATCAACTTTTCGAAAGTGAAAGACTTCAGGCCACCCGGGTACCCGGTGTGGTGGTGATACATTTTATCGGTCTGCTTGGCACCGGTTACCCGGATTTTCTCGCAGTTGACGACAACAATGTAGTCACCCATATCCATGTGTGGGGTGTACTCGGGCTTGTGCTTGCCGCGCAGACGATGCGCGATCTCAGCCGCCAGGCGCCCGAGAGTCTTGTTTTCGGCGTCGACGACGAACCAGTCGTGATGTACGTCGCTCGCCTTGGCGCTGTAGGTTTTCATAACTATCGCTTCAATAATGGGCAGATTTCAGAGAGCGCGGGATGTTAATGGAACACCCCCGCCCTTTCAAGCGTGAATTTCACTCACTCTCAGATTGGGTTTCAGGGGCGATGCTCCCTGGCGAGGTACTCGTGGCTCTGCATTTCCTGCAGCCGAGACAGGGTTCTTTGAAACTCAAAGGCCAACAATGAACCGCTGTAGAGCGCATCCGCGGGGCCTTCGGCGGTAATAATCAACTTCACGTTCCGGTCATAAAACTCATCGATCAGGTTGATGAAGCGCCTTACCACGTCCTCGTCGCCGCCTTTCATTATCGGCACATCGGCGAGCAGCACTGTATGAAAAACTCGAGCAAGCTCGATGAAATCGCTGGGACTGCGCGGTTGCCTACAGAGTGTATCAAAGGCAAACCAGGCCACGCCTTCGGATACCCGCTCGAGCCGCACTTGTCGATGGTTGATCTCGATCTCGGTCGACGCTGCGGCCGCTTGATGGGTCAGGGCTGCAAACCGCTCAGCCAACATCGCCTCGCCCGCCGCATCATTGGGATGCTGGTACAACGCGGCCTGAGTCAGCGTGCGCAAGCGATAGTCCACGCCAGCATCAACGTTGACGACTTGCGTGTGCGTTTCTAACAGCGCAATCGCGGGCAGAAAACGCGCCCGCTGTAGCCCATCTTTGTAGAGGTTCTCCGGCTCAATGTTCGATGTCGCCACCAAAGTGACGCCGCGATCGAACAGCGCGGACATCAACCCTGCCAGAATCATGGCATCGGCGATATCACTGACGAAAAACTCATCGAAACAAATCACCAACGCATCACGGGCGAACTCTTCAGCAACGATTTGCAGCGGATTTTTTTCTCCGTCGAGTGCGGTCAGACGCTCGTGCACCCTCTGCATGAACCGGTGAAAATGCACCCGCAGCTTACGTTCAATCGGCAGGCTCTCAAAGAAAGTATCCACCAGGTAGGTTTTGCCACGCCCCACCCCGCCCCAGAAGTAAAGGCCACGCTCAGGCGGGCGCGACCCACTGAGCCAATACCGCAATCGAGATACGAGCCGACGCTCACGCTGTTCACGTCGCAGCAAACGCTCGTAAAGGTCTTGGAGCAGTGCAACGGCTCTCGCCTGCGCCGCATCGGGCTGAAAATTATTGCGCTCCAGATCGTGCTGGTAACGCGCCATGGGGGTCATTAGAGGGAAGGTCTCACGGCCGTGCTTTTACCGGGGGAGCACTCTATCGGCCACGAGGCCTTGGAGCAACGCTCATCAAACGCTCATCAAAAGTGCGCATTTGGGGCACAGGTTGCGCGCAAGCAGAGTACAATGTGCCCTCTAGGAGGTGTTTATGTTTTCTGTCACGACACTCGTTGCCGCAGCGGCGGCATCGCTTTTGGTGGGTCTGGGCTTGGGCTGGTGGATCGGCGGCCGCAAGCCGGTAGGCGATGACGTCGTCCGCGACCTCGAAGCGCGGCTCGACCGAGCGGTCCAGGAGCGGAACGATTACGAGTCAGAGGTGCGCGAGCACTTTTCCCGCACTGCAGAGCTATTGAATCGCCTAACGGAGGACTATCGCTCGGTTTACCAGCACGTTGCCACCGGCGCCGAGCAGCTTTGTGACGGCGAGGTTGTGGTGCCTGCTAACGCCTTGGGCACCCGCGATGACGGAGAAATCCCCCCGCAATTGGTAGAGGTGCAGCAGCCGCTGGACTACGCCCCCCGGCGAAGTCCGGACGAGCACGGTCAGCTGGCAGAGGATTTCGGCCTGGAAAAAACCGCCACACCCCTCGACCCCTCAGAGAAGGCGAGCGCCTAACCTGTCTCGGCCAAGGCATCTCAGGCTGGGCTGTCGATATCGATAAACTGGTGTTCCAACGCAAATTCGCGACTCGCCCACGTGCCGACCTCGCGAGCGCCGAAACGCTCGGTCGCATGATGCCCCGCAGCAATGAAACCAATACCTCGCTCCCTTGCGACATGGACCGTTTGCTCGGAGATTTCGCCGGATACAAACAGATCAGCGCCGGCATCAGCCGCGTCCTCGATATAAGACTGACCACCGCCAGTGCACCAGGCGATACGCCGCACCGGGCGTTCAGCCACTGAGACCACCGACCGACCGAGAGCAGCCTCCAGCTGCGATGCGATCTGCGACTGGGCAATAGACTCGGGCAATTCGCCTACAAAAACGGGCAGCGTGTCATCGGTAGGATCCAGCGATGCAAACGTCTCTACCCCCAGAGCCCGGCCTAATCCGGCGTTGTTGCCAAGCGTCGGGTGGCAATCTAATGGCAAGTGATACGCGAAAAGACTGATATCGTTGGTCAGCAAGGTGCGAATCCTGCGTGCCTTCATACCAACCAGCGGGTCGGCTTCTCCCCGCCAAAAGTACCCGTGATGCACAAGGATGGCATCCGCCTGCCAATCCACCGCAGCATCAAGCAACGCCTGACACGCCGTCACCCCGGACACCAATCGCCGAATCTCATAGCGACCCTCAACCTGCAGCCCGTTAGGGCAGTAATCGCGGAATTTGGCAGGTTGCAGCAGATCGTCGAGTGCCGCCAATAGTCGATCCCGGGTGACAGACATGAAATCCCCTTTATCATGTTGGCTAAATGACGCCGAGCTTACCGCCTGCTCGGCCCACAAAAAAAGATGGGAGCCACCTTGAGAGATTTCATCCAGAGTTTTATCTGGCCCGCGCTCGCCGGCCTGCTCGCTGCAGTGCTCATTCTCGATCGATGGGTACTCCATCAACCGCTACTCAGCCCCCGCGACCCGCGGCCCGATAGCTACAGAAACGTGGTTGCCCAAGCGACGCCATCGGTGGTCAACATCTACACGGCAAAGCTTGTCACCCAACGCAGCTACCCACTGAACGACCCTTTGCTGAGACGCTTCCTGCGTACCAACCGAATTAGCCAGCGACTCGAGAGTTCGCTGGGATCAGGGGTCATCATGAGCAATGAAGGCCACATCATCACCAACAATCATGTCATTGCTGACGCAGAGCTGATCCAGATTCGACTGCATGACGGGAGAACAGCCAACGCAGTTGTCATCGCCAGCGATCCGGCCACGGATCTCGCCATCCTGAAGACCGATCTCGACAATCTGACGCCGATCGAAGTCGCGGACTCCGACCAAATCAGCGTGGGTGACATTGTGTTGTCGATCGGCAACCCCTATGGCTTTGGACACTCGGTATCCCAGGGCATCATTTCCGGCCTGGGCCGCTACGGACTGCAAATGTCCGCCTATGAGGATTACATACAGACCGATGCCAGCATCCATTTTGGTAGCTCGGGTGGCGCGCTGATTGATACCCGCGGCCGCCTGGTGGGGATTAACACCCTCATCTTTACCGCTAACGGAGATGCAACACAGGATAGCTCAGGTATCGGCATCAATCTCGCGACGCCCAGCAACCTGGCGGCATTCGTGATGGAAGACCTGATCCGCTACGGCAAAGTCGTGCGCGGCTGGCTAGGTGTCAGCGTTGAGCTCAGAGCGGCAGTGGATCGCGCTGGCAATCCACAAACACGACTCGTGGTCTCTGAACTCAGCACCGGCGGCCCCGCTCAGCAAGCGGGCATTCAGGTGGGTGATGCGATTGTTTCTCTAGACGGCGCCACCATTGATGATGGCAGGGTCGCTATGCATCGAATTGCCAGACTACGACCGGGCGAGGCCATCACTGTGGGTGTCGAACGTGGCACGACCAAACTGGAAATGGAAGCCATTGTCGGCACTCGCCCCGGCGTTAACAGCTAACGCCGTCGAGGCGGCCTACTCCGAGCGCAACTCCGCGCTGCGAGCATGCGCGACCAGCCCTTCGCCCCGGGCTAACACAGACGCGGTTTTGCCAAGCGCCCGCGCCCCTTCTGGAGAGCAATGTATTAACGAGCTTCGCTTCTGGAAGTCGTAGACGCCCAATGGCGACGAAAAACGCGCCGTGCCCGAGGTAGGAAGCACATGATTCGGCCCGGCACAGTAATCGCCGAGCGACTCTGAGCTCATAGCCCCAACAAAAATAGCGCCCGCGACCTCAATATGATCCACCCAGAGCTCTGCATTGGCCGCCGCCAACTCCAGATGTTCAGGCCCGATACGGTTGCTGAGCGCCACCGCCTCCGCCATATCGGCCACCTCAATCAACGCGCCGCGCTGACCGAGGGAAGCGCGAATGATGTCGGCACGCGGCATGTCGGGTAGCGCCGCCTCTATCGCTGCCGCCACTCGATCAAGGTAATCCGCGTCAGGACTGATCAATATTGCTTGCGCCTGCTCGTCGTGCTCCGCTTGCGAGAAAAGGTCCATTGCCATCCACGCAGGGTCAACCGAGCCGTCAGCGAGGATCAAAATCTCTGAGGGCCCAGCCACCATATCGATGCCGACCACCCCGAACACTTGGCGTTTTGCCTCCGCAACATAGCGGTTCCCGGGGCCTACAATCTTATCGACCGCGGGGATACGCTCGGTGCCGTAGGCCAGCGCCGCCACGGCCTGGGCGCCACCTGCAGTAATAATGCAATCCACACCCGCCACGGCTGCTGCCGCCAAAACCAGAGGATTCAATTCCCCCCCCGGCGCAGGCACAACCATAATAACCTGCTCAACGCCGGCGACACGCGCGGGAATCGCGTTCATAAGCACCGATGAGGGATAACTGGCTTTGCCACCCGGCACATACAACCCCACACGTTTGAGCGGCGTGACACGCTGCCCGAGACGATTGCCCTGGGCATCCGCAAACTCCCAGGACTCGGCAACCTGGTGCTGGTGGTACGACCTTATCCTGTCAGCCGCGGTCTCAAGCGCCTGTCGCTGCTCGTCTGGCAGTGCGGCCAGAGCCTCCTCCATGACGGTGCTGTCGAGCAGCAGTTGATCAACAGTATCAACTTGCCGCCGATCAAACCGCGCAGTGAACTCCACCACGGCCTCGTCGCCACGCTCACGCACCGCCGAAAGAATATCGGCCACCTGCTGGGTCAACGCGGGATCGCGATCGTCGGGGCGCGCCGTGAGCGCCGCAAACTTGGCATCGAAATCGGGGGTATCGGCCTTCAGCCGCTGTATCAACATCAGGCCGACTCCGCCTGTGGTTCGCCCACTGCAGCGCGCAGCGCTTCAGTCAGCTCGGTGATCGCTGAGCGATGCGTCCGCATAGCGGCTTTATTCACCACCAGCCGGCTGGACACATCAGCAATGTGTTGCAGCGGCACCATGCCATTGGCTTTTAGCGTATTGCCGGTGTCTACGATGTCGACGATTTCATCTGCGAGGTCCATCAAGGGAGCCAACTCCATCGCACCATAAAGAGGAATCACTTCAGCCTGCTGCCCCGCTGCGGCGTAGTGTCTACGCGCGACGTTCACAAACTTGCTCGCGACCCGCAGTCGAGGTCGATCAGCCGGCGCTTGTGCGAACCCGGCCGTCATCAATCGACAGCGGGCAATGCCGAGGTCGAGTGGCTCGTACAGACCTTCGCTGCCGTACTCCAACAGCATATCTTTGCCAACAACCCCCAGGTGCGCGGCACCGTGGCGAACGTAGGTGCAGACATCGGAACCGCGCAACAGCACCAGGCGCACACCAGCGCGGTTGGTGTCGAAAATCAGCTTGCGGCTGGTCTCGATATCCTCAAGAGGGGTCACCCCCGCTCGCGCCAGTAGTGGCAAGGTTTCCTTCAGAATTCGCCCTTTAGTCAGGGCGATCACTAGATCATTGCCTGTGGGTGACAACAGCGCGTACTCCCTCTCAGCTCGACAGGCGACGGATGTCCGCCCCCAAAGACTGCAACTTCTCCTCGATGCACTCGTAACCGCGATCGATGTGATAAATCCGGTCAACCAGGGTCTCGCCCTCTGCCACCAGTCCGGCAATAACCAGGGATGCAGATGCCCGGAGATCGGAGGCCATCACCGGTGCGCCCTTGAGGGTCTCTCGCCCTCGAATCAACGCGGTATTGCCTTCGATAACGATATCTGCGCCCATACGATTCATCTCGTGGGTCTGGATCAATCGATTTTCGAAAACGGTCTCGGTCACTCTGCCGGCGCCCTCAGCGACGCTGTTCAGTGCGGTGAACTGCGCCTGCATATCGGTAGGAAATCCAGGGTAAGGGGCCGTTGTGATGTCCACTGCCTTGGGTCGAGCCCCGTGCATATCGAGTGCTATCCAATCCTCGCCGGTGGTCACCTCGGCACCCGCCTCACGTAACTTGTCTAGCACGATATCCAGATGATGGGGATTGGCACCCTCCAGCCTGACTCTTCCACCCGTTGCCGCTGCGGCGACCAGGTAAGTGCCGGCCTCGATGCGGTCCGGCATTACCGTGTAATCACAGCCATGTAGCGCCGGTACCCCCTCAATTTCGATGGTCGAGGAGCCCTCGCCGGTGATACGCGCGCCCATTGCACGCAGAAACTGGGCCAGATCGACTACCTCAGGTTCACGCGCGGCGTTGCGCAGCGTGGTCAACCCATCGGCCAGCGCCGCGGCCATCAACAGATTCTCGGTGCCACCCACGGTGACAGTTTCCAAGGTGATATCAGCGCCCCGGAGTCGGCCGTCAGTGACAGCTTTGATATAGCCATCCTCGACGGAAATCTCGGCGCCCATCGCCTCCAACCCTTTCAAATGAAGGTCAACGGGCCGGCTGCCAATAGCGCAACCACCGGGGAAGGACACCTCCGCACTGCCAAAACGCGCCAGCAACGGCCCGAGTACAAGAATCGAGGCACGCATCGTTTTCACCAGTTCGTAGGGCGCACGAACCGCAGCGACAGAAGACGCATCTACCTCGATCGCCATACGCTCATCGATCGTTACCGTGACCCCCAAACAACCCAACAGCTCGATCATCGTCGTGATGTCATGGAGATGAGGCAGCTTGCGCAGTGTGATCTTATCGGCGGTTAGCAAGGTGGCTGCGAGTATTGGCAGCGCAGCGTTCTTCGCCCCGGAAACCTTGAGCGTCCCTGCCAGGGTATGCCCCCCGCGAATCAACAAATTATCCAAAAGATTGTCGTCCTCAGCCGGCTTCGGCAGGCGTCATCGCGCGGATGTTAACCGCGTGAATCGCACCATCAGCGATGATGTCGGCCAATGGCGCATAAACGCGCTGCTGGCGTGCAACCGGCCGCATGCCGGCAAACGATTCGCTAATAACGGTCACGGTGTAGTGGCCCATTTCGAGAGCCACAGACACAGTGGCATCAGGGAACGCGCTGCTCACCAGGGATTTGACTTGATCGGCTTCCATTGCACTAACCTCACTGACTATCGGGTACGTCCGTGTTCCACTCTTCGATGACGCGATCAATATCGCCGTCGGCGGCACTCAATGCTTCTTCAAACTGACTGCGATAAACCTCGCCCAGATTGACACTCTCAATAATCATATTGCGGAGCTTCCAGCTGCCATCACGGTACTGACCCATCTGATAGCGCAGGGTATAAACCGCACCCTCCTCACCGAACACGCGCTGAGTGACCGAGGCAATGCGTGCGCTGTTGGGTGCCACCTCGGCGCCAGCGACTTCGGTGCGAGAACCACCAAATGCCAACAGGCCTTTACCGTAAGTGCGGATCAGACCAGCCTGCATCACCTCAGTGAAACGATCGAGCTGGGCGCGTAACTTTGCTTGCCCCGCTTCATCGAGCGCACGATAGGCCGCACTGGAGGCCGCGTCCCCCATCACGCCGCGGGCAAAACTCCGAAAATCGACGATCTTCTCCAGCTCACTACCGATGGCTTGGTAATAGCGCTCGGGATCCTCGTCAAAGTAGTCGCCTGCCCCCTCGACCACCGCCATGATGCGATCCGTTGCTGCAGCAACGATCTCACCGGGGCCTGTTTCATCCTGAGCCCTGGATACCGCAGACATCAACAGCAAATTCGTGAACAGTGACGCTAGCAGCCACGATGACCACCGATTCATTTTACTCGTCATGGAATTCTCCGTTTCGCAGGGCGCTGGGGTAAAATAGGCGCCGCTCGCTACCATTCCCCTATGATACCCGATCGCAGGCCTTTTCCCTTGACCGTTGTTTGCACTGACCGCCCAAATCACCGCCAAGTTCCATGCTGACTGACCTCGCCATCATTGCGGCCGGCCTTGCGGGGCTCGTCTGGAGCGCGGATCAATTCGTCGATGGCGCAGCGGCAATCGCCCGCCGTCTGGGCATGGCGCCACTGCTCATTGGTATGACGATCGTGTCGGTGGGCACATCGGCACCCGAGATCTTGGTGTCTCTGATGTCAGCACTCAGTGACTCCGGAGAGCTTGCAGTGGGGAATGCCCTCGGCTCCAACATCGCCAATATCGGTATGGTGCTGGGCGCAACCTTGCTCATTTCACCCATTACCGTGGGTCGGACCACCGCCCGGACGGACTTACCGCTGCTTACCATCACCGTTTTAGCGTGTTTCGCCCTGCTCGCCGACCGAGTGCTCTCATTGTTTGATGCGCTCGTACTGTTCGCAGGACTGGCCTTGTTTATTGGTCGTATGGTGCGCCATGCCCAGCATCCCGATATCAATGATGAAACCCCGGAAATCCCCGACATGTCTTTGACGAGGGCGTGGGTCGTTTTTCTTGTGGGCCTACTCGCTTTGATCGGCTCGTCGAGGGCGCTGGTGTGGGCCTCGATCAATATCGCTGAGACTTTGGGCATCTCTGAGCTGATCATCGGACTCACGATCGTCGCCATCGGCACCAGCCTGCCTGAGCTCGCCGCTTCTGCAGTCAGCGCGATGCGTGGCCATGCGGATATCGCGATCGGCGCCGTGGTCGGCTCCAATATGTTCAACTTACTGGTAGTGCTGGCGATACCCGGACTATTCGGCGATTTGCCTCTGGCAAGAGATGCCGTGTGGCGGGATCTTCCCATGGTATTGATCTCAACCCTGGCGCTCGTGCTGGCGACCCGCTTGGGCTGGAATGCGAACACTCACCGCGCCCGATTGGGCCGAAGAGCGGGCGCCGTTTTCCTGTCTCTTTATGTGGTTTACTACCTCTGGCTGTTTACTTCACCTGAAATATCAATGGGATGAACGACTTGAGCTCTCAACCCTTCGCACCAGATCAACTGCTGAAAGCTGCCCGACGCACCATCGACATGGAAACCGAAGCGGTGCAGGCACTGAGCCAGCGGCTTGATGATGGCGGCTTTGTCAAAGCCTGCCAGCTGATGCTTGATGTGCAGGGCAGAGTCATTGTGACGGGCATGGGGAAATCCGGTCACATCGCCAACAAGATCGCGGCAACACTCGCAAGTACGGGGACACCCGCCTTTTTCGTTCACCCCGGAGAGGCGAGCCATGGCGACATGGGCATGATCACCGAACGGGACGTTGTGCTCGCGCTATCAAATAGTGGCACGACGCCCGAGATATTAACGCTGCTCCCCTTGCTCAAACGCCTGGGCATCCCGCTCATCAGTATGACCGGTAACGCCCAATCAACCCTCGCGCAAGCATCCGACGCGCATCTCGACGCGGGTGTTGCCACAGAAGCATGCCCTCTTGATCTGGCGCCAACCTCAAGCACGACAGCCGCACTGGTCATGGGTGACGCACTAGCCATCGCCCTGCTGGAGGCGCGAGGCTTTACGGCCGAGGACTTTGCTTTCTCGCATCCCGGTGGCGCCTTGGGGCGCAAGCTATTGATGCGGGTACAAGACGTTATGGTGTCCGGCGAGGATGTCCCCAAAGTGACGACAGATTCGACGCTCGCGGAAGCACTGATGGAAATCACAGCCCGGGGGCTTGGCATGACCACGGTCGTCGATGCTGAAAATAGGCTGTTGGGTATCTTTACCGACGGCGATCTCCGCCGGGCGCTGGAGCATCGCCCCGACGTCAACGCGGATAAAATAGAGCAGTACATGTCGAAAGGGGGCAAATGCATTGCCCAAAATACACTCGCAGCGGAAGCGCTGGCTGAAATGGAAAACCATCGCATCAGCGCCCTCGTGGTCGCCGATGAAGCCCACCATGTGGTGGGTGTAGTCAGTCTGTTGTCGTTGCTTCGCGCAGGAATCGCCTAATGACCCCCGAACTGATCGCCAATGCTGCAAAAATCCGACTCGCCGCTTTTGATGTGGACGGTGTGCTCACCGACGGCGGCGTGATTCATGGCAACACGGGCGAAGAGCTTAAACAATTTAATATCAAAGATGGGCTGGGTATCCGCCTGCTGCAGCGGGATGGCATCGAGGTAGCACTGATCACCGGCAGACAGTCCGAACTGGTGCGGCGCAGAGCTGCAGAGCTCGGCATCCAACACGTCGTGCAAGGTCGTGAAGATAAGCTTGTCGCGCTTCGCGAATTGGCTGCGGAGCGAGGCCTTTCGCTGGGTGAATGCGCCTACATGGGGGATGACCTGCCCGACCTCTCCGCAATTGTTGCCGTGGGCGTGGGCGCCTGTCCGGCAGACGCAGTGACCGAGGTGATTACACGCGCTGACTGGACTTCACCCCGTCCCGGCGGCCGAGGCGCTGTCCGCGATTTCTGTGAGTTTCTGCTGCGCGCCCGGGGTGATTGGGATGCCGTAGTCTGGGAATATCGGCAGTGAAAAAAAGGGCCTCAACGGTCGCAGCAATTGCTGTTGTGTCGGTACTGTGGGTCACACTGGATCAACCCAGCCAATGGTCCCAGCCGGTTAGTAGCGACAAAGACCTGACCAAAACCTATGCACAAGCGATGATCTACTGGAACTTCGACGATCGCGGACACCTCTCATCTAAAATCACGGTCGAAGAGGCGCGGCAGCCCTTGCGAAAACCCGTTACCGAGCTTGCCGGCATTTTTGTCAATGGAAACACCTCTGATCAACGCGCTTGGACGGCGAGCGCCCGCGAAGGCGTACTCTGGGGCGGGAACACTCGTCTCAATCTAAAGTCAGAGGTTGAACTTCAGCTGCCGGAATCATCCATGAGCTTGCAGGCCAACCATCTCAACCTCGATCTTGAACGCAAGCTCGCCCGCTCCAGTGGACGGGTAAAGCTGATCAGCGAAAACAGTGAAACCACAGCAAGGGGCCTGCTGGCAGATCTTGACCGGCAGCTCATCAAGCTCCATGAGGACGTTGAAACTCGCTATGCACAATAGAACCATAGCCACTGAAAGCGTCAAGTCACGGGCAAACCGCTGGTCAGGCATTTGCGTGCTCGCAACGGCAATGATGCTGCTATCGACCTACAGCAGCGCCTTGCCCGAAGACCGCGCCCAACCCATTCGCATCACCGCAGATAGTGCCAGTCGCGATGATCAGGCCGGCGTAACCCGCTATCAAGGCAATGTGCAATTGGAGCAAGGCTCTCTGCGCATCAATGCCGAGCTGATCAGCATTCACCACGATGAAAAGCAGACCGACCTCATCGTTGCCGATGGACAGCCCGCCACCATGACGCAAACACCCAAGGTGGGCGAGGGACCGATCCGCGCCTCCGCCAATCGCATCGAATATCGCCGCAGTGAAGATCTGGTGCGCCTGATATCAGAAGCCAATATCGAACAGGATGGCGCTACAGTCAGTGGCGACACCATCGACTATCTGGTGACGGAACAAAGAGTTGTGGCCAGTGCAGGCGATGACGACAGTGGCCGACGTGTCGAGGTGGTGATCCCGCCTGAGGCATTCAACGAGACTGACTAAATGGCGGCCACACTCGTTGCTCATCACTTGGCCAAGGCTTACCGCGGTCGCGAAGTCGTCAAAGACGTATCGATGCAGGTATCGGCCGGCGAAATAGTCGGTCTCCTGGGCCCAAATGGCGCCGGCAAAACCACTTGCTTCTACATGATCGTCGGGCTGGTCAATGCCGATGCCGGAGAAATACGTATCGACGATCGCGACCTCACATCGCTACCCATCCACGAGCGAGCGAGGGCGGGTATCGGCTACCTACCGCAGGAAGCCTCCGTATTCCGCAGAATGAGTGTCAGGGATAACCTGCTCGCCATTCTCGAGACTCGCGCCGAGTTAAATCGAGAACAGCGGAAATCGATCTGTGACAGCCTACTCGACGAGTTCAACATTACCCACCTTGCTGCATCACTTGGTCAGGCGCTGTCTGGCGGAGAGCGGCGGCGGGTAGAAATTGCCCGCGCACTTGCGACCGATCCAGCTTTTATCCTGCTTGACGAGCCCTTCGCCGGTGTCGACCCGATTTCCATCTCCGACATCAAAGACATCATCGCCCACCTCCGTGACCGGGGTATCGGGGTACTCATCACCGACCACAATGTCCGGGAAACACTGGATATCTGCCAGCGCGCCTACATCGTAGGTGAAGGCCGTGTGATTGCGTCAGGGACGCCCGAGGAGGTGCTGGCTGATTCACAGGTGCGAGCCGTTTATCTCGGCGAAAACTTCCGGCTCTGATCTGACGATCCAAGACAAGCAAAGATTACGCCAACCAATTGCGAGCGCCGCAGATAGGGGGCTAAACTGAACTCCTAGAGAGGTACCAAGGGGTTCCATGAAGCAGTCCCTGCAACTCAAGCTCGGACAGCAGCTAACGCTGACACCGCAACTGCAACAGGCCATCAAGCTGTTGCAGCTGAGTTCTCTCGACTTACAACAGGCCATCGAGGAAACCCTCGAGAGCAACCCACTGCTTGAGCGCGAAGAAGAACTTTCCGCGCCATCTGAAGACGGCCAACCCGAGACGGATAGCGCCGTCGATTTCAATGAAGTGAGCCAAGAGCCCGCCGAGGGCGATGACTTGCCGGTGGATACTCGCTGGGAAGATTTAATGCCGTCATCCGCGCCCCCTTCGGGTAATGCTGACTATGGTGAAGACGGTAGCTTTGGTGACCGGGATGCCAACCCTGAGTCCCTGCAATCGCAGCTGCTATGGCAGCTCAACCTGACGCGCTTTTCTGATACTGACCATACGATCGCTCTGGCACTCATTGATGCCTTGGACAGCGACGGACGGCTGCTGCTTTCACCGGAGGAAATCCTCGACAGCCTGGGGCTTGAAGACGTCGAGCTCGATGAAGTTGAAGCGGTACTCCACCGGCTGCAGCATTTCGAACCCACCGGGATCTTCGCGCGCGACCTGAGAGAGTGCCTGCTATTGCAACTGCGGCAGATGCCCAAGGATACGCCCTACCGCACGATCGCCGGCAATCTCGTCAGCCGCTTTCTCGAGCAAATTCCCAACGCCGACCCGCGCCAACTCGCGCGACGGTTACGGGTTGATGAAGCGGATATCCGCGCGGCTATCGACTTGGTTCGCTCACTGGACCCAACCCCCGGCGCTCGCATCGGCGATGACGACACCGAGTACGTCATCCCCGATATTTTTGTGCGCAAAGTCAACGGTGTGTGGCGGGTAGAGCTCAATCCCGACATCGCTCCCCGCTTACAGATCAACAACGTGTATGCGCAACTGGCAAGCCAACCGGGCAAAGACAAGGATCGTGATTTTATTCGCGACAACCTGCAGGAGGCGCAATGGTTTATGAAAAGCCTGCAGAACCGTAACGAAACCCTGCTGAAAGTCGCAACGCGGATTGTGGAACATCAGCGGGCGTTTCTGGAGCAAGGTGAAGAGGCCATGCGGCCACTGATTCTTGCCGATATTGCCAGTCAAATCGGCATGCATGAATCGACCGTTTCTCGCGCCACAACACGCAAATACATGCATACGCCACGTGGCATCTATGAGCTCAAGTACTTTTTCTCCAGCCACGTTGCGACGGCCGAGGGGGGTGAGTGCTCATCCACAGCGATCAAGGCACTGATCAAAAAACTCGTGGCAGCAGAAAATCCCAAAAAGCCTCTCAGCGATGCCAAGTTGTGCGACATGCTGAAAGACCAAGGTGTCATCGTTGCACGTCGTACGGTGGCCAAATATCGAGAACAGCTCAATATCGCTCCATCCAATGAGCGCAAACGACTGTTCTAGTATCATCCGAGCAAAGATAAGGAGAATCACTATGCAACTAACGGTCAGCGGCCATCACATCGATATTACTGACGGACTTCGCAATCACGTTTCGGATAAATTCCAAAAACTGCAGCGACACATCGACCACATCACCAACATTGAAGTCACGCTGATTGTTGAAAAGCAGGTGCACAAGGCGGAGGCCAATTTACACGTGTCAGGTGCTGATTTATTTGCCTCCGCAGAATCCGATGATATGTACGCTGCCATTGATGCCCTGGCCGAGAAACTTGACCGCCAGATCATCAAGCACAAGGAAAAACACCGAGGCCATTGAGTGTCTTTTAATCTCGAAGAACTACTCAGTCCGACTCGGATTGACTGCGCGATTGAGGCGGCGAGTAAGAAACGCATCTTCGAGATCGTCGCGGAGAAAATTGCCAGCTCCACTTCAGGTATCGAGGAAAACGATATCTACACCCAACTTTTGGCGCGGGAAAAGTTGGGTAGCACCGGCTTGGGGACTGGCGTGGCCATCCCTCATTGCCGCGTGGCGGGCTGTCAACGACCCATAGGCTCTCTGCTCACCCTGGCGGAGCCAGTCGACTACGACGCCATAGACCGTCAACCAGTCGACTTGGTCTTTGCGTTGGTGGTACCCGAGGAAGCGACGCAACTGCACTTGGACATTCTGGCAGAACTGGCCAGGCGCTTTTCGAGCGCAAAGTACAGTGAACGCCTGCGCAACTCGCGGACCAGCATCGAGTTACTCGCTGCAGCACTCGAAGACCCCGAGGCCCCCTAATGCAACTCGTTGTGATCAGTGGGCGCTCTGGGTCCGGCAAAAGTACGGCCCTGCATCAGCTGGAAGACATGGGCTACTACTGTGTCGACAATCTACCTGCAGCCCTGCTCGGGCAGCTGACCCAGGAGTTTTCAGCGGATCACTACCAAAGCTTTACCGGTGTCGCTGTATGCATCGATGCACGCAACTCGATGCGAGACCTTGAGCAACTCAGTCAGCAGCTGGGCTCCTTGCCAGAGGGCGTTGATCGCCAGGTCATATTTCTTGATGCCCATGACCCGGTGTTGGTGAAGCGATTCAGCGAAACCCGTCGCCGCCACCCACTCAGTCGCGATGACCGATCATTGGCTGAGGCCATACAGGTCGAAGCCAAATTACTGGAGCCCTTACTGGCCGACGCAGATTTGGTCATTGATACCAGTGACCTTACCCTCTATGAGCTTCGCGCCATGATCGCCTCACGCCTCGGCGAGAAGCCCGGCGAGGGTTTGTCGGTACTGATCGAGTCGTTTGGCTTCAAACGCGGCGTCCCCAGTGATGCAGATCTGGTCTTCGATGCGCGGCTGCTGCCCAACCCTCACTGGGTCAGAGACCTCCGAGCACTGACCGGACGCGACCCGGAAGTCGTGGAGTTTCTAGAGTCTCAGCCCGAGGCGCCCGCTTTCGCAGCCGATCTCATCGCGTTTCTTGAGCGTTGGCTCCCAGACTATGAAAAGAGCCAGCGGTCTTACGTCACAGTTGCCATCGGCTGTACGGGCGGCCAGCATCGTTCGGTCTATCTCGCCGAACAAGTGTTTGCAGCGATCAGTGCGTCCTACCCAAGCGTTCAACTCAGGCATCGAGAGCTACCGACGCTGGAGGCCGGATGATTCAGCGTGAACTGGACATCATCAACAAACTGGGCCTGCATGCGCGCGCAGCGGCTAAGCTGGTAGAGTGCGCAGCCCGGTTCGGCTGTCGCATTCAATTGCGCAAGGACGAAGCCTCAGTCGACGCAAAAAGCATTATGGCTGTCATGATGCTTGCGGCTTCCCAAGGCACACGGCTTACGCTGTGCTGTGATGGTGAGGATGAGGAAGCCGCCTGCAAAGCCATTGAGACACTGATTGCCGAGCGCTTCGGAGAACCCGAGTAATCCCATTGATCCGAGGGTGCGAAGAACGCCCGGGTACTCGATAATAGGATTCGCTTTGAGGATCGTCATGTGACCAGCGCTGCAGACACGCATAAACAGATTTCCCGTGTTGACCGAGCCCTGCGCGCGGGTACTCTGGCTGACGTGGCCGGCGTCATCGCTGACATGTCGCCTGGTGATGTCGCGCACCTGATCGCCTCATCACCACCCAACTACCGCCATATCCTCTGGGGATTGCTTGAATCCGAGCAGGAACCCGAGGTAGTCAACGAGCTGCCAGAGGATTTGCGTAACGCCTTCCTGGTCGAACTACAGCCTGAGGCGTTGGCGTCAATCGTCGGACAGCTCGACGACGATGACGTTGCTGATATTCTGCAGGAGCTACCCGAATCCGTGACCAGCCAGGTGCTGGCCATTATGGATTCTCAGGACAGAGCGAGAATCGAGACGGTCCTCAGCTACTCGGACGATGTAGCGGGCGGTCTGATGAGTACCGACATCATCACCATCCGCGCAGACCTCACGCTCGATGTTGTACTTCGTTACCTTCGGCGACATAGCGAGCTGCCAGAGAACACGGATAACGTGCTGGTGGTGAATCGCGATGATCGCTACGTCGGCTTGCTGCCCATTCATACATTGTTGGTTTCGGATCCCGGTGCATCGGTGCGGGAAATGATGATCACCGACCGTGACCCCATACCTGCGCAAACGCCGGCCACCGAAGTCGCACGTCGCTTTGAACGCAACGACTGGATCTCTGCCCCCGTAGTCGATGAAGACGGTCGGCTCCTCGGACGCATCACTATTGATGACGTGGTTGACGTCATTCGGGAGGAAGCCGACCACTCGCTGGTGTCCTTGGGCAGACTCGGTGAGGAGGATACTTTTTCTCCGGTCATTCAGGCCGCCCCGCGACGCGCAGTCTGGCTGGGCATCAATTTGATGACAGCGCTTGTCGCATCATCTGTGATCAACCTATTTCAGGCGACCATTGAGAAAGTGGTCGCCCTTGCCGTTCTAATGCCCATCGTTGCCTCAATGGGCGGCATCGCTGGCACGCAAACTTTGACCGTACTGATCCGCGGTATCGCAATGGGGCATATTCATCGCCACAACCAAATGTGGCTCGTGGGGCGCGAGGCCGCGGTAGGGGCTATCAACGGCGTGTTGTGGGCAGCGGTGGTCGCGGTTGCCGCTTCGCTGTGGTTTGACGACTGGAATCTCGGGCTGATCATTGCGCTGGCCATGGTCATTAATCTGGTAACAGCAGGCGTCAGTGGCGCCCTACTGCCGCTGCTACTGCAACGATTGGGCATTGACCCTGCCCTGGCCGGCGGCGTCATTCTCACAACGGTGACCGACGTTGTAGGCTTCTTCGCGTTTCTGGGATTAGCGACGGTTTTCTATGCATGACGATGACGAAACGTTCTTTGAGGGACCCAGCAAGAGCGAGGTAAAACGCCAGATGCATGCGCTGCAGGCACTGGGCGAGCGATTGGTGGCACTGCCAGATGCACAGCTGGCCAAAATACCCATCGATGACGAGGCCCTAGCTGATGCGATCCAGCTGGCGAGGCGTATCAAAGCGAGGAGCGGCCTGAAGCGTCAGTTGCAATACATCGGCAAACTGATGCGCTCGGTAGACGCTGACCCCATCGCTGAAGCACTCGATTTATTAGACGGCCAACATCAAACGAATGCAGCCCGTTTTCACCAGCTGGAACAGTTGCGGGATCGGCTACTGCACGATGGTGATGAAGCATTAAGCGAGGTGGCCTCGCGCTACCCGGAGGTAGACCGCAGCCACCTGAGGCAGCTGTTGAGGAATTACCAAAAAGAACAAAAGACCGGCAAGGACAAGGGCACAGCCAGAGCGGTTTTTCGCTACTTGCGATCACTGGACGAGCAAGCCGCGGGGGACGCTGATTCAGTTACTGATTAGCCGTGGTCGTCTGTTCACGAATGCGTGACTGCTGGCTCTTGGCGTCAAAGATTCGCTCAAATTTAACGTCAGGCTTCGCGAGGTCACCAGTGACGGAATAGACGCCGCTTGATAACTGCGCAACCTGATCCTCAAAAACCCGACTCAAAATATAGGCGCCAGCAGCAATCGGCAGACCTCCCGCCAGTGCCGCGACCCAGGGGATATTTTTGGCCAGCGGCAGCGTTACCACCAACTCACCATCAATCGTTTCACCGATCAGATCGATCGCGCTATCAAACAAAAATGTCCCGCCCGAACCATCAATGGCAAAACCCGGTATGTTCAGCATACCTTGATCGAGTTCGATCCGACCGCTGGCGCGATCAAACGTCACACCCGGTTCGAACAGTTGGTTGATATTCGCACGTTGTACCAACCCAGCAAGATTCAGCAGACTCAAGATTCGCAGGGCGCCCGTCGCTTGATTGGGTACCGGCAAGAATGACCCCTCGCGCAGCAACATGTCGATGGACCCATTCATCGTTGTGATATCCAGCGCGATGGGCGTATCTGCCCACGTAAGGTCCGCCTGCAACGTTCCTCGTCGCGTTTCGAGGATCCGCGGACTGGAGAGCTGGTCCAGGGTGTCGCCCACATCACCCAGCCGAGCATCAAGATTGACTCGTGTCTCATGAGCACTATTGACGGTAGACCACTGCAGCGACGAATCCGCCTCAAAAAACACGTTAGCCAATCTTCCTTGCAACCGGGTGACATCCAACTGCTGACCATTGCTGGCCAAGCTGAACGAAGCCGCTCCCAACAGCTTCCCATCCCGCTGAAGGTTAGCGATTACAACATCGATAGGTGCAGTCAGGTCAGGCGGCGTTATCTGCCCGCGGGACTGATCGGTAAAATCGGGGAGTCGATCAAGATTGAGTTGGTTAATGATCAGCGCTGAGGGTTTTTCGTCATGCCGCAAAGTCAACTCAGCGTCGAGCCATTCGGCATTGATACCGAGCATCTCCCAGTTGGCGAAAGGCGTAAGGTCAAGCGTGAAGGGGCCCAATGAGGTATCACCCAAGGAGACCTGGTCAATCTGCATCGACTCGATCCCAACATCCCAACGGGTTTCTCCGAGGCCTTCGGGCAGCGTAATACTGCGCAGTGCCGACAGCCAAGCCTCGACATCAAGCGACTCAAGATTCCCTCGCAAATAATACCCACCGCTGATGGGGGGCTCGGGGGGCATCTGTGGGTGTTCCGTGGGCGTGAGGTCAACAGTGCCACCCATCACAACGCCACCCTGACGATAAAGCTGGGCATTGGCGCGTCCTTCCCAAAACAAATCGATCGGCGCGTCTTCAGCGATCAAAAACTCGGCCATGAAGCGCGTCTTCGACTCGCTGCTTTTACCGATCGGTGTGGGCAGCTCCAGCCCAGTGCCCACCAGATCGCTGTAAACGCCCACCGATGTCTGCTCACCGGTCAAAACGTCAACCTGCAAGGGCACGACACCTGACCAAGGCAACTCCACTGGTGGCGCCAGCCAATCTGCCAAAGCCTCCACGGGCACCGTTGCGCTAAAGCGACCTGCGAATAACGTATCCTTGGCGCTCTCCCCGAGCGCAGGGTCTATCTCTATGCCAAGCGGTACCCCAAGCGTTGACGCACTCAGATCACGCCCGGAAAACCCCTCCGCCAAACTGTAATCCAGACCGCCGTTTATATCGGTTACGCTGAGATCCAGAAGCTCCGAGCGCAGTGAACCGGAGTTGATATCGCTCTGAACGGAGAGCGCTAGCGAATCGGCGATATTCTTGACGTCCATGGCGAGGCCAAGTGTGGCACGCACGCGACCCTCGCCCTCAAGGTCGTTTAATAATCCGTCGGCAGCCTCGGTTACCGGAATCTGCCGCAGCAGCGCCAGCACACCACCTAAACCGGCATCAATCTGGCTTGCCACGCGAGTATCAACAGCAGATCGGCCAGCCCGCAGTTCGACAGAGGTCTGTCCAGCGTGCGCGCTGAGCATACGTGCACTGGAAGACCATACGCTGATATCCGCATCATCCATCAGCAAATAGGCTGATAGATCTTGCACTTCCGGCCAAATGGGGTCGAAGCTCAAACTCGCCGCATCGAGTGCCAACGCGAGCTGCATGGTTTGATCGGGGTCGTCCCAATGGAGCAAATCGCCGCGCCAAATAAACGTCGTGTCGGTAAGCTGCCCCTGCGGAATAGCGCGAGCCAGCCAGTCATAGAGCGAAGGCTTCAACAGCGTCGGTATATAGCGCTGGCGAACCGATACGTCGGCGGCCGGTAATCCAACCGTCAGATCCATAGTGAGCGGCGAGGCAAATGAGTCAGCCAGGGGAATGTCCATGGCAAACTGAACTTTTACCGCGTGGTCATCGATGCTCGCTGTTATTAATCCCTGCTCAAGAAAGAGCGCGTCGCTTTGCCAACGGGCCGCGAGCCGGCCCACCACCCTGTCGAAGGTGATAGGCTCAGCATAGACTCGCGGGAGGTCGAGCAGGAACGACTCAGTATCAATCCAGGCCATCGCTCCCTCCGGGGAAGCCTCCAACCAGGCGTCAACACCACCCAATCCCGGCACACCTTTCAAAGGTTGAGTGGTTGCATCGCGCACGGCAGCTTGAAGCGACCAGCCCTGCTGTAAATCAGCGTCTGTTGAGAGTATCGCTTGTAACCACTCGACATTGCCCGTCGGCGCTAATGTGGAGAGCGTGTCTCGCAAGGGTTGCGGCACAGCACCACTCGTATCCATTAACGCCACCGCATCTCCAACTGACAGCTCGTTCAAGCCGATGCGCCACGCCGCTGTATCCTGAATTACTTGGACGCGTGGCAACCGCAGTTGGGCGTTATTCTGCTTGATAAGGCTGTCCTGAAGATCGAACTGCCAGCGCTGCCCGCGCCGTTCCGCAGCTCCGGTGATGGCAGCGTGATCCAAACGGTATGTGTGGTCCTCGAAACGCATGGAAAAAGCATCAAGCACGCCTGTCACGCGCCAATGGGGATCACCATCAACAGGCTGGTACCAGAAATGCAGATTGGCAGACCCTTCGGCTGCCATATCGAACATCTGGCCGATGACACCAATATCACCAGCTTGAACGGTTCCGTGGAGTTCCCCGCGCGAGGCGCTGGCATCAAACGGATTGCCAATACCGCGACCCGCCAAGGTCACCAGGAGGCCCTCATCACTTTCTAGCCGCGCGCGAACACGGCGCTCACTACCCGCGCGAGAAAGGTCAATCTGAGCGCGCAACGGAATAGTGGTCTCGGTGCCGTCACCGGCAACGCGCGTCATCAGCAATCGACCATCACTGATGTTGATCCGCCGGAAGGCACTCACGAGCTCCGAGAAGTTGTTCATCGAGGCGCCACTGACGGCAACCTCGCTACTCCCGCCCTGAGTGAGATACCAGTCGATGGTTGGCCTTTCCAACACTACGGTGTCGAATCGCGGCGCCATCGCCAACAGGCTGGACCAAATATCAAGACGTAGCGTGGCACCGCCAACACTCAGCAGCGGGCCATCTCGATTAGGCAGTGTGATCGACAGATCAATCAGCTCGAATTCGGGTGAGAACGTATTGAGACGGCCATTCAATCGTCCAACCTCAATATCGCCGCCGACCCGCTGCTCTAGCGTTTGCACCAGCCAGGGTGACCATCGAGGCATGGCACTCAACAGCACTCGTGAGCCCGAGACGTAGACCGCCAGCACAATCACTATCGCCAAGGCAGCCCGCCACAACACAGCGCCGACCCAGCGATGCAAGCGCTCAGCCATCTGCTACCACCGGCCACTCGGGGAATACAGAAAAACGGGCCAGCAGCTCGCGGACTTCCAGGAGCGGCAACCCGACCACTGCGCTGTAGTTACCGGATATCTGGCGCACAAAACTCCCGGCATAGCCCTGGATCCCGTATGCCCCAGCCTTATCCCAAGGCTCATGCGTATCGAGATACCGTTCAATTAGGGGTTGGTCGAGAACCGCGAACTCGACGCGCGTCGTGACAACGACTGTGTCGAGCCGGCCCTCATAGCGTGCTGCCACAGCGGTCAATACCTGATGCTCTCGGCCGGACAAGGTCATCAGAATTTTCTTCGCATCAGCGCGGTTATCAGGTTTACCCAAAATCACACCATCGAGCGTCACGGTCGTATCCGCCGCCAAAACCAAGGCGTCATTACTCGGGCAGGCTATCGCTTTTTCCCTCGCCAAGCGTTCCACGTAGATTGCAGGACGCTCACCCTCCAGGGGGGTTTCATCAATATTGACCGGGCAACACTCAAACGAGGCGAGCAGGAGCTGCAACAACTCAACTCTGCGAGGACTGGCAGAAGCGAGTACAACCCGAGTCATGTCACCTCCCACTGTCGACGAATTCCACGCAACACAGGTCGCAAAAGTGGCCACAATATCGGGACACTGAAGAGTGGTAACAAATACTCTGCCCCCGTTGGCGGAAGACCCACTAAATTATGGGCCCATCGTTCTGTTGTTCGCGCGAGTGCCACCAGCATCAGTACCGCCAGTATCTGCTGCAGTACGTCAAACTGCCGGATCCGCTGGTAGTTGAGCAAAACGATGAGGGTGGAGGACACCAGCCCCAGAGAAAGCGCCCCGACAGGTGAACCATCGATAACGTCAACGGCCAGCCCGGTCAGTGCCGATGAAATAATGCCAACGCGATGAGGCAAAGCCAGCACCCAGTAGAACAGCGTTAACTCGACCCACGGCGGGCGGAACATCCGCCAATCGAAAGGAAGCGGCAACATGTGGAGGGCGAGTGCCACGAGCAATGTGGTGTAGATCACCCAGTTCGCGTGTGCTCGGTTCATCACTCAGGGATTTTCAGCGTCTGCCGGACTATCAGTCGCAATCAGCACATGTCGACCTCGATCAAGCGCTGCCATGGGCTTGGCCGTGACGGTGGCAAAAGCATCACCCGGCTTGAGGTTAACTTCAGTCACCTCCGCCACCGGATAACCCGGCGGAAATCGCCCTCCCAAGCCAGAGGAAACCAGCAGGTCCCCAACGACAATGTCCGTGGTTGCCGCAATGTGACGCACCACCATTTTGTCGAGCTCACCCGTGCCTTCCACAATGCCACGCACGCCATTGCGATTGACTTGGATGGGCAGCGCATGGGATGCATCAGTAATCAAAAGCGCGCGAGAGCTGGTCTGACCAGCAAGCACCACCTGCCCCATCAGCCCTTCCGCTCCCAACAGTGGCTGCCCGACTGCAACGCCATCGCGCTGCCCTTTGTCCAGCACTAACAGATGTCGTGCCGGATCAGGGGTGATAGCAATGACTTGGGCAACCAGAACGGACTCGTTGATGTCCTCGGCGGAGTTGAGTAACGCCCGGTAACGTGCATTCTCAGCAACGACTGCGGCTAGCTGCTGAGCTTGGCCACTTAGTACCAGATTTTCCTGTCGTAAACGCTCGTTATCCTCCCGCAGCTGCGCCCGAGCAGTGAAAAAATCCGTCAACTCCTCCCAGGCGTCCCGCGGCGCAGTCGCCATGCGATACATCCATGCTGTGGCATCGGCTGCAACACTGCGGGCGCTATCGATTCGGCTGTCATTGCGGAACCAGAGCAAGCTGGCCAGACACAGCAAAACCACCAGCGCCAGTCGAACGCCGATATGTTTTTCTTTCAGGAAGAGCGGCTTGATGGTGACGTCTCCAGCCGACCGCTAACGACAGATCATTCCGTTGAGAGCAGATCGAGTGCGCGCCGATCCATCATCTCCAGTGCGCGTCCGCCGCCGCGGGCTACGCAGGTCAATGGATCGTCAGCAACCAGTACAGGCAGTCCCGTCTCATTGGCGATCCGCTTGTCCAGATCACGTAGCAGTGCACCGCCACCCGTGAGCACAATACCGCTCTCGGCGATATCGGCCGCCAATTCCGGGGGCGACTGTTCGAGCGCCATCTTCACGGCGCGCAAAATAGCGTCCAGTGGCTCTTCCAATGCCTCGTGAATTTCGTCGCTATTCAACGTGAAGCTCTTGGGTACACCTTCTGCCAAGTGACGGCCACGGACGTCGATCTCACGCAACTCGCTACTGCTGTAGGCGCATCCCACTTCCTGTTTGATGCGCTCGGCGGTGGCGTCACCAATCAAGCTGCCATACTTTCGACGCACGAAGGCAACGATGGATTCATCGAACCGGTCACCACCGACACGAATCGAGTCACGATAAACTACGCCATTCAGCGAGATGATCGCGATTTCAGTGGTACCGCCACCAATATCAACGACCATGCAACCCGAAGCCTCTTCGACTTCCAAGCCCGCTCCAATGGCTGCTGCCATCGGCTCCTCAATCAAGCGCACCTCGCGCGCGCCGGCGCTCAGCGCAGACTCCCGAATGGCGCGCCGCTCGACTTGGGTCGACATGCAAGGCACGCAGACCAGCACACGGGGGCTTGGGCGAATGAATTGAGTCTCGTGCACTTTGGCAATGAAGTGCTGCAACATCTTTTCAGTCACCTGAAAATCTGCGATGACCCCGTCTTTGAGCGGCCGGATGGCCATGATATTCCCCGGCGTTCGCCCCAGCATCAGCTTGGCCTCACGCCCTACCGCCTCAATGGATTTCTGGCCGTTATGAATGCGGATAGCAACCACGGAGGGCTCATCGAGGATGATGCCGCGATCTTTGACGTAAATCAGTGTATTGGCCGTGCCGAGGTCAATCGACAGGTCATTAGAAAACATGCCGCGAAGGCGCTTGAACATAACCCTTCCTTGAAACGCCACCAGCGGCCGAGTGCGCCCGATGCGCACCGAATCCGCGATGGCGGCAGGCGAATCACCAATTCCCGGGTTTTGGAGCAAAAGCGCCGTTAAAAGTTCCGAAAATCGGTGGAATCACCACAATGAATAATGCTGCGCAATGTAGCAACGAAGGGGTTTTGGGGCAAGGTTCAATGTGCTAGCGTCCGCCGTCTTTCCGCCTGCTAAGGACCAGCACCATGCCCGTGACCGAGGCCGACGTGACACAGGTCGCCCAACTCGCCCAGTTACAGATCGATGCTGAGGCGCTCGCCGATGTGACCGAGCGCTTCACCCGTATTCTTGCCATGGTTGACGATCTCAATTCCGTCGCCACAGAAGGCGTGGTTCCCATGGCCAACCCTCACGACGCGGTGCAACGACTTCGCGCCGACGAGGTCACCACGGGCAACGAACGCGAGGCCTTGCTGGCGAATGCGCCGCAGGCGGAAGACGGCTACTTCCTCGTACCGAGGGTTATCGACTGATGACTGACACCAGCGATCTCTACAAAGCGGACATCAGATCACTCAGCGCATTGCTGCACACACGTGAAATCAGCGCGCGCGAGTTAACCGACTATTTTCTGGGACGCATCGACGCGCTGAACCCGCAGCTCAATGCGGTACTGACGGTAACTGCCGATGCAGCGCTGGTCGCCGCCGATGCAGCCGATGCCGTCTTACAGCGTGGCGAGGGAACCGTGTTAACGGGCATCCCCCTGTTGCACAAAGATGTGTTCTGCACCCGCGATGTCAGAACGACCTGCGGCTCTAGAATGCTGGCAGAGTTCCACCCACCGTACGACGCCACGGTGGTCAGCAAACTCGCGGCAGCAGGGATGATCAGCCTCGGTAAATGCAATATGGATGAATTCGCGATGGGTTCGTCCAACGAAAACAGTTACTTCGGTCCGGCTTACAACCCATGGGATACCCGCTGCGTCCCGGGTGGCAGCTCAGGTGGTTCCGCTGCTGCCGTTGCGGCCGGCCTGGCACCCGTAGCAACGGGCACCGACACCGGGGGCTCAATCCGACAACCGGCGGCTTTCTGCGGCATCACCGGCATCAAACCCACCTACGGTCGGGTCTCACGGCTCGGCATGGTGGCTTTTGCATCGTCACTCGATCAAGCAGGCCCCATGGCCGGCAGCGTCGCTGACTGTGCGCTTATGCTCAGCGCCATGGCGGGGATGGACCCGCAGGATTCCACCTCCGTCGATGTGCCCGTCCCCGACTTCACCCAAGCGCTAGGCCAGTCTGTCGATGGCCTGCGTATTGGCTTACCCAGAGAGTATTTCAACGCACATCTTGACCCTCGGGTCGCTGAGCGAATTCACTCGGCACTTCACGAATTGGAACAAGCGGGTGCAAAACTGGTAGAGATCGATCTGCCGCTGACCCAACAGGCCATCGCCACCTATTACGTCATCGCCCCTGCCGAGGCCTCGACCAACCTCTCCCGCTACGATGGTGTGCGCTTCGGTTATCGCTGCGAGAACCCAAAAGACCTCAACGATCTCTATCTCCGCTCACGTAGCGAAGGGTTCGGTGACGAGGTCAAACGACGGATTCTGGTGGGCACCTACGCGCTGTCGGCGGGTTACTACGA
>JAZBOZ010000058.1:0-3276 GCA_036351405.1 Halieaceae bacterium
CGACGCGGCCTGGCTCGACGGCGTGACCAGCGTCGGTGTCACGGCCGGTGCCTCGGCCCCCGAGGTGCTCGTACAGGAAGTCATCGATCATTTGCGCAAGCTGGGCGCCGGTGATGTTCGCGAAGTCGACGGGCGGCCCGAGAATGTCACCTTCAGCATGCCGAAGGAACTGCGGCTGGTGCCAGTGGAGTGAGGAGAGGGTAGTAAAAGCCAGCGTCTCATTGAGACACAGAGCCGGAAACGTGACCTGTGGCGCAGTCTTATTGCGTCGTTTCGGCCTAATGCTGTATTGGTGTTGCTTTTTCTTCGCTCAGAGGGTAAAGGATGTTCTAGGTATTGGCATGCCCCGCCGTGGGTGGGGTAGGCGTTAGGATGAGTCATCAGTGTAGCGTTGCGGGAGTGTAGTTGAACTCTTGGCGTGCGGTTGTGACCGGTATCCCGCTATTGCAGACGGTGCTAATTTTGCCTCTCGGAGCACTTTTCTAGGTGCATTGGCAACAGCGATCTTCACATCAGTACATCAGTCGCGGCCAAGGTCCTGCCGTAACCGCGATTAAACGATGGTGTGGTGCAGTTTGACCTTAAGAGCGTTCAGGGGTCTCGGGTTCGACAATATGCCTAAAATTCTGAATTGGAAGCGTGCCTATTCGCAGCCCGCTGTTCGCACCCGTTTGTGGTTTAGTGATAGTGCCTGCATGCTTCCCGCGATTGGCCGCGCGCCGCCTCACAGAGCCAGTTTGGGTTTTGCGTTGATAGTGCCGCTATTATTGTCACTGTTCTCCTTCTGGCTGCCACTCACGGGGCACGCTGAAACGCTGGGGAGGGTGACGTCCGTGGATTATGGTTCAAGTTACATTGAGATCGAGGGGCGTCGGTACATTGTAGGCGCACAAACCAGTATTTTCGCAGCAGATGCGGAAAACAGACTGGAAACCGTCACCTTCCGATCGCTCGCAGTAAACGACTATGTGCTGTACGAAGAGCGCGATGGCAGGCTACTAAAGCTACAGAAAGTCCGTCGTGATACAATTGACGTCGCGCCGCCGCGCTCGACGCCCCGCAACGGAGATCGTCTTGACTGACCGGCGACACAATGGCTTTGGGGAGAGCGCTATCATCTCCCGGTCTATACTCAGAGGATGGTGGCTCCAAGCGGCGGCTCTGATCCTTGCGTTTCTACTTGCCGCTCGCGTTCCGGTTCAGGCCGACGTGAATATCTCAAGTGTCCCTCTTTTCCTAAATGCCTCCGTCGATCCGAACTTGATGTTTACATTCGACGACTCTGGATCGATGCAATGGGAGGTAATGCCCGATCAGCTTTTGTATTCATACTTTACCTTTCCTAGGCCTAGTGGCCTTTACGGTGGATCAAACTATGACAATTGGGTGGTGACATTTGACGACGGTGAGTACGCTGCCTACCTAAGGAACCCAAGTATCAACGCAGTTTATTACAACCCTGCCGTCACTTATTTGCCGTGGTTCAATGCGGACGGTTCGCAGATGGCGCCCGCTGATGTTGCGGCGGCTTATCATCATCCGGAGCGTCCGTGGCTTGGGACTCGTGATTTTACCACACCAAATACGGAGTTCGCGGGATGGGATGATTGTTCCGTTTCTTCCACGGGTGCTTTTTTTAGTTGTAGCTACACCGCTGCGACCCGCACTTTTTTTCCTGCGGTTTATTACCGCTTTAACGGCGGTGACGTTGGCGATCGCGCAAATTATGTGCGCACGGAAATTATTTCCTCCGTTCCTTCCTATTCCGGGGAGGGAAGAGAGGCACGATCTGATTGCGCTAGTGCAGCAATAGCGGTATGCACTTACGCAGAAGAAATTCAGAACTTCGCAAACTGGTATCAGTACTATCGCTCTCGCGCACTGGCGTCGATGTCCGGCATCGGTAGAGCGTTCGCTAGGCTGCCTGAAAATGCGCGCGTCGGCTACGGCACGATAAACAAAGGTTCTACTGCAGTAGACGGTGTATCGACACGGACGATCGTCAGTGGCGTGCGGGCTTTCAATGACCTACAGCGCGGTCTTTTTTATGACAGGCTTTACCAGCAGGTCATAAACAACTTTAATACGCCTCTACGTCTAGCCGCCAATTCTGTTGGTGAGTATTTCCAGCGTACGGACAATCGGGGGCCCTGGAACGACCGCCCTGGTGAATTTGCAGGCACGGATGACGCGGGTGCCTGCCGCCAAAGTTTCCATATTCTGATGTCCGACGGGTTCTGGAATGGGCCCAACCCTTCCGTAGGTAATTCCGACGGCTCCGACGGATCTCTTATTTCAAACGCGAGTGGGGATAGCTTTCAGTACACCCCCACGGGGCCGTTCCGTGATGATCGTAGCAACACGCTGGGTGACGTGGGCATGTACTACTGGAAACGAGACCTGCGTACCGATCTCGATAATGAGGTCCCGGTCAGCGGATCTGATCCAGCGTTCTGGCAGCATCTCGTGACTTTCGGTATCGGTCTGGGTGTCGCCGGCAGTATCGATCCAGATACTGCGTTTTCGGCGATTCCAGCAGGTACAGACATCGCTTGGGGTAACCCTTTCAGCAGCGACGCGGCGAAAATTGATGACCTCCTGCACTTCGGTCTCAACTCGCGCGGAGGTTTCTTCAGTGCCAGTAACCCGGACGAGTTCGCCGAAGCGCTCGGGGACGTGCTGACCGCGATCGTGGAACGTGTCGAGACTTCGGCCACCTCGGCCGCTACCAGTGCCGCGGTACTTCGTGCGGACACGCTGCTGTACTCGGCCAGCTTCCGTAGTGAGGACTGGTCCGGCAACGTGGTTGCCCTCGAAATCGATGAAGTCGATGGCAGCGTCGGTGCCACCATCTGGGATGCGGAGAGCGTCCTGGCTGCCGGCGCGCCCCGCAACCTGATCACCTTTGATGGCAGCAGTGGCGTGGACCTGGATTACGGCTCGCTTAGCGACGATCAGAAGGGCGCGCTCGATGTCGCCGCAGACGGGACGGTGGATGGCCTCGGGGAACAGCGAATCGACTGGCTGAGCGGCGTCGAGGACCCTGCGCTCCGCTCGAGGAGCGAGTCCGGTGACCTGCGCCTCGTCGGCGACATCATCAACGGAACGCCGCAGTTCGTGACCAATCGCAGCGCCGGGTTCCAACTGCTTCGCTCGGACTTTTCTCCCGGCCTCTACCCGGCCTATGTGGCCAGCAAGGCGAGCCGGCCCGAACTCCTGCTGGTGCCCAGCAACGGCGGTATGCTGCACGGCTTTGACGCCGAGGACGGCCGCGAG
>JAZBOZ010000059.1:0-12345 GCA_036351405.1 Halieaceae bacterium
GAACCAGGGAGATAGATCGATTCGCTCCATCTTGATGCGCAGCGTCTCAGGGTGTGCATTGGTAATCAGAATGACATCACAATGGCTGGCTTTTAAACGATCAAGGAAATCCCTCGCTGCATGCCGCCAGGCCACCCCATCGGCTAGTTCCCGCTTGAGAGTCGCGACATCAAAGCCCAAGCTCTGACTCCAGAAGTCGAGGCAGTACCAATTCAGTTTGCCTTGCTCGCGCTCAAATAGTGGATTGAGCTGGTGGCGGGCCTCGCCAATGGTCAACCCGTTGAGCTGACCGTAGTGCTCTGGAATCGCCCGATTCCAGAAATCATTATCAAAATGCAGGTCCAATAACGTACCGTCCATGTCGAGTAGCACGGTATCGATGCCCGACCATGTAACCGCGTTTACGGCGCTGCCGTGTGTAATATGAAGTGCCATGGCGTGCTAGTCTGTGCCTATGCTGTTGAACAGTCAAAGCGATGCCACGCAGGTCAATCGCGTCGTGGGTGACGCGGGGTTGTCTATTGCACAGTTTTATCGAGGGCTGGTGTCGCTCGCCGATGAGGTGGGGGATCTACTGCGACAATATTACGCAGCCCCCGAGTCCCTTGAAACGACAGCCAAGGCCGACCAAAGCCCGATTACGGCGGCAGACCACGCGGCTCACGTGTTGATCAGCGAGCGCCTGCAATCGCTGACCCCTGCCGTCCCGATTTTGTCCGAGGAATCCGCTGCCGCAGATATTCGCGAGCGGTTGAGTTGGCCGGTGGTGTGGGTGGTGGATCCCCTCGATGGCACCCGGGAGTTTATCGATCGTACCGACGAATTCACCTGCAATATCGCGCTGGTGGTCGAGCACCGTCCGGTCGTTGGCCTGATTTCGCTGCCGGTGCGGCGTCAGCACTATCTGGGTGTAGTCGGTCTTGGCGCCGTGCGCCTCGACCAGCCGGGATCGCTGGAGGGCCAACCGCTGGAAACGCCAAGGCTGGACAGGGGGCGCCCACTTCGGCTCCTTGCCAGCGCGCGCCATAAGCGTGAGCGAGTGCACGCTGTCATGGATCGGCTGCGTCCGATGACTGGCGCAGTGACGCGCGTCGACGCCGGCAGTGCCGTGAAGTTCTGCCGTCTCGTTGAGGGCGCCGCTGACGTGTACCCACGAACTTCACCCTGCTACGAGTGGGATGTGGCGGCGGGAGACGCGCTGGTTTGCGCGGCGGGTGGCAAGGTCACCAATTACGCGGGACAGCCGCTTCGCTACAACGCTCGGGATTCGCTGCTATCTGAGTCGTTCATTGCGGCTTCAGACCCTAGCGTCAGTTACACGGAGTGGTTGTGTGGGCCTGACGACGGCGCTTCGGGCTTGTCACCCAGCCAGCCTCGTAGTTAGATGTGCTTCGCCGATTGAGAGCCTATTCATGAGCGATATCACTGAAACGGGAACTGCAGCTGCTAACGAGCCAATGACGCCTGCCATGCGTCTGTTGGCGATGCAGTCGCAGCATCGATCGCTGGACGCCAAAATCGCGGATCTTCAGGCTCGGCCTTATCAAAATCAGCTTCTGGTACAGCGTCTTAAGAAGGAGAAGCTGCGCCTGAAAGACGCCATTGAGCGTCTCAAAGACGACATGATTCCGGATCTCAACGCCTGATGAGACCCGCAGATTGCTCCAATGCGAGCAATGTTCGCTTGTTGACGAGCCCGCTTGCGAATCCTGTGAGTTGACCGTTGCTGCCAATTAGACGGTGACAGGGCACGATGATAGGCAGCGGATTTTTGCCCGCTGCAGCACCGACTGCACGAGCTGCACCTGACCTGCCAATTCGTTTAGCCAACTCCCCGTAGGATTGCGTCTCGCCATACGGAATGGCACGCAAAGCTTGCCAGACCTGCGTTTGGAAAGAGGTGCCGGTTGCCGCCAGCGGCGTTTCAAAGTGGGTCAGTTGGCCTGAAAAATAACCCATGAGCTCACGTTCTGCCTGTTCAAGGATTTTGCGAGCCGCCGATGAATCATCCTCGAGTTCAACTGCGATCTCGCCCCAGTGAATGGCTGTAAGGCCTGTATCACAAGCCTGCAGGGTCAGCGTGCCTACGGGTGTCACCATGCAGTGCTGGCTCACGTTTGAACCACCTCGGGCTGGCTCTCCATCAGGTCACAGGCATGAGCCGCGAAACCGGCGCCGGCCTGGCCATACAGATTAAAGGCGGAGATACCGAGTGCCTGCATTTCCTCAGCGTGGTCGGCATGTCGGACCACGGCAGCCAGTTGGCCGCGGTAGTCCATGGAGTGCAGCAATTCTGCCACCAGCCGGTTTTCGGAGTGATTGGTGAGTGCCAGCATGATGAGCTCGACTTCACTCAGGTTGACGCGGTGCCAGAAGTCAGGATCAGAAGCATCGGCCGTCACCACCCGCCGCTGCTCCGTGCGGTGTTCCGCCACTTTGGCGGGGCTGGCCTCCACGCCCAGTACCGCGCTGCCAAACTGCGGGGCCAGCGACTCGTAGGCGCCGGTGCCCACGCGCCCCATCCCCAGAATCACCACCTTCACGCCGTCGGTGGGCTCGAAGCTCTCCCGTAAGCGCCCAGATTGCCATTGCAGCAAGCGATCCCGATGCTGTGCATAAAAGTGATGGCTGCGACTGCTCATCGGTGCCGCGATGACGAAACTGACAGCGATCGCGATCGACAATGCTGCGCTCCACTGAGGGTCAACCCAGCCGGCTACCGCAGCCACCGACACGACGATCAAGCCGAATTCACTGTGGTTGCCAAGCGCGCCTGCAGCGAGCACCGCGGTGCGTGGGCTGGTATGAAACCGCGTCATTAGTGGGAAGTAGAGTAGCGGTTTCAGCGCTGCGAGCAGCCCGATCGCCACCGCGAGCACAATGAGGTGCGGCTCTGGCCATCCGCCGAGGCCGATCGACAGGAAAAAACCGACCAAAAACAGGTCCTTGAGCTGGATGAGATTGCTGGCCATGGCCTTGGACTTGGGGTGGCCTGCCAACACCGCCCCAACAAACAAAGCACCCAGATCACCTTTAACACCGACCAACTCTGATACTTGGGCGGCGCCGATCGCAACCGCAAGTCCGAGCAAAGTGAGCAGTTCTCCGTAGCCCGCGAGACTCAGAATTCGCAGCACGATAGGTCGCAGGGGGATAATCAGCAGCAGCCCCAGGGCGCTCAGCTGCGGCACCTTGCCTGCGCTCAGTGCCAGGAAAATGACGGCGACCAGATCCTGAACGATCAGGACACCAATGGCGAGTGCGGCATGGGCTGAACCCAGTTCACCGCGTTCTTCCATCGTTTGCACCACGAAAACCGTGCTCGAAAAGGTGAGGCCAAAAGCGATGATTGCGCCGGATTGCCAGTCCAGATCGAAGGCCGGCACGAGCGCTGTCACGCCCAAAAGCAGCGCCAGCATGACGGTCTGCGTGACGGCCATATGCACAAAGGTTGTGCCCCAAACTTTGCTCTCGAGCAACTTTTTGGGCTCGAGCTTGAGGCCAATGGTGAATAACAAGAGCGTGATGCCCAGCTCTGCGAGCACATCGAGGATGGGCCCGGTCTCCATGCTGAACTCGTGTAACACGAAACCCGCAGCCAAGTAGCCGATCAGCGCCGGGAACCTGAGCGCGCGACTCGCCATGCCGCATAGCAGCGCGACCAGAATAATGACGGGTTCAAGTACGGGCATTTATATGTCCTGAATCACATTCCTGTCTGGGATCAACAGCAGCAGCACGCAGATCACCGATAACACAACCTCCAGCGTGGTGATCCATTCTACGGTCGCTGAGACGGCCACAACGTCGAACAGTGAAACGCCACAGAAAACCGCCACGAGCACCAGTGCCAGACGCCCGGTGCCCATAAGCCCAAGGGCCAGCAATAGCAGCAGCCCACCGCGGCCGGCGGCGATGACGGTGTTTTCAGATAAGCCATCAAACCAGAGATCCGCGATGTGCGCCACGCCTGCGATCAACGCCATTAACAGCGCGGCACCTCGCAAAATTTGGATGATATGAGGACTCACGATGCGCCGCTTTTGTCGGCCCAGGGTGGCGATGTTTTGTTGAGAAACGCTTGCAGTCCACTCTGTCCTTCGTCGGAAACGCGAATTTCCGCAATTGCTTGGCAGGTGTCGTCTATCAGTGCCGCGTCGATCGGTTGGTCAGCGACGTCTCTGATCAGGCGTTTCGCAGCACGCACCGCTGCGGGGCCACTGGCAGTGACTTCGCTGATCAATCGCTGACTGAGGGTTTCCAGTGCGTCTGTTGAGGCAATTTCGCTGATGAGACCCATCGAGAGGGCCATTTGTGCGTCGAAGCGCTCGCCTGTCAGAAATAATCTTCGGCAGGCTCGAGCGCCGATAGCGTCGATCACATAAGGGCTGATGGTTGCAGGGATCAAACCGAGCTTGACTTCAGAAAGCGCAAAGATGGCGTTCTCATCAGCTATGGCCATGTCGCAGCAAGCGATCAGCCCAATGGCTCCGCCAAAAGCGGCGCCGCGTACGATAGCGATGGTAGGCACTGGAATGTTGTTCAGCGCCTGTAGCATACCCGCGAGGACATGGGCGTCTGCCACGTTAGCCTTGAAGTCGTAGTCCGCCATCCGCTGCATCCAGCCGAGATCCGCGCCGCCTGAAAAATGCTCTCCTTCGCCTTGGAGCACTACGGCGCGCAGCGTTTCATCGCGCGCCAGTTCCAGAAACAGATGGCGCATCTCGGCGATCATGCTGTCATCGAAGGCGTTGCGTCGCTCAGGACGCGCCAACGTGACGTAAGCGACATGGCTACGGCGCTCGAGCTGAACGTAGCTATTGGGGTCTGACATCGGCGTTTTCCCGTTGGTCTGCTGACCATTATTTAATCAGAACTGAAGATTGGTTGCGCGGCTCACTGCGTGTGTCGAGCTGCTGGCTGTAAGATGCGCGCCATGAAGATTGAAAAACTCGACCGCCACCGTATAGAAGAAGCGTTTGAACCCGGTGTCGCCGCGGCGCTCTCGATCGAGATTTTGTCGTCGGTGGACTCGACCAACGCGGAACTGCTGCGTCGCGCAAGCGCGGGTTCGGTGGACGGTGTGGTGATAATGGCTGAGCAGCAGACGGCCGGTCGGGGTCGCTCGGGTCGACGCTGGAGTAGCCCTCCCTCGGGGAATCTTTACCTGTCTCTGGGATGGCACTATCCGGGCGAGGTGGCTGATTTGGCGGGGCTCAGCCTGGCGGTGGGGGTTGTCGTCGCGGAGGCGGTTTCTCAGTGCTGTGGGGTCGAGTTATTACTCAAGTGGCCAAATGATGTGGTTCACCCGCAAGGCAAGGTGGGCGGCATCCTGATCGAAACGGCCGGTATCGGTGTGGATGGTGTGACTGTCATCATTGGTGTCGGTCTGAACCTTGCGATGTCCGATGAAGGTGCCAAGCTCATCGATCAGCCGTGGATTGATATAGCTGCTCTGTCGGGTAACACCGTGGCGAGGAATCAACTTGCCGGGGAGCTTGCCCAGTCTTTGTGGCATCTTTGCAGCCAATGGGCAGACGGCGGATTTGCAAGCTGGCGCAGCGCTTGGCAGCAGCGTGATGCCTTGCGCGGCCGCTTGGTGACACTCGATGGCTCAGAGCCGCTGTCTGGGATCGCCAGCGGTGTTGCCGTCGATGGCGGCCTGTTGGTCGATACGGGAGCGCGCATCGCTACGGTCTACAGTGGAGAGGCGCGCTTGCGAAAATCAGAGAGTTTGAATGGATGACGCCACAACTGTTAGTCGATGTTGGTAATAGTCGCTGTAAGTGGTGGTGGCAACAGGGCCACAGGTTGTTGGCCTCGGGGCACTGCCTGTCATCACCTGAGGCGCTGGCCGCAGATCTGGCGTCTGCGTCGGTGGCCGCCCCTGTCGCGGCCCTCGCGTCAGTAGGGGACCCCGCTGCTGATCCTGAATATGCGCGCGGCATCGAGGGCGCGACCGGTGCCGTGGTGCATGTGTGTCGCACCTCCGGGCACTGCCTCGGCCTCCACAACAGCTACGAGAATCCTGAAAGCATGGGTGTTGATCGGTGGTTGGCCATGTTGGCCGCCTGGCAGCCGCATCAGCAGCCCGTTTGTGTTGTCGATGCAGGGACCGCACTGACCATCGACCTGGTTGCAGCCAGTGGGCAACACGAGGGCGGCTATATTCTTCCCGGTCCTCGCTTAATGCAGGAATCATTGACGGCCCGAGCTCAGCGAATCGCTGTGACGCCGGTCACACAGGCGACATTGCGCCCCGGCCGCAGTACCCAGGCCTGTGTCGGTGAGGGTGCGTGGTTAGCGGCGGTGGGTGCGCTCCGGGAAACTATCCGGCGCTATCCCGATCATCATCTGATAGTGACCGGCGGTGATGGCCAGCAGCTGTTGCAGCAAGGGCTCAATGGCGAGTGGCGTCCCGATTTGGTGCGTGACGGACTTGCACTGTGGTTGCGGGCCCAGCAGGGTTAATCTGGGCCTCGGTTTGCTGCGGGTGCGGTTGGAATGCCAGTGCCGCACCCCCAGCGTACTCAGTACATTTTTGGCGCGACATCAACGCACAATGTGCAAGCGGGTTTGCCGGCCCCCAAGATAAAACACCTGCTCCCCGTCGAAGAACGCACTTTGCTCGAGCTTCATTTGCACCGGTTCGTTATCCCATTCAGGGATGTTGACAGTGACATTGCCCTCAATCGCGTAGCCCGTCATTGGGTGGAGTGGCCAGTCGCCCTGACCGGGAGTGGGCCCCTGGTTGTCCCACATGCCTATCGTCGGGCCGGGTGCGTGCCCAAAGACACCTAACGGATGCGTGTAAATGGCGTGGGTAATACCCTCATCTGCGAGCTGGGCTTGTGCCGCTGCGAGGATTTCATTGCCACTCCGGCTCGTTTGGAAATGGCTGGTCAACACATCCTGCCAGTGATTGCCCGTGGTCATCGCTTGACGGAGTCCCTGAGGAGGGGCGTCCTCGCCCAATTTCAGCACGTAAGCCATTTCTTGTGTGTCTGTGCAGAGGCCCAAGTAGCAGAGACCAACATCAGTGTGCAGCAGGTCGCCGCGCCGGATGATGGTGTCCTCCGAGCCGCCGCCGAGGAAGGCAGGATTCTCACCATAGTCCGCTCCTTGCCACTGACGGTTGACGTCGGGATGGAACCAAGGCTCGAGCCCGGCATTTTCAAATTGCGAGCGGATATACCAAGCCACATCACCGAGGGTGGTGACACCGGGCGTAATCACTTTGTCGCTAAAGGCATCGGCAATCGTGGCTCGGGCGATGGCCACCGCACGCTGCCAAACCTCAACTTCGGCGGGCGTGCGGGTTTCCAGCCAACGCACAACCAGCGCCTCTGCGGAGACGAGCCGCGAGGCGAGATCAGTACCCAGCGCAGTGGTGAGTTTTTGGTGCAGACCGTGCGTGAGGCCATCAGCGACGGGCCATGTATCGCTGACGTTGATAGCGATTCGCTGGGGATCTCTCTCGGCTACCAACTCCGCTAAACGCGTCCACTGTGCATCCAGATCCCCGCCTTCCCAGGCGGCGTCATACAGGCTGCCCAGAGGGTAGCGGCTGATCGTTAGTCGCTCGACACCGTCCTCTTCTCCTCGATCGTGAAACATCAACATCGTAGTGCGGCGAGCGGTAAAGCGCGGTTTCGGCACCAACGATAGAAACACGGGGTCATTGTTGTACTCCCGCGCGATAACCAGCCACATGTCGACACCCGCCTCACGCATGAGTCGCGGTAATAGCGTGTTGAGGCGTTCTGTAATCAGTGCATTTTCTACTGCCGGTCGATCCCGGTAGTCGGCAATCGCTGGGGGTGAGGCCAATGCCGATGTCGGAACGGTGGCGCCAACTGCGGCGCTTAAGAAGAGCGTAATAATCAGAAGACGAGGCATAGTGAGCTTCCAGCTGGCGGAGCCTACATTCTATGCAGTCATCGGGCCGCGGGTCACGCAGTGGATTGCTCCTGATGGGTTCCGCCACCCTGTGCAGGCACTTGGTCGGCAACCCTGTGCAGGGTATTTTGTGGGCTTTAGCGACGACTTCTTGGAGATTGAGTGATGGCTTCAGGCCGCATCAGGCTTACGAAAGCATGGCAACCGGTTGCGATGCTGTTCTTATTGGTAATCCCTGCGTCGTGGTCTTTGGCGCAGTCGCTTGATCAATTAGCACAGGATTATGTGGTGTTGGAACTCGCCATGGCAGAGCACGATCCCGCGCACGTGGATGCCTACTACGGCCCAGAGGCACTGCGTGAAAAAGCGCGTGCCATGGGTTGGACACCGTTGGAGATCGCTGGCCGTGCAAAAACATTGCAGGCACAGCTCGCGCGCTATGGGACGCAGGACACCGCAGCAAGAGTGGCCGAGTTGGACCGGCGTTTAACGGCATTAATGACCCGAGTTGATATCTACGAGGGTCAACATGTGCCTTTTGATGAGGAGACACGTAGGCTCTTCGCTGCGGTAGCACCTGACTACGATGCGGCTCATTTCTCCAAGATCCTTGAGCAGATTGAAACCCTGTTGCCCGGAGAGGGCTCTTTGTCCGAGCGAGTGAATACATTCCGGGATCGGTTCAATGTGCCGGACGAGCGGCTCGAGGCAGTTTTCAGTGCCGCGATGGAGGAGTGCCGACGCCGCACGCGGGAGCATATCGCCCTGCCCGAAGGTGAGTCCTTTGTGGTCGAGTACGTGCAGGACAAACCTTGGGGGGGATACAACTGGTACCAAGGTAACGCGGCTAGCCTGATTCAGGTCAACGTGGACCTGCCCGTGGCGATCGACCGGGCAGTGGATTTGGGTTGCCATGAGGGTTACCCGGGGCACCACACCTACAACGCGCTGCTGGAGCGCAATTTGGTGGATGGCAGAGGCTGGTTAGAGTATTCGCTGTACCCCTTGTTTAGCCCCATGTCGCTCATTGCTGAGGGCAGCGCAAATTATGGCATTCGGTTGGCCTTCCCCGGTGACGAGCGGGTGCAATTTGAGCGGGAGGTGTTGTTCCCCTTGGCTGGTCTCGATGCGGCGGATGCAGACCGTTACTACGACTTGCAAGCGCTGATCGCGGAGTTGAGCTATGCCCGCAATGAAGTCGCCAGGGATTATCTGAATGGCGATATCAGCCGTGAGGAAGCCGTCGATTGGCTGGTGGAATACGCGCTGCAGTCTCCCGAGCGGGCTGACAAATCACTGCGCTTCATCGAGACCTATCGCAGCTATGTCATCAACTACAACCTGGGTCGCGATTTGGTGGCAGATTTCGTAGAGCGAGAGGGAGCCGATGAGGACACTCGCTGGCGTCGGTTTATCAAAATTCTCTCCGAGCCCACGAGTGCAGCCGATTTGAAGTAGGGCATCTCACCTGAGTCGGTGGCGATCTTGTGCTAGTTTTCGCCGCTGACTCACAGACGGACTTTTACCGATCATGATCAATACCACGCCATTGTTTCGCTGTTTGATGACGCCTGCGCTGGTCGTCTCCATGACCTACGCTGCCAATCTTGCTGCGGCTGACGCAGTGACAGACGCTGGGGACCGGGTCAATCCGCTCCTGGCTGCCTCGTCGCTGCCCAACCATCTGCCGCGGTTTGACCTCATCAAGGATGAAGATTTTCTCCCTGCGATGAAGCTGGGAATGCGTATCGAACGCGCTGAAATCGCTGAAATTGCCAACAACCCAGCAGCCCCGACGTTTGAGAACACCATCGTGGCGATGGAGCATACGGGGGCATTGCTCGGGCGTGCCAGCCGCGTATTTTTCAACTTGCGCAGCGCTGACAGCAACGAAGCGCGTCAAGCCATTGAGCGAGAGGTTCGTCCCCTGCTGACAGCGCACAATGATGCCATTCGTCTCGACGCCGCGCTGTTTGCTCGGATCGATGCCCTCTACCAACAGCGGGCGAGCCTTGGGCTGTCGCCCACTCAGCTGCGCTTGCTTGAGGAATACCATCGGGACTTTGTGCGGGCGGGCGCAGCACTGTCTGAAGGTGAGAAGGCGCGTTTACGCGCGATCAATACTGAGCTTGCCCAGTTGGGAACCGAGTTCTCACAAAACGTGCTCAAAGAGGTGCAAGCCTCCGCGCTCGTCGTCGATAGCGCTGAGGAACTTGCGGGGCTGGCGCCGTCATTGATTGAGGCCGCCGCTGCGGAAGCAGTTGAGCGCGGGCTCGATGGCAAATATGTACTGACGCTGCGGAATTACTCGAGCCAGCCGGGGTTGAGCTCGCTTGAAAATCGCGCGACGCGCGAGCGACTGATGCGAGCTTCACTTGAGCGGGGGAGCCGCGGTGGTGAGTTCGACAACCGGGAAACGCTGGTAAAAATCATTGCACTGCGGGCGGAGCGCGCACAGCTGCTGGGTTATGAAACTCACGCCGACTATGTGCTGGAAGAGCGCACCGCAAAGACCGTTACGGCGGTGCAGGACATGCTGGGCAATCTCGCGCCGGTGGCAGTAGCCAACGCGCGTCGGGAAGGCGAGGCGCTGCAGGCCATGATCAACAAGACTGCCGATGAGCCTTTTGAGTTGGCTTCATGGGATTGGCCCTACTACGCAGAGAAGGTGCGTCAGGCGCGATTCGATCTGGATGCCAACGCGATCAAGCCGTACTTTGAGTTGGACAACGTGTTGGTCAATGGCGTGTTCTACGCGGCCGAGAAGCTCTACGGTATTACCTTTAAGGCGCGCCCTGATTTGCCGAGCTACCACCCGGATGTGCGTGTTTGGGAGGTGTTCAATGAAGACGGTTCTCGATTGGCTTTTTTCCTGGGTGATTTTTATGCCCGGGGGTCCAAACGAGGCGGTGCGTGGATGAATGCCTACGTCAGTCAGTCGGGCTTGCTGGGTACGCAGCCGGTGGTGGCCAACCACCTGAACATCACCAAGCCGCCGGCCGGTCAGCCGACGCTGCTGACGCTAGATGAGGTGGAAACACTCTTCCACGAATTTGGTCACGCGCTGCACGGCATGTTCTCGGATGTCGAATATCCCAGCTTCTCGGGTACCTCTGTGCCGCGGGATTTCGTGGAGTATCCGTCACAGGTCAATGAGATGTGGGCGGTGTGGCCAAGCGTGCTGGAGAACTATGCGCGGCACTACGAGACGGGTGAGCCGATCCCTCGTGAGTTACTGGCACGGGTGATTGAGGCCGCGCAATTTAATGAGGGCTATCGGACTACTGAGTATCTCTCAGCGGCGGTGCTCGACATGTGCTACCACACGCTGACGCCCGAGGAGATTCCCGCTGCCGAGGCCGTTCTAGATTTTGAAGCAGCGTGCTTGGAGGATGCCGGCTTTGATTACGACGCCGTGCCTACGCGCTATCGCAGCACGTACTTCTCGCACGCGGCCGGGGGCTATTCAGCGGGTTATTACTCTTACATCTGGAGTGAGGTGCTCGATGCGGACAGCGTTAAGTGGCTGGAAGAAAATGGCGGTTTGACCCGTGCTAACGGCGACCACTTCCGCAATACCTTGCTTTCTCGAGGTGGTAGCAAAGAAGCCATGCAGCTATTCCGTGACTTTACGGGCCGCGATCCTGATATCCAGCCACTATTGGAACGTCGAGGCCTGACAGCAGGGCAGTAAAAACCTTGCTGTGAAAGCGATAGGCCGGGCCACCCATGCGGTGGCCCCGTTGTTTGACCACCGCGATTTTCCGGCCTAGACCGTCGCTTTCTGACCAATAGTTGCCAGGCGCGTGGGTAAGACCCGATGGAATCGTCCCATTTTTGTCTAAAAGATTGACCTCTTGCGCGTCACGGCGCATGGTTTAAGCGGTCGCTTCAAGCGCGAGGCTTTTGCTGGCTCGGTTGTGGTTCCCCGTCCATCGGTTCACGCGATTGACCTCGCAAAGCACTGATTCAAAATTTGTCCATAACAAACAATTCGGAGATTAAGAGTATGCGTTTATTAGTTCCTGCCATGATGGCGAGCCTGTTGCTGGTTACAGGTTGTGCTAAGAAGGACGCCGAAAAAGAAGAAAGCATGATGGATAAGGCCAAGGCCGGCATGGAAAGCGCTGCCGACAGTGCCAGCAAAATGGCGTCTGACGCGGCCGACGCGACCAGTGAGATGGCAGATGACGCCATGAAAAGTGCCGGAGAGATGGCTGACGACGCGAAGGACGCTGCCGGCAAGATGAAAGACGATGCTGCGGCAATGGCTGAGGAGGCGGGTGAGGCTGTCAAGAAAGCTTCAGATGACGCGGCTGAAGCGGTGAAGAAGGCGGCTGACGACGCGGAAGAGAAGGTCAAGGAAGCGGCCGATGACGCCAAGGATGCTGCTGCCAAGGCGATGAAGAAGGACGACAACTAATCCATCTGGGGGCCGCGGCTTGC
>JAZBOZ010000060.1:0-2700 GCA_036351405.1 Halieaceae bacterium
GGTTCGAAAAGGCGCCATTCCCAAACCTTCGTCGCTGGCTTGAAAAATGGCTGGAGGACCCCCGCTTCCTCCGAGTGATGACAAAACATGCGGCTTGGGCGCCCGGTCAACCACCCATCTATTCGGATTGGTGACAGCAAGTTGAGAGTGTGCCGCTTGCGATTCTGACCTAACATGGCAGCACAACAGGGCGTACAGAGAGACCCGAGGAGCGCATAATGAATAACCCCGCCAATATAGACACCGACACATTCGACAACTACTACGAGTCGCTGGTTTTACACGAGGTTGGCGAGCGACAACTCCATAAGCAGTTCGACGAAGGCACCGTGTTAGATATCATTTGCACCGCGCTCAATCAGCTCCCCGCCAGATATATTCGCCACCCGATTAACCTCTATTTCTATAGTAGTCAGGCCGAGCAGGACGCCATGGCATTAAAGGCCAGCGAAGCCGTGGATTATGCGCTGACGCAGGTCGCGAAACGCCAATAACGACACGCCGCCAAGTACTGAGGATTTCTCTGATGATTCGACGCTGGTTCGCCATCTGGATGCTTGTCGCCTGCCCGACCGCCGCAGCTTCGCTGACCCCCGAAGAACAACGGATCGTCGACTGGGTCGACGCGCACAGTGACGAGGCCATCGCGCTCCTTGAAGAGACGGTGAACATCAGTAGCGGCACCATGAATCACGACGGTGTGAAAGCGGTGGGACAAGTCATGAGCCGCGAGCTGGAGTCCCTCGGCCTTAAGACCCGCTGGATCGATATGCCGCCCGCGCTGAACCGCGCGGGCCATCTATTCGCGAGCAAGCCGGGCAAAGGGCCCAAGTTTTTGATGATCGGCCACTTGGACACCGTGTTCGAAGCGGATGATGGTTTTCAAGCATTCACTCGAAAAGGCAACATCGCTCAAGGCCCCGGCGTCAGTGACATGAAAGCCGGCAACGTCATCATCGTCTATGCACTCAAAGCGCTGGCCGAGATCGGTACGCTTGAGGACTTACCCGTAGTGGTCTCTTACACAGGAGATGAGGAGAAGCCGGGCAGACCCCTGTCCCGCGCGCGCAAAGATCTGATTGAAGCCGGAGAATGGGCCGATATCGCTCTGGGATTCGAAGGCGCTGTGCATGCCGACGGCATCGACTACGCCACCATCGCGCGACGAAGCTCCAGCAGCTGGCTGCTGGAGGTTAACGGCAAACAGGCGCACTCCTCGGGTATTTTCAGTGATCGGGTAGGAGCCGGCGCGATCAATGAAGCCGCCAGGATTCTCGACAGTTTTTATGGGGAAGTTCGGGGTGAATACGGTTTGACCTTCAATGCCGGGACGATTCAAGGCGGCACCCACGTTGAATACGACCCGCAGCAAAATCGCGGCACCACCTTCGGCAAAACCAACGTGGTCCCGAACAAAGTGGTCGTGCATGGCGGCCTGCGCACTCTCTCGGTAGAACAGCGCGAGGGAGCGAAAGCCCGAATGGAAGCCATTGTGGCCAACCATCTCCCGCTGACCGACGCCACGATCACTTTCACCGATGGTTACCCACCGATGCCGCCGACTGATGGCAACCGGGCGCTGGCAGGCGCCCTATCGGCCGTGAACGAAGCACTGGGGCGCGGCCCCATGGAAATTTGGGATCCACTGCGTCGCGGCGCCGCTGACATTGCTTTTGTGGCGCCCTACACCGATGCACTGGCGGGGCTGGGTGCGCTTGGCGCCGGCGCCCACACGCCAAACGAGAGCCTGGAGTTGGATTCGATAGGCCTTGCGATCAAGCGAGCAGCTATCCTCATTCACCGGCTCTCCGCTCAGCAGCAACCCTGAGGGACGCGAAAGTCAGTGGCTTTCGTGCTCCGGATCTTGCGGGTGGGCTTATCGCTTGCCTGCGCCCTCGTGGCAAGCACCGCCTACGCCGCAGCCGGGGAAGTAAAGCACTACAAAGACGGTAGCGTGTCATACGCAGGGAAGGCCTTCTCCAGCCTCAATGCCTTCAGTCAATCGACCACTTTTCAGCAGGAGGGGCTCCGCTGTGGCACCACCGCGGCGATGGCTACGATGCCCAAGCAGGATCCCGCTGATCCCAAGCGCCAGGCACGGGTCGAGAGCTGCACGAATAACCTGACCACCATCGAACCAGCCAATAACCCCATAGCAGGTAGAACCTTCACGATCCCGGTCTGGTTTCACGTCATCACCAACGACTCGATGACACAAGGCAACGTGCCGCAGTCGGCGATCGATGCACAAGTGGCGGTACTCAACGAGGATTTTGCGGGGCTGGGTGGCGTCGACACCACAATACGGTTCGAATTAGTGGGCGTGAGCCGCACCGCCAATACACTATGGTTTAACACGGATAACGAAACCCTCTACAAGCCTAACCTCGCCGTCGATCCGTCACGATTTCTCAATATCTACACCAAGAATTTTCCCGATCTGACGCTGGGATACGCGTATCTGCCGCCGGGTATGGCGGGAAACGAACTCGATGGCGTGGTCATGCTCTACAGTACCATTGGTGGGCGAGATAATTGCCCTTCCGGCAGCACCAACTGCTTTTCAGCCTACGATCAGGGCCGCACGCTGGTCCACGAAGTGGGCCACTACCTCGGCCTTTATCACACCTTCGAAACGCTGGGTGGCAGCTGCCTCAACACCTACTCGGGCGGCGACCTGATCACGGACACACCGCCGCA
>JAZBOZ010000061.1:0-25772 GCA_036351405.1 Halieaceae bacterium
CGACCCAAGCCCTCACCGGTGGTGCGTTTGTTCTCTACGCTGGTGCCAAAAGACGCGGTGGAAACTACCGTGATCACAGATGCGGGTGATGCCGCACCGGTGATCGTCGAGCCTGGGTTGTCTCAGCTGTTACCTAGTCAATGCGTTCCCGCGCCGATGGCGGCACCCAGTGCTGGGTTATCCATGGTGACGGTGCCCTTGTCCCGACTCGCCTGGGCGCGATCGGGAGACAAGGGCAATAAGGCTAACATCGGCGTCATGGCGCGAGAGCCCGAGTATTTGCCGTGGATTACTGCCGCGCTGACCCCCGACGAAATCCGTCGCCGGTTCGCCCATTTCATGGAGCGTCCGGAGCTCGACTATTTTTATCTGCCGGGGATTTCTGCGATCAATGTATTGATCCACGATGCACTGGGCGGGGGCGGCGTGGCGAGTTTGCGCAACGATCCACAGGCCAAGGCTTATGCGCAGTTATTGCTCGATGCCCCGATCCCCGTACCCGCGAATTTATTGGAGTCATGAAATGATTGGAGTCATGAGATGACGGTGATTGTGTCGAAAGTTCAGTCCACGTCAGCGGCCTTCGCCGAGAATCGCGAGAGCATGATGGGCTTTATTCAGCGTCTGCGCGATCTGGAGGCTCGAGCAGTCACGGCGTCCTCCAAACGTTTGGCCACCTTTGAGAAGCGCGGTCAGATACCGCCACACCAGCGGGTGCATCGTCTGCTGGATCCCGGAATGCCTTTCCTCAGGCTGCATAGCATCGCGAACTTTGCCGTTCAGAATCCTGATCGCGAGACGAGCATTCCTGGCGCTTCGATGATTGTCGGCATTGGTTTCATCAACGGTGTGCGCTGCATGGTTTGGGCGGATGACTCGGGTATCGCGGCAGGCGCTGCCACGGCGCGAACCACGGATGTGGCGCTGTCGATTGAGGCGCTGTGCAAGCGACACAAGCTGCCGTTGATTCATATGGTCGAGAGTGCGGGTGCCAACTTACTGGAGTACCACGTCACAGGCTGGTCCAAATTCGGTGCCGTATTCCGCAACTTGGCCCAGTTGTCTGCCATGGGTGTGCCCACCATCACCGTACTGCACGGTGGCTCAACGGCGGGTGGTGCCTACATGCCGGGGATGTCGGATTACGTGATTGGCGTCAAGAAAAATGGCATGGCGGCGTTGGGTGGCGCGGCGCTGGTCAAAGCGGCTACCGGTGAGGAGGCTGACGACAGAGAGCTGGGTGGTACCGAGATGCATTCATCGGTATCCGGCACCGTGGAGTATCTCGTTGAAAATGATGCGCACGGTCTCCTTAAGGCGCGGGAAGTCGTCGGCCGACTGGATTGGAACAAGCGCGCTCGCCCGATCGAGCGCCGGCCTTATGAGCTGCCCAAGTACGCAGCGGATGAATTGGCGGGCGCGGTCCCGACGGACCCAAAAGTGCCCTACGACGTGATGGAAGTGCTGGCGCGGGTGGTCGATGGTTCCGAGGTCGAGGAATTCAAACCGCGCTACGGTGTCTCGACGGTCTGTGCCCACGCCAGCATCACCGGCATCGCGGTGGGCATTATTGGTAACAACGGGCCGATTGATCCGAAGGGTGCAACCAAGGCTGCTCAATTTATTCAGTTATGTGACCAGGCAGATATACCGCTGCTGTTCCTCAATAACACCACCGGATACATGGTGGGCACCGAGTACGAACAAGCGGGCATGATCAAGCATGGCTCGAAGATGGTGCAGGCAGTGAGCACGGCTCGGGTTCCCAAGATCACGCTATACATCGGCGCCAGCTTCGGTGCGGGTAACTACGGTATGTGTGGGTGGGCGTTTGAGCCTGATTTCCTGTTTTCCTGGCCCAGTGCGAGAACCGGTGTGATGGCGGGCCAGTCTGCCGCGAAGACGATGTCGCACGTAGCGCGCGTTACGGCGGCGCGCAAGGGTATCGAGGTCTCCGACGAGCAACTCGAAGCCCAGGAGCAGCAAATCATCGCCCACTTTGATCAGCAAGAAGACGCCTTCTATACATCAGGCGAGGTTCTTGATCACGGCATCATTGACCCCAGGGATACCCGAAAGGTGCTCGCTTTCTGTCTCGAGACTGTGCTTGAGGGCCGCGCCAGAACGCTTCGCGCGAATGCCTTCGGTGTGGCCAGGCTATGAGCGTCAATGGCCCGCAAACACTGCGCACTGAGTATCTGGTTATTGAGCAGCGTGATGAGTGGTTAACGGTTTGGTTTAACCAGCCCGAAAAGCGCAATCCGCTGTCCACTGCGCTGACCGAAGAATTATCGGCCGTGCTCGCGCAAATCGCTGAAGACCGGGGTGTCCGGGGTGTCACGTTTCGCGGAGCAGGCGGCTACTTCTGCGCGGGTGGTGATTTGCAGGGCTTTAGTCGCATGGCGCAAGCGGACCGAGAAACGGTCATAGCAATGAGCCAGCAAGCCGCCGAATTGTTTGGCGCGATTAATCAGCTGCCCCAGGTCACCATTGCGATGGTGGAGGGTGCGGCAATGGCGGGTGGTTTGGGGATCGTCTGTTGCTGTGATGTTGCGCTGGGTACGCGCGGCGCCCGCTTTGGCTTTTCAGAGACGCAGATCGGTATTACCCCGGCGCAGATTGCGCGCTATGTGATGGCTAAAGTCGGCCCTGCGGTCGCCCGGCGGCTGCTGCTTACCGCCGCAAGATTCGATGGTGCGGGTGCTGAGCACTATGGTCTGCTGGATTTCACTGCCGATGATGTTGCTGAGCTCGAGGTTCTGGAGGCGGACATTCGGCGCGATGTTTTGCACTGTGCGCCCGGGGCAGTTGCTGCCACCAAAGCACTGCTCAGACAGTTGCCGCACACGCCCGCGGAGTCGGTGGCACGACTCGCCGGGGAAAACTTTGCCGATGCTTTCCTCTCTGCTGAGGGGCGGGAAGGTATTGCCAGTTTTGTTGAGAAACGCAAGCCGCACTGGTACAGGGAGAGCTGATCCATGCGCACGATATCTACATTGTTGATCGCAAACCGAGGTGAGATTGCCTGTCGGGTCATTCGAACCGCCAAGTCCCTGGGGATTCGCACCGTTGCGGTGTATTCAACGGCCGATGCAGGCGCTCTGCATGTCAGGGAGGCTGATGTTGCGTGGCCAATTGGTGATGCACCGGTTGCGGCTTCCTATCTGAACATCGATGCGATTATCGAAGCGGCCAAAGCAACCCATGCCGATGCGATACACCCGGGCTATGGGTTCCTATCCGAGAACGCCACCTTTGGTGCGGCCTGTGAAGCCGCCGGATTGGTCTTCATCGGGCCTTCGAGCCAGGCCATAGAAGTGATGGGCGATAAAGCCCGTGCCAAGCGTGCCATGATCGATGCGGGTGTGCCGTGCGTGCCTGGCTATCAGGGCGAAGACCAGGATGTCGATACGCTTTGTGCCGAGGCGAAGCGAATCGGTATGCCGGTCATGGTCAAGGCCGCGGCTGGTGGTGGGGGGCGCGGTATGCGCTTGGTCGATGACCCGGCGCAACTCACTCGTGCTATCGAATTGGCGCAGTCCGAGGCCGAGAATGCATTTGGCTCGCGAGAACTGATTATCGAGAAGGCGATCGTCGAACCTCGTCATGTTGAAATTCAAGTGTTCGCAGACACCCACGGACACGTTGTTTATCTCGGCGAGCGGGACTGCTCGATTCAGCGGCGTCACCAAAAGGTTGTGGAAGAGGCGCCCTGCCCGGTCATGACACCCGAGCTGCGCGCTGCGATGGGCGAGGCCGCCGTCAATGCTGCGAAAGCCGTGAACTATGTCGGCGCAGGCACGGTCGAGTTTCTGCTCGATGCCAATCGAGAGTTTTATTTTCTTGAAATGAACACCCGACTCCAGGTGGAGCATCCTGTCACGGAACTGATCACGGGTTTCGATCTGGTTGAGTGGCAGATTAGGGTGGCTCGAGGCGAGGTCCTGCCCGCCTTGCAGCAGGATATCAAGCTAGAGGGTCATGCTATCGAAGTGCGGCTCTATGCAGAGGATCCCGCGCAAGGCTTTTTGCCGGCGACGGGCCCCGTGCATTACTTTGCCGTGCCCGAAAGCGCTGGTGTGCGGGTTGACACGGGTATCGCCTCGGGTGATGAGGTATCTCCCTACTACGATGCGATGGTCGCGAAAATTATGGCGGCGGGCGCAAACCGTGAGGACGCGCGTAATCGCTTGCTGCTGGCTTTGTCGGAGACGGCCCTGTTTGGTGTCGCCAACAATCGCGATTTCCTGATCGATGTTCTCAAGCAGCCGACTTTCATCGCGGGCGAAGCCACAACAGCCTTTATCGGCGATCTCTACGGTGATTCGTTCGAGCGGTCAGCGCCTACTAGCCGAGAGCTCGCTGCCGGTGCTGTGATTCAGCACGGCCTGGCGCAGGCCAACCATCAGCTGAGCGCTGTGTCGGTGTCAGATGAATTGCTGGATTGGTGTTCCAGCGACGACTTGTTTTTTGATCGATGCTATCGCGTGGGAGAGGATGAGCAGGTTGTTCGTCTCAAACCCATTGCCGGTGGCGGCTATGAGGTTGCTTGCCAAGGCAACTGGCACAGCGTATCACTAGTCGAAGTGGACGATGCCACCGTGACACTGGAAGTCGACGGGCTCAGCGAGCGTTTTGTTTTCACTGAGGTCGATCAAACCACCTTGTGGCTAGCTTCTAACAACCGCACCTTGGCGCTCACTGACGAAATGCTGCTACCACCGGAAAGTGCCGAGGCTGCGGCTGGAGGCACGGTGATGGCGCCGATGCACGGCTTGCTCTTGAGCGTTGACGTGAGCGTTGGCGATCGCGTGGAGCAGGGGCAGCGACTCGCCGTACTGGAAGCGATGAAAATGCAGCATGAAATCAAAGCGTCGGTGGCGGGAGTTGTGGGTGAAATAGCTGCCGCCCCCGGGCAGCAGCTGGGTGCCGGTGATCTGATGCTCCAGATTGAGGAGCAGTCCTAATGCAGCAAGCCAAAGATTTTTTAGAAGAAAGCAGTGCCTTGTATGCGCTGCTCGAGCACGCCTCCGATCAGCAGTTAAGCACGACGACCCAATTTAAAGCGTGGACCATTGAGGACGTTGTAGGCCACCTGCATTTTTGGAATTTGGCCGCTTTGTTATCGCTCACGGATCCTGAGGGGTTTCAGGCGTTGTTTGAGCCACTGGGTGAGCATTTGATGGCTGGAGGCGCACTCAAGTCTTACGAACGTGAATATCTGCGTGATTGCCGGGGTGTCGAGTTGTTATCCGCATGGCGAGCAGGGTTTGAGCGGACGGCTGACGCCTTTTCTGCCGCAGACCCCGCGCAACGAGTCGCTTGGGCCGGCCCGAGTATGAGTGCGCGTTCTTCAATTTCCGCAAGACAGATGGAAACGTGGGCTCACGGCCAGGAGGTATTCGATATCCTGGGCGCTGAGCGTGAAGAGACTGATCGCATTCGAAATATTGTCGTATTGGGTGTGAATACCTATTCATGGACTTTTGCGGTGCGTGGCGAGACGCCCCCCGAGCCGCAACCCGAGGTCCGACTGGTGTCACCTGCGGGTGAGCTTTGGCAATTTGGTGAACCCCAGAGCGATAACGCGGTCATAGGTAGCGCTGTAGAGTTCGCGCAAGTGGTGACCCAGACCCGGCACGTTGCCGATACCTCGCTGGAGGTGGTGGGTGGGCCCGCAGAGCAATGGATGGCCAAGGCTCAGTGTTTCGCGGGCGCGGCTAACCCGCCGCCAGCACCGGGCAGCCGTTATCGCGTTTGAGACGGATGCGGCCTGTCTCGTAGTTGGTATGCAGCAGCTAACGTGTTGCAGGGGTAGCCCCACTGGGCTATATTTCCGCGGATGCTATAAGGCTAGACCAAAATCGAATATACCCGTACCAATGAGGCGGGTATTTTGTGAGCAAATAAACAGCAAGCAGCCAAATTCTCTGGGGAATCCCGATGAATCGTGACGACAACGAAACACGCCGCGGGCGTATTCAGCCGGCGCCCGAGTCCTTTCTCGAGCCTTCGCTGATCCGCGATATTTCCGAAAATGGTATCGACAGCACCCGCCGTGGTTTGATCCGTGGCGCGTTCGCCGCTGCCGCCGCTGCAATGACCGCCAAGGCCGTTGCTGCAGAGAGCGACCCCGATATCGTTAACCTGCCACCTTGGAGCAAAATGCTCGGCAAATCAGTGGCGCACAATCCCTACGGTCTGCCGTCCAAGTACGAAGACAACGTCATTCGTCGACAGAGTCCAGGTTTGACACAGACCGACCAGGCGAGCGTTGCCTTCACGCCGCTGCAGCACATGTTCGGCATGATCACGCCCAGTGGTCTGCACTTCGAGCGTCACCATCAGGGTTGGGTGGATATCGATCCTCGCCGCCATCGCCTCATGATTAATGGCTTGGTCGACACTCCTCTGGTATTCACGATGGAAGAGCTGCTGCGTATGCCGAGCGTATCGCGCATGCACTTCCTCGAGTGCGGTGCCAACACGGCGCTTGAGTGGGGGAACTCTGCGGTCCCGACCGTTCAGTACACCCACGGCATGTTGTCTTGTTCAGAATTTACTGGCGTTCCGCTGTCTTGGCTCCTTGAGCGTGCGGGCTACGATAAGAAGCGCGGCAAGTACATCCTTGCTGAGGGCGCTGATGGTTCCAGTATGACGCGAACCATCAACATCGAGAACGCGCTTGATGATGTGATTGTCGCCTACGGCATGAACGGTGAGATGCTGCGCCCGGAGCAGGGGTATCCGCTGCGTCTGGTTGTGCCTGGTGTGCAGGGTGTGTCCTGGGTCAAGTGGCTGCGCCGCATCGAGGTAGGTGATCAGCCCTACGCAGCCAAAGATGAAACCAGTCATTACGTCGATTTGATGCCCGATGGCATGCAGCGCCAGTACACTTCGATTCAAGAGGCCAAATCGGTGATTACCAACCCGTCTGGCGGTCAGAAGTTGATCGGCACGGGTTACTACAACCTCACGGGTCTTGCCTGGACGGGCCGCGGTTCCGTGAAGAAAGTCGAAGTCTCCGCAGACGGTGGTCGCAACTGGCGCGAAGCGCGTCTTGAGGGGCCGATCCTGCCCAAAGCGCTGACTCGCTTCAATTTCGATTGGGTGTGGGATGGCAGCGAGGCTTTGCTGCAAAGCCGCGTGACTGACAGCACGGGTTATGTGCAGCCCAGCATGCCCGCACTGCGCGAAGTCCGAGGACGTCGTTCGATCTACCACAACAACGCCATTCAAACTTGGCGGGTACTGCCTTCAGGGGAGGTACACAATGTACAACTGGGTTAAGTCTGCCGCCGTTATCGCGGGTCTTGGTGCCGCGTCGACCGCTTTTGCTGCGGACTACAACAAAGCGCTGGATAGCTTTGGTCGCCCGGCGACCCCTGAGGAAGTTGCCGCTTGGGATATTGATGTCAGACCCGACTTTCAAGGGCTGCCCGCTGGTTCGGGCGATGCCTATCGCGGCGAAGAGCTGTGGCTCGAGAAATGTGCCGTGTGCCACGGTGACTTCGGTGACTCAAACGAGGTGTTCTCTCCGCTGGTACTCGGCAATATCACGCCCGAAGATATCGAGACGGGTCGCGTTGCATCGCTGACCGACCCGGCAGTGGGCCGAACCACCTTGATGAAGGTCAGCACGCTTTCGACGATCTGGGACTACATCAATCGCGCGATGCCTTGGAATGCGCCCAAGTCGCTCGAGACCGACGAAGTCTATTCTCTGGTGGCTTACCTGTTGAGCCTCGGTTACATCATTGAGCCCGATTTTGAACTCAGCAATGAGAACATTGATGAAGTTCAGGCTCGCATGCCTAACCGCAACGGTATGACGCTGGATCATGGTCTTTGGTCGGTTGATGGTGAGCCGGATGTGGTCGGCAGCGACTGTACGCGCAACTGCAAAGTCGATACCGAGATTACGTCGTTTATCCCGGAGTACGCGATGAATGCTCACGGGAACCTTAAAGACCAAATGCGCGACTACGGCCCCTACAAAGGGCTGCAAACCGCGCCGGAGGGCGAGGGTGAAGAAGAGGCAGCAGCGTCCGAAGACAAGGGTCCTCCTATGGATCTGCTGGGTGCCAATGGCTGCACCGGCTGCCACCAGGTAGACAAGAAAATGGTCGGTCCCGCTTACAACGACGTGATGGAAAAGTATGCGGGCAAGGAAGATGCTGTAGAATATTTGGTCGGCAAGATCCAGGGCGGTGGCTCGGGCGTCTGGGGTAGCATGCCAATGCCGCCAATGCCGATTGATGATGCATCGGCCAAGACGATCGCCGAGTGGCTTGCAGGTTCGAATTGATTTTCCAGAGGGAGAAATTATGAAAAACGCACTATCAGAGCAGGGCTTCAGCCGCCGCGGTTTTCTGCGTGCGGGTGCAGCATTCGCAGCCGTAGCTGCTTTGCCGACCAAGGTTTGGGCTGCGATGGCTCGACCCGAGGCAGTCTTCAAGGCTGAAGGCATGGAAGGCACGTTTGCTGCCATGGGCGGTGAGCCGGCAGACAGCGCCGACATCGTGCTGGAGTCACCCGACATCGCAGAAAACGGTGCAGTGGTTCCGGTGGGTGTGATTAGCAACATCCCGAACACGACTCGCATCATGGTGATGGTTGAGAAAAACCCCAACCCTCTGTCGGCGGTCTTTATGATCCCCGAAGGCACCAAGCCTGAGGTGCAGACTCGCGTCAAAGTTGCGCAGACTGGCATGATCTATGGCGTTGTTGAGGCAGACGGCAAGTTCTACAAAATCGCCAAGGAAACCAAAGTCACCCTCGGCGGCTGTGGCGGTTAAAGGAGAGCAGTAAAATGGCAGGTAAGATTCGCGTACGCGCGCAACTCAAGGACGGCGTTACTGAAGTGAAAGCTCTGATGCGTCATCCGATGGAAACGGGCCAGCGCAAAAACGCTAACGGCGAAGCGATCCCGGCTCACTTCATCACTGACGTTAAAGTGACTCACAACGGTAAGGTCGTGATGAGTGCCTACTGGGGTGCTGCGGTTTCCCAGAACCCATTCTTGGGTCTCAGCTTCGAAGGCGGCGCAGCCGGTGACGAGGTTGTGGTCGAATGGGTCGACAACAAGGGTGAAACGGACTCCGGTACCACTAAGATCCGTTAATCCGTAAGGGTTGTAGAGACGGGCGTGAGGAGTTCAATCCCACGCCCGTTCTTGTATCCGGCAGGTGAGTTTTGGTCATGATCGAGCGAGCCAACGACTCCACGCCTTCTTCTGACTAAATGGTTTACTCGCGGAGAGCTATCGATGGAGCGTCGTGAATTTAATAAGATGCTGGCCCTTGGGCTGGCGGCAGGCCTGTCACTACCTGGGATGAGCCGGCGTGCCGGTGCGATGAGTGAGTCTTATGACATCGCCCGATTCGGGAACGTCCATTTAATGCACATGACTGATGTGCACGCTCAGCTTAAACCCATTTATTATCGCGAGCCGTCGATCAATATTGGTCTCCACGAGGCGCGCAATCGTCCTCCGCACTTGGTGGGTCAGGCGCTCCTCTCCCATTATGGTTTGCAGGCGAATACGCGGGAGTCACACGCATTCACCTACATCGACTTTGTCGAGGCTGCGCAGCGCTACGGCAAGGTGGGTGGCTTCTCTCATCTGGCGACGTTGGTGAAGCGCTTGAAAGCGAACCGTCCGGGCGCGTTGCTGCTCGATGGTGGTGACCTCTGGCAGGGTTCTGCGACGTCATTGTGGACCAACGGTCAGGACATGGTTGATGCATCGAAGCTCCTTGGCATTGATGTGATGACCGGTCACTGGGAGTTCACGCTCGGTAGCGATCGCGTCACTGAGATCATTGAGAATGATCTTGATGGCCATATGGATTTCGTGGCGCACAACGTTAAAGATTTCGATTTTGGTGACCCGATCTTCGCGAGCCACAGCATGCGCGAAATCAATGGGGTCCCTGTTGCGATTATCGGCCAGGCGTTCCCGTATACACCGATCGCCAACCCCGGGTATATGGTCGAGGGCTGGACCTTCGGTATTCAGGAACGAGAGCTGCAGGAAAAGATTGACGAAGTCCGTGCAGCAGGCGCTCAGGTCGTCGTGCTGCTGTCACACAACGGTGCAGACACGGACATCAAGCTCGCCTCTCGTGTGACCGGTTTGGACGCTATCCTCGGCGGTCATACTCATGACGGTATGCCCAAGGCGATGGAGGTGAAAAACCCCAGCGGGATGACCTTGGTCACCAACGCCGGCTCTAACGGCAAGTTCCTTGGGGTGCTCGATTTCGACGTGCGCGATGGCAAGATCAAAGGCTGGGATTACAAGCTACTCCCTGTATTTGCTGACTTGCTGCCGGCTGACCCTGAAATGGAAGCGCTGATTAACAAGATCCGCGCCCCCTATGAAAGTCAGTTGAATGAAGTGCTCGCTAAGACCGATGGTCTTCTGTACCGCCGTGGTAACTTCAACGGCAGCTTTGACCAGCTGATCGTCGACGCCATGATCGATGAAATGGAAGCCGACGTAGCGCTGTCTCCCGGCTTCCGCTGGGGTACCAGCCTGCTGCCGGGTGATGACATCACTATGGAAGACCTGATGGCTCAGGTAGCGATCACCTATCCGCAAACCACGCTGACCGATATGACGGGTGAGTTCCTCAAGGTAGTACTCGAGGATGTGGCGGATAACCTCTTCAACCCCGACCCCTATTACCAACAGGGCGGCGACATGGTGCGCGTCGGTGGTTTGGACTACACCATTGATCCCAAGGGTGACTCAGGCAGCCGAATCAGCGATATGATGCTTAACGGCAAGCCGGTTGATCCCAAGAAGACCTACAAGGTGGCTGGTTGGGCATCGATGCAACAGGTCGAGGGTGAGCCCATTTGGGATGTTTGTGCTCGTTGGCTGCGTAGTCAGAAGCAGATCGACCTGGTTGAGGCCAAACAGCCGAAGATCAAAGGTCTGTCGGGTAACGATGGTATTGTCAGCTAACGGTAGAACCTTAGCGATAGAAAGGGCGCCACTTTGCACTGGCGCCCTTTTTTTTGCATGGTCGAAGCGACGCAAGGTCAGGGTATGGGTGATCCCACTAGAGGTGATGGGGGTGCCTCTCGCGCATGGTGACAAATTGAGTGTCAGCCGGAGCGTGGGTTAGGGCATCAAAGAAGGCGTCGCGCCTTGAGTGCGCTAGGGTAAGGCAAGCTGTTGTGTCGTGATCTGATCACCGACCTCGTAACGCACAAAGCGCTGGGCTGTGGGGTCGATCTCAAACAGTACTCGACTCATAAAGGTCGGTACTATCGCCGGGGGCGATTCCGGCTGCCACTCCTGATAGACCAACAAGAAATCATCGTCGATTTCAGCGCCTATGGTTTCGATCGGAACCGCGGCGCCACCGCTATCAAGTATGGTGAACCGAGCCTCAACGTACAGCGCCAGCCGCGCCTGCCCCTCAATGCTATCGATTACAACATCGGGGGCAATCCCATTGAGGAGCTCGATCGCATCTGCCAAGTGCATGCGGTGGATAATCTCGAAGCGATCAGTCACCCAGGTGACGTCACTCCAGGCGCCGTGACCACGGTGCGCTGCTGCAGTGGCGCTGAAGAGAAAAGCACCAACGCAGAGCGCTGTCAGCCAACGGACGTGCACTCGAGTTCTTGGTGACGAAGCCCGATTGACGAAGTGGAAATCAGTCAAGGGGCTCCAGCGCCGCCTCGCGAGCTTCTTCCCGCTTGCGCTTATCCTCTGCCTTCAACTCCACCAGCATGTCGGCCATCAGATTGCGTGTCTCGCGCTTGGATTTGTAGGCTGCCAGTCGCGACTGATGAATCGTCGGAGGGAAGCGGTTGTTGCTGTAGTCCGCATCGGCGGTTTGGTGACGCCGGTCCACCTCAATGTAGGCAATAGGCTTGCTCTCGATGAGACGGTAAGTGACCTTCTCAGCGTCCCTGCGCCAGATTTCAGGCGGCAGTGTCAAAGCACCTTGGCTGCCATCTTCGTAATGGATGTCCAGCAACAAAGGCGTCGGCACACCGCCCACATTCTCGAAATCAATGAAATAAAACAGATTGTCCTCAGCGATAGCTCGCTCAAATGCACGCTGCTCCCAGGGCTCGAGCTTGTTGTAGGCCTTATTGGCTTTGTTGCGATCCTTATCGGTGACGGTGAAACGATCATTGTCGCTGTAGAGGTCTTTCAGTTCGTCATAGCGCGTTTCCCGAGGTTCGATACCCTCAGCCCGATTACGCTCGATGCTGATCGGAGCGGGCTTGTCGCGGTTGGTTTCCTCCCGATCAAGCGGGAAGTCAACGTCAGGGTTATCGGCTTTCAATCGATAGGCACGGATATCTGCAATGGCCACATCGACGTGACCGGTTCCGTAGAACCACGCGCGCCAGAACCAGTCCAGATCCACGCCAGACGCATCTTCCATGGTGCGGAAGAAGTCAGCAGGCGTTGGGCGCTTGAACTGCCAGCGTCGGGCGTACTCGCGGAATGCAAAATCAAAGAGTTCACGCCCCATCACCGTCTCGCGCAGTACCGTGAGTGCGGCGGCCGGCTTAACGTAGGCATTAGGCCCGAACTGCAGCACAGAGTCGGATTGGGTCATGATCGGCACTTGATTGCTCGACTGCATGTAGGTCGGAATGTAGTCGAGAATATTGGTCTCATCCCGGAAGGCCGGGTAATCCTCTTCCCATTCGAGTTCACTGACATACTCAAGGAAGGTGTTGAGTCCCTCATCCATCCAGGTCCACTGACGCTCGTCGGAATTCACGGTCATGGGGAAATAAATGTGGCCAATCTCGTGAATGATGACGCCGATCAGCCCGTACTTGATCCGCCGAGAGTAAGCCCGCTCGGCATCGGCCTTGGATGCGGCGCTGTCAGGATCATCTGTGGGCTTGGGCGGGTCCGGGCGATAACCGTTGAAGGTAATCATCGGATACTCCATCCCTCCGGACTTCCAGGTATTGACGGACTGCGCTGTCGGGTACGGGTAATCGAACGACAGGCGGCTGTACACGTCCATAGTGTGGACTACGGCGTGCGTCGAATACTTTGACCAGACGGGCTCCGCTTCATTGGGATAGAAAGACATGGCGAGCACCCGGTCATACTTGGCGCCCGGCTGTTCATGAATCATGGCGTCCCATATGTATTTGCTGGAGCTCGACCAGGCAAAGTCGCGAACATTCTCCGCTTTGAAGTGCCAAGTCTTGGTGCCTTTGGCTTTGCGCGTCTCGTTTTTCAGCGCCTCCTCGGGGGTGACGATAAAGCGAGGCTTGTCGCTATCGACGTTGGCGAGGCGCTCGCGCTGTGTCTTTGTGAGAACGGCTTCCGGGTTTTGTAACTCACCGGTCGAGGAAACGATATGGGTATCCGGAACCGTCAGGCGGACGTCATAGTCACCAAATTCAAGTGTGAACTCGCCGCGTCCGAGGAAGGCTTTGTTGGTCCAGCCCTCGTAATCGGTATACGCCGCCAAGCGCGGGAACCATTGGGCGAGAAAGAAAAGTTGTGTGTTGTTCTCCGTAAAACGCTCGTAGCCGGCACGACCACCAATCGCAGCCTCTTCAATGATGTTGTAAGCCCAGTCGACTTTGAGCGTGACTTGCTCGCCGCTGCCCAGCGGCTTGGGAAGATCCACGCGTGCCAGGGTGTCGATCACGGTGAACGCCAGATCTTCACCAGCAGCGTCGGTGAATCGCAGCCCCTGATAGCCATGTTGGGTATCAGTGATTGACTGATGGTCTCGTAGGGTACCGTAGGTCACCCGATCTTCAGATACCGTGCGCGAGCGTCGGTCCAGGGAATCAGTGCGGAAGCGGTTTTGGTCGAGTTGCATCCACAAGTAACGCAGCGTATCCGGAGAGTTGTTGGTGTAAACGATAGTGGCACTTGCGGTGAGCCGGCGCTGGGCTTCGTCGAGACGGGCGTCAATCGTGTAATCCGCCTGCTGCTGCCAGTAATCATGCCCGGGCGCGCCGGATGCCGTGCGATAGGTATTGGGCGTCGGCAGCTCCTGTCCGAGTTGTGCGAAGGCGCGTGCCCCCGAGCCGGGTTCGCCAGCATTGGCTGGCAAATGCAACACCATGACCGGCAGTTGAAACACCAGAAATAGAAGAGCAGCTAGACTTCGGCGCATGAGATGGATTCCGAGTAACACAAAGCCGCCTATTATAGACGTATCAACCGCGTGATGCGGTGCGCTCTGGCGGCTTTTCGTTGACGACGAGCGTTTCGCGCCCCTTCGGTAAAGGAGCCAAATTTGTGACAGTTCTTCGCCGCTGTCTGGTCATACAGTCCGCGCCCGAGCAAAGGCCGCAATGGGTGGACCGATGCCTCGACAGCGTCCGCCGTTGGGCGGCTGCAGCGGATTATGGCTATACGTTTTTGGGCGATGAATTGTTCGATCGGGTGCCCGCTGAACTGCGCGATAAGTTGGCCGGGCGGACGCCAGTGCTCGCTGACCTCGCGAGGTTGCTGTGGTTACGCGATTGCCATGCGGCGGGTCATGAGTGGGTACTGTGGGTCGATGCTGACACGTTGGTGTTGGACCCGGCATGGCGCCCTAGCCCCGGCAGTCACACACAATTTGGTGAAGAGTGCTGGTTACAGACCAATGCCAAGGGCCGGGTGGAGGTCAGGTGCCAGCCACACAACGCTTACTTGCTGTTGCATGAATCCTCCCCGGTCAGGGATTTTTTGATTTTTGCCGTCGAGTCACTGTTGGCGCGGGTCGATGCCACAAAATTGGCACCCCAGTTCGTTGGTCCCAAGCTATTAAAGGCCTTGCACAATATCGTGCAGTTTGAGCTTGAGCCGGCAGCGGGCGCTTTGAGTCCGCTACTCCAAACAGCGCTGATCGAGGGTGGTGAGGCCATACATTCGTGGCCCGAAAACCGTCCTCTGGCCATGGCGAACCTCTGTAACTCGCTGGAAACTCGGGTGGGCATTCGCGAGCAATTGATTGACCACTCGGATGAGGTGCTCCAAAGGTTATCGCGGTCGCGCTGATGCTTGATTGAGGGTGACTGAGCTGCGCGGGACAGTCGTCAACGCGTTCAGCATGGGGGTGAGCACAGCGCTTGGCTTACTGATGCCCCGAGAAACAGGGTGTAAGCGCTAGCCGCCTGTTAGCGCTTCTTCGAGCGCGTCGAGGATGTCTGCCAGCCAACAGGGTTTATCGAAGTAGGCATTGGCACCTTTAGCAAGAGCCGCTTGAGGAGAGATATCCGAAAAACCGGACATCAGAATAAAAACCGGTGTGACGGGGTCAACGGCCCGAATTTTTTCCAGTAGCGCTACGCCGTCACCGTCACGCATGCGCACGTCACTGATGACGACGTGAGGCTTGTAATCGACGAAATGACGCCATGCTTCATTACCAGAGGCCGCCGTGCTGACGTGGTAGCCCTCATCACCGAGCGCCTGCCCGAGTGCGCCACGTGTGCTGGCGTCGTCATCTACCACCAGTACCGACGCTGGGGCACGACCACTATGTGTCGAGGTTTTGTCCATTGCGCCACTATAGCACCAGAAAACCGTTAACAATCAGGTGATTGCTAGGCCATTTGCCTAGTTCGAAAAGTCAGCGAACACAGGGCTGGCGGTGGTGAACCGTGTCAGCTGGCGTTGGCTAACGCTGAAGAGGCGCTCAGCCGGGCGGCGGTCCCAGGCGCGCCTCCAGCTCATCCAGTAATTCCTCCAGCCGGTAGGGCTTGTGGAAGAAGGCATCCGCACCGCGGTCGAGGGCGTCTTGCTCTGTGATGTCACTGAAGCCAGACATCATGATGAATAAGGGAACCTCGGGACTCATCTGCCGCACGGCATCAAGCAGGAAGCCGCCGTCTCCGTTGGGCATCCGCACGTCGGAAATGATCAGATTAACGGGGTGCTGTTCCAGCATCGCAAGCGCTTCCTTGCCCGATGCAGCAGTGATGATTTGATAGCCCTCGTCTTCGAGAGCGAGCCCCAACATGTCTCTGATGCCCGCATCATCATCGACCAAAAGAAGACTGTGGGTTGTCTCGGACTGTGCCTGGTCATTCATGCTTGTACTTCTCCCGGGCGCTGCTCAGCGCCGCGATGCTCATCGAATTCTGCCTGTCCGGGCAGGGTAACGACAAATGCGGTGTGGCCCTCCAAGAATTCATACTGAAGATGACCGCCGTGAAGTTCAGTCAGCTTCTGACATAAAGCCAGCCCCAAACCCATACCACTACCAATGCTTTTGGTGGTGTAAAACGGATCGTAGATACGTTCCACCAAATCCTCTGCGATGCCCATACCCGCATCGCGGACGATAAGTCTTACCTGACCATTTTTCTGCTCCGCTGACAGCTCTACCCAAGGTTGATCGAGGTGGTCGGTCGCTTCGGCTGCATTCTTCAGGAGGTTGGTGAGCACCTGTTCCATCTGATAACCGATGCACGGGACGATAATCTGCTCAGCCCCCGGTTTTATCTCGATCCTTAGGTTCTGTCTCCCGTAACGCTGATGGAAAACATTCACTGCATGCCGCAGTAAGGCATCGCCATGCTCTGGTTTTTTGGCCTCGGGCAGCTTGCCGGCCGCGAGCGCGCGAATCGACTGTACGATTTCTCCCATTCGCAGCGCGTCGGCTGCCATCTTGTCCAGCTGCTCACTGAGATCCTCATGAGAGATTTCCCGGCCGCGGCTGATTCGACGCTGCAGGCGCTGAATCGCAAACGATAATGCTGCCAAGGGGCTGTTGAGTTCGTGAGCCACGCCGCCAGACATTTCGCCCATCGATGCCAGACGTCGTAACCGCTGCGCCTCAATCGCATCGTTTTGGACCTGGGTGAGCGCCTCCATTGCGATTCTCAGTATCGGGCGAAAAATGAACTGCAGCTCGAGCACAAGAATTGTCAGCGTTAACACCAACAAGCCGAGTTCAATCCATTCGAGTCGAACGACATCATGTTTTGCGAGCCGATCATATTCGGCGGGGATACGCGCAATGGCTTGCAGCAGCTGATCGTCGTTGTCGACCAGTATCTGAAGCTGTTGTTTGAAAATTGGGCTGTCCTCAGGCGCCAGTACCAGCTCCTGTGCGGCATCCAAAGTCGTTTGCAGGATGGGTGAGGCTGCGTCGAACAGCGCCTTTGCTTCTGGCGTCGGTGGCGGCTGAACCTCAAGGCGCTCACTGCCTATGGCGAGACCTTCGAAGATGGTTGCGAGTTCGTCAGTAGTGAGCGTTAACTGCTCACGATAGATCCAGGGGTCGTCGGTGCGTTCCATGAGTAACGCCAGTTTTACTGTGCGTTGACTCAACATCCGCATCTTTCCCGCCAGGTTGATCTCCCGGGAGTCAAAGCTCAAATGGTATAGGTAGTGTTGCAAGTATCCTTGCGAGACCAACACCAGCAACGCAATGAGCGCGATCGCGATCAAATAAAGACGCGATATACGGCGGGCAATGCGTTGTTTCATGGACATGCGCGGATATTGAACCAGAGCTGCCACGGATGCCAGTGGCCAAGTTGTGGCAGGCGACTAACGCAATAGTAGCGTTGGAATCTTTGCGGATCGCAGTAAATCGGCCGTCTTGCTGCCGAACAGCAAGCTGCGCAGGGGAGAGTGTCCAAAGGCGCCCATGATCAACAGGTCGATCTCGCGCTCCTTGCTGGTTCGTGCAATGACGGTTTCCGCGTCACCGGGTATGAGTTCGGCGCTGACGGCTAAACCGGCATCGCTCAAGCGGGTTGCTGCTCGGTCCAATTTCTTGCGCTCATCCTGGCCGGCTTTGCCCGACATCAGCAGCAAAATAGGGAGGCTGCGGCACAGCGCACTATGCGCCAAAAGCTCCACGCCGCGGCGGGTTACAGCGCTGCCATCGAAGGCGAACATCACGCGCTGAGGGGGTGTGTAATCTTCTGTTACTGTCAGAATGGGGTGTTTCAAGGCTCGTACGAGTCTCTCAACGTTGCGGCCCAGATCGCGCTGGGTCGTTTCCGCGGCTTGCCCCCGTCGGCCGAGCACGATCAGGCCGACGCCGTCCTCTTGCTCGCGCAGGGTCTCCTCAAGCTCGCCATAGCGTTGGCGAATGTCGACATCGGGTGCGCCGCTCTCGCTGGCGCGATCTCGAAGTCGGGTGAGCAGTGCGCGGCCTGACTCCCGGGCTGCACGGGTTCTTAACTCGTCTTCACTCGACAACTTATCGAGCAGTTGTGCTTGAGCGTCGAAGCCAATGGCGCCGCTGTGATCTTCGCCGCTTGCGGGGGCTTCCTGACGATCGATGATGTGCAACAACTCCATCGGCGCATTGAGTTGGGTGGCTGCCCAGGCCGCGTAGTCAGTGACGTAGTCCGCGAATCGCGAGTGATCTACGCAGGCGAGTACTTTATTGCTGAGATCCATATCGCCCTCTAGTGTCCTAGCAACATGTCGTCGCCATCGTTCTTGTCGTGGACTGCGAACTTGTCGACCATCGTGGCGCTCGCCGCGTTGAGGCCGATGACGTCAACGGTGGTTCCCTCGCGCCGGAATTTGATGATCACTTTATCCAGTGCGCTGATGGCGGTGATGTCCCAAAAATGCGCTCGACTGACATCGATGCGTACATGGTCAATGACCTCGCGGTAGTCGAATGCAGCGACAAAACGGTCTGCACTTGCGAAGAAGACCTGACCGAAGACTTGGTAGGTTCGCGTTACGCCATCGTCCTCGACCTGAGATCGGACGGTGAGAATTTGTCCGACCTTGTGTGCAAAGAAGAAGCCGGACAGCAGTACGCCTGTCAGGACGCCCATGGCCAGATCGTGTGTTGCGACGGTTACCGCAACCGTGGCGATCATCACCACGCTAGAGCTCTTGGGATGAGTCTTCAGATCACGAATTGAGGCCCAGCTGAAGGTGCCGATGGAGACCATGATCATGACTGCGACCAGTGCGGCCATTGGTATTTGACTTACCCAGTCGCCGAGGAACACGACCATCAGCAGGAGAAAGACGCCGGCGCAGAGCGTGGAGAGCCGACCTCTGCCGCCCGACTTTACGTTGATGACCGATTGTCCAATCATCGCGCAACCCGCCATACCGCCGATAAAACCGGTCGCGATGTTGGCCACACCCTGTCCGACACACTCGCGGTTTTTGTTGCTTTTGGTGTCGGTGAGATCATCGACAATGGTGGCCGTCATCAGTGATTCGAGCAGACCTACGACCATGAGTGTCAATGAGAAGGGGAAGATGATCCCCAGCGTTTCCAGTGTCAGTGGGACGTCGGGCAGGAGAAAGATCGGCAGACTGTCCGGCAGCTCTCCCATATCCCCAACCCGGCGAATATCGATGTCCCAATAAATGGCGATTGCAGACAGCACCACGATGGTGACCAGTGGGGATGGAATGGCGCGGGTGAGATAGGGAAAGCCGTAGATGATGGCGAGCCCTGCCGCTGTCATCGCATAAACATGCCAGGTCACGTCAATCAGCTCTGGCAACTGCGCCATGAAGATCAGAATCGCCAGTGCATTTACAAAACCGGTAACCACAGAGCGTGAGACGAAGCGCATCAAGTCGCCGAGATGCACCATGCCGGCGATGATTTGCAAGATGCCGGTCAATACAGTGGCAGCCAGCAAGTACTGGAGGCCATGCTCCTTGACCAGTGTCACCATGACCAGTGCCATGGCGCCGGTGGCCGCTGAAATCATGCCCGGCCGGCCGCCTGCGAAGGCAATGACCACGGCTATCGAAAAAGATGCGTACAGCCCGACTTTTGGGTCTACGCCTGCGATGATGGAAAAGGCGATTGCCTCGGGAATCAGGGCGAGCGCTACTACTAGCCCTGCGAGCAAATCGTTTCTGACATTCGCCAGCCAATCCTGTTGAAGTTGCCTGAGCACGGTAGAGGTCCTGCGGTAAATGATGGCCGCGAAACGCAGCTAAGAAACGCCGCGCGGTGGTTACGCGGCAGCGCTTTTAGTGGTCACGGGTCATGCTGAGATTCAGTGAGTGAGTGGAGGTTAGCATCTGGCAGTCCGCTTGTCGGGACTCATGCTGATTATTGCCGTGATCAAGCGCCCGTGCGCTGCACCCAGTCGATGCGCTGATGACTGGGTGCACGAGTTCGAGCGCTACTGAATCAAAAGCAAGTCACTCGAAGGCGAGTCTCGCATGGGCGAGTGACACAGCTGAAATTCAGTACTTGGCGTCGTGATAGACGTTTTGCACGTCTTCACAGGCGTTGAGGAGATCGAGCAGTTTCTCGAATTGCTCGACATCGTCCCCGGCGATGGGCGTTTCGCCTTTGGGTACAAACTGAATTTCATCGACCTCAAATTCGATATCGGGATACGCGTCGGTGAGTGCATTGCGCGTCTTCGCGTACTCCGTGTTCGGCGCTATGACCGTGAGCATCGCGCCATCGCTCTCGACCTCGCTGACATCGACATCGGCCATAAGCAGCTGCTCCAACACTGCATCTTCATCGCCCTCGAAGACGAACACTGCGGCGTGGTCGAACATATGTGCCACGGTGCCCGGTGTGCCGATCTTGCCTTTGCCCTTGTTAAAAGCGGGTCGCACCTCGCCGATGGTGCGATTCGGATTATCAGTGAGGCATTCCACCATCAGCATGGTGCCGCCAGGCCCAAATCCCTCATAGCGGGCGGTTTGATAGTCCTCCCCAATCCCGGAGCCGGCTTTGTCGATCGCTTTATCAATGACGTGGGATGGCACCTGATCCTTCTTGGCGCGCTCCAGCAGCGAGCGCAGCGCCAGATTGGCTGCCGGATCGGTGCCTCCTTGCTTGGCCGTGACGTAAATTTCACGGCTGTACTTTGAATAGACAGAGGTCTTCATGGCGGCTGTCTTCGCCATGGCGAGTTTGCGGTTTTGGTAGGCGCGGCCCATCGTCAACTCCGGGGTTTAAAAGCGCCATATTTTACCGGCAAATCGCCACTGAGCTCACTACCACGCGGGTGGCAGTGTTTGGCATGACGATGGCTCCGGTTGCAGTTTGGTACGATGGCAGCGCGTCGAGTAACCGTGGCCGACTTTCACCCATGGCCAACCATCACCTACGGGGAGTGAGCTTGCATGAAGAATCCGCTGTTTCGCTGTGCTGGTTTTCTGAAGGGCGCTGCGGTTTTCGCTATTGCCCTATGTTGCCTGCCCGTAACACCGGTGTTCGCATGGTCCGATCACGCGAGTTTGTTGTGGCCGCTGGTACGAGGCAATGGCGCACTGAATCAGCCAACGCTGCGTGCTGAGCCGCTTTCTCAGTTTGTGGAAGCGGAGGCCGATGCGATTGCTCGAGTGCTCACCCAGCACGAGCAAATGGCGCGGGACAATTTCCCGCACTATGCCCTGCGGCCTGACGCGCTCGCATTTTCTCCAGAAAGTGAAGATCGTCTCTCTGCGTTTCTCCACGCTATTCGCGTGAATCCGACTTTGCCCTACGGGCTTTATCGGCAAGTGATGGTGGACGATGAAGCCGTGGCTGATGAACAGCGACTGAGCTTCGAACAGTTGAGCTTTCTCTCCGGCGGTGTGACCACGGACAACACGCGCTATGTTCGGCTCATCAGTGGAGAGCCTGTGACCCCCGCGCAGGTACTGGCGACCGCGAGTGACGAGCCGGACTTCGGGATGGATATTGGGTTGTTCAGCGACAATGGCACGCGTTTCGGTGCCGACTATGGTTTTGGACGGCAGCCCTTCGGCAACCCCAATCTGGAATACAGCTCTCAAGCGCCGTTCCACATGGGTTTTTATCATCTGGATTGGCTAACGCGTACAGCTCAGCCCGATTTGTTGCGCACGTTCCCGGAGTGGCGAATATCCCTGTTTCAAGCTTTGGCCTCGGAGGCCTTCGCCACCGGCCACGACTATTGGGGATGGCGGTTCATGGGGTGGGCGCTGCATTACATCGGAGACCTCACGCAGCCTTATCATGCGCAACCCTTGCCCGGGGTGAGTACGCCTGAGGCGCTCTGGAAATTGCTAAAAGGTGAAACCGCTCAGGCCATCCAGTTGGTATCCAATCGACATGGCGTCCTCGAGTCCTACCAGTATCAGCGAGTGCAGAGTGCCCTGTCGAACGGGGATTGGGCGCAGGTGATTATCAAGACGATCTCCCAGCCACAGCGGGTGCCGGTGTTTGACGATGCTACGGTACGAGGCCCGCTCACGGCCGAGAGTGTCGCCGCCGGTGAAGGTCTTGATGCCGCATTAGAGGCCTATATGCCGGCGGGCTTTGTTTCTGACCCTGCGTTTGAATGGACCGGGTCAGGTAAAGAGGCTCAAATCGTTGAGCGCGTGCGGGAGGCGGGCGGAGAGCACGCGGTGCGTACTTTGGACGTGGCGGTCTCACAGCAGATGGTTCGGTTCTCGCGCTATGCACAGGCTTGGATCAATGTGGCGTTGGCGCAAACGGAGCGCTTGCCCGGTAGTGATGACGAGGTCTCCGGAGGCCAAAGAGAGTAAGGCTTGCTCTTCGCGGATTTGTTGCGCTGACGCTCGTTTGCCCCCGCGTTATTCAGCCGTTTGCGGTGGCACCCAGTCGCGACAAACATCAATCAGGTAGTCGACGTCTCGTTCGCTGATGTCGAGGTGGAACACCCAACGCGCCCCGAGGATGTTGATACCTTTTTCGGCAAGGTATGCGCGCAGGTGCGCGATATCCATGCTGTTTGAGAGCATCACCATGTTGGTTTGTGGTGTCTCAGCCAGCGTGAACGCGGGCATAGCCGTGAGCGCCTCAGCAACGCGAGCGGCTTTGTCGTGGTCTTCTTTCAATCTCTCGAACTGATGGGTCAACGCATAGATGCCGGCAGCCGCCAGTCCGCCCGCTTGGCGCATACCGCCCCCCACCATTTTGCGCCATCGACGAGATGTGTTGATGGTCTCCCTGTCGCCCACCAGCAGTGACCCGACCGGGGCGCCCAGGCCTTTCGATAGACAGATCGACACCGTGTCAAAGTGCTGGCAAATATCAGCGAGCGAGACGCCCAGTTTGACCGCAGCGTTAGCCACCCTCGCGCCATCAAGATGGCGGCGCAGGCCGTGGGCGCGCACCGTCTCGCTGTAGCGAGACAGGTATTCCATTGGCAGTACTTTCCCGGCCTGGGTGTTCTCGAGGCAAACCAGCCGCGTGATCGCGAAATGCACATCATCGGGTTTGATGGTTGCCTCGACTTGCTCAAGTGGGAGTGAGCCGTCGGCCGCGAAGGGGATCGGGTTGGGCTGGATACCCCCCAGAACGGCAGCGCCACCCCCCTCGTACATATAGGTGTGACCTGTTTGCCCCACGATATATTCGTGTCCCCGCTGGCAGTGCGAGAGCAGCGCAATGAGATTGGTTTGCGTGCCGCTGGGTGCAAAGATCGCGGCTTCTTTGCCCGTCATTTCCGCTGCGAGTGCTTCGAGCCGATTAACCGTCGGGTCATCGCCAAACACATCATCACCAACGGGGGCTTTGTGCATCGCCTCGCGCATGGCTGGGGTGGGTTGCGTCACGGTATCGCTGCGAAGGTCAATCATCGCTTTTTAAAAGCTCCTTGATGGGATTTTTCACTCGACACGACTATAGCGCGGAGCCGCACTGCAATGGCGCGATGGTGCGCATTTGTGGTGCAAAGAGCGCGGTGATCTGCCGCCAGCCACCGTTGGTCTGATTAGCTAAAACCTATCACTGAATTAATTTTAGATAGTTGGCACGGAAGTTGTAAGAGCTGTGCTGTCGGCGTAGCGGTGGCAAGCCTAGCGGATATCAAACCCAGTAGGTTGCCTCTTCGGCGGTCGGCACCCCCAAAACTGAAGAGGTAGTCACTCATGAAACATCTGCGTTTGCTGTGTAGTGCTGCGGTGTTGGCCGTTGCCCCCGGTATTTCCCTGGCTGAGGAAGATCGCCTGAGCGGCAGCATGTCGTTCAATCACGATGCCTTTTTCGGCACTAACCCGTTCTTCGGCATGTCCTACGATATGGGCAATGGCAAGGACCTCACGTTCTACGGTATTTCCTGGGGAACAGGTGCTGGCTCCGAGTGGGGTCAATGGACCGAATTCGGTATCGGCATGGGTTTTGAGGCGCTTGACGGGGCGCTGTACGTTAATCCGCAGGTAGGCTTCACATCCGGTTCACTGCTCTCGTCAGGGGCTGCCGGTGAAGGTGTGGTCGGCGATGGCATTGTGCCCAATCTGACGGTCAATCTCGATGACAATGGTTGGGAAGGTCAGCTTTATGCGGGTTGGTACAAAAATCTGCAGGACACGGCCGAAGACGATGGCACCACCCTTGAGTACGTGCACTATTGGTTGAACGGTGGTCGCCAGTTTGGTGAGTATTTCTCGGCCGGCGTTCACTTTGAGGAGCTGCGTTTGTCGGGTGGTTCGAACGTTGAGTCGCAGGATGGTTACCAGTGGTTGGGGCCCTACATCCAAGTGGCGAATGACACGGTCGGCTTGCGTTTCTCTTTCGGCGCGGACCTCACCGATGACGATGATTCGTTCTCGCAGAGCGATTTCTACAAGCTGCAGTTCTTCTACTCATTCTGACTTCGTCAGGAATTCTCTCTATGCGGGCCCTTGATGGCCCGCTATTTACGCACTACCACTGATACTAACCGTCGTCTTTTGACGCGAATGCGGTGAGCGCCTCCCCGTGCAGGCGGTAGGTAGTCCATTCGGATTGGGGCCTCGCCCCGAATGACTCGTAGAAGTCGATCGCAGGTTGATTCCAGTCCAGCACGCTCCACTCAAAGCGGCCGCAATGCTCATCGACAGCGATCCGAGCAAGATGCCTCAAGAGTTGCTTGCCTGCGCCACGTCCCCGCTGCTCCGGCGTGACATAAAGATCTTCCAAATAAAGCCCCAGTCGTCCTAACCACGTCGAAAAATTATAGAAATACAGCGCTAAGCCCACCGCGATCTCACCATCCCAGCAAAGCACTGCGAAAACGCGTGGGGACTTACTAAAAAGTGCTGTCTCCAGATCCTGATCCGTCGCCACCACTGCGTCCGGCTCCCGCTCATACTCCGCGAGTTCACGAATGAACGCCATGATCTGGGGGATATCTCCTTGGGTGGCGGGTCGAATATCGAAAACGTGGCTCATACGCCGTACTCCCTACTGGTATACGACAAGCATAGCGCGCTCGAACCGTCGTGTCGGAGGGTGTTGTGTTTGCAGTCAGCCAGCATCCAACGGTCCAACGCTTATCCGATTTCGGTGCTCGCATTTGATGCTTGCATCTTCACTCAGGCTGACATATGGTGCACTTACATGTTGGGTATGTAAGCATTGCGTATGAATATACATCTCGAGCCTTGGCACATCTGGACCATCATCGCCGTTTGCGTGTTCATTGGTGAGGTTTTTCTGCCAGGTTTTATTCTTGCGAGTCTGGGCGTGGGTTGTCTGACGGCGGCGGGCGCACACCAATTCACCGGTGATCTGGGCTGGGGCATTGCCGGCTTCGCCTTCGGTGCTGGGGTTTCTCTGATACTGATCAGGCCGTACTTCGCGAAGGCGCTCGGGCCAGAACAGGAGTCGCACTTTGGTGCTGAGGGTATGTTGGGAGATGTACTCACGGTCACTGACGCCGGTGATATCGGTGGGCATCTTAAGGGCCATTACCGAGATACGGTCTGGTCTTTGCGATGCGAAGAAGAAGTTTTCGAAGGTGACCGCGTACAGATCATCGCCGTTGATGGCGGTGTCTTGGTGGTCAAGCCCGTTCCTGCTGAAGGAGATTAAGTGATGTCTATCGCTGTGCAGATTGTTTTAGGTTTTATCGCCTTATTCGTCATTGTC
>JAZBOZ010000062.1:0-17812 GCA_036351405.1 Halieaceae bacterium
GACCTCGGTGTCCAGTCTGCAACCAGTGGCTTTGCTATCGGCTTCACCTCCAACGACCTCTATTTGACGGCAGAGCTGTCGGCGCTCGAGGCTTCAGGTCAGGGCGAAGTGGTATCGCAGCCCAAGATCATTACCGGTGACAAACAGTCTGCGATGATCAAGTCGGGTCGTCAGATCCCCTATCAGCAGCCCGGTGGTGCGGGTGCTGCAGGCCAGATTCAATTCGAAGAGGCGGTATTGCGGCTAGAAGTGAGGCCAAACATTACCCCTGACGATCGAATCCTGCTCGACCTCAAGATCAATCAGGATTCAGTAGGTGAGCTGGTTAACTCGGGAGCTGGTCCTGTGCCCTCTATCGATGTGACTGAGCTGACGACGCAAGTATTGGTCGGTAATGGCGAAACCATCGTCTTGGGTGGCGTGTTCCAGAATGAAGAGAACGTGGCAACTCGCAAAGTCCCGGTTTTGGGTGATATCCCCTATGTCGGGCAGCTGTTCCGTAGCTCCTCTACTCGGGTCGAGAAGAACGAGACATTGATCTTCATCACCCCCCGTATCCTCTCCGACGCGCTACTCGACTGAGGCGCGCCATTCACCGATGAACCTGCCGTCCAGGCTATTTTTGGTCGGCCCCATGGGGGCCGGCAAAACAACGGTAGGTCGTCGCCTAGCTTCATTGATGGGCCGTGAGTTCATCGATATTGACCAGGAAATCGAACGCCGGGCTGGTGCCGACATCCCGTGGATATTTGATGTCGAGGGAGAGTCGGGTTTTAGAGACCGTGAGCAGGCGGTGCTCGCTGACCTCGCCGAGCGATCTTCGGTGGTGCTCGCAACGGGCGGCGGTGCAGTGCTACGTGAAGCGAATCGACGCGTGATGGCCGCCGCAGGTGCCGTAGTCTATTTACATGCAACGGTGCGGGAACAGGTCAAACGCACCCGACGGGATAGCCGGCGCCCGCTCTTGGCGGGAGGCAATCGCGAGCAGGTGTTGTCTGATCTCATGACGATACGCGACCCTCTGTATCGCGAAGTCGCTGATATTGTCGTCGATGCAGGCGGCAACGCGCCCGGGCAAATGGCCGAGCAGATCTACCAGCGCCTTCTGTCCTGAGCCCAGCGGCACTGCGTAAGACCCCATTCGTACAAAGGAGGAAGCAACGTGTCTACCCGGTTGCACACGCTACATGTTGATTTGACCGCATCCGCTAACGATCGCAGTTATCCGATCATTATTGGTAGGGATTTGCTTGCCGATGGTGAGGCATTTCAGGCGTTGCTAGGTGATCGTGGTGCCATTCTGGTGAGCAATGATACGGTTGCACCGCTTTATGCGGAGAGAGTGCGCGCTGCGCTTGGCGCCAAACGCAAGGTGACAGAGGTCATCCTGCCCGATGGAGAGCAGCATAAAACCCTGCAAACCTTGGAGCGGATCATCGATGCAGCACTGGCAGATCGCCACGAGCGGTCATCGGTACTGCTTGCTCTGGGTGGCGGGGTGGTCGGCGATCTCACAGGCTTTGCAGCGGCGTGTTTACTGCGCGGTGTGGATTTTGTGCAATTGCCAACAACATTGCTCGCCCAGGTGGACTCGTCCGTCGGGGGCAAAACCGGATTGAACCACGCAATGGGTAAAAATCTGGTCGGTGCGTTTCATCAGCCCATTGCCGTGTGGATCGACCTGCAAACCCTGCACACGCTCCCCGCCCGGGAATTCGCCGCTGGTATGGCAGAAGTGATCAAGTACGGCTTGATTCGCGACCCGGGCTTCTTCGATTGGCTCGAGCAAGCCGCGGAACGATTGGCTGCGCGCGAGGAGGCTGCGCTGGCCGAAGCCATTGAGCGCAGCTGTGCGATCAAGGCCGATGTTGTCGCTGCCGATGAGCGTGAAGGTGGCATCCGGGCGATCTTGAACTACGGGCACACCTTCGGCCACGCTATCGAGCAGGTTCAAGGGTACGGCCATTGGCTGCACGGTGAGGCCGTGGCCTGCGGCATGATGATCGCCACGCGGATTGCGGCTGCCCGCGGGACAGTGTCGACCGATACGGTCAGTCGTCTTGAGGCGCTGCTAAAACATTTTTCCCTGCCGATTGTTGCCCCCATTGATATGGACGCAGGGGTCTTCCTCGATGCGATGGCAGGTGATAAAAAAGTGACGGGCGGTCGTATCCGCTACGTTTTGCTGAGTGCGCTCGGCGAGGCAGTACTGGTCACTGATGTCACCGAGGTCGAGATCGCAGCCGCACTGGCTGCACGTTAGCAACCAGTGTCGCCCTGATACGGGCCATTGCCCTCGGAAATTGTTGCCGGAGTGCTGGCTGTGTAAAATGGACAGCCTTTTGCCTTGACTCGCCCGAAAGATTTGACCTCCGAGTCGGGCGCTACGAATAGAGTGAAGAACCATGACCCAACGCGCGACAGTGGGGGTCGATGCCGGATCATCGACTACTCCGCAGGGGCTCTACCGCCCTGAAGAATTCCGGGATAACTGCGGATTCGGCCTGATCGCGCACATCGAGGGCGAGCCTAGCCACCGATTGCTGCAGACCGCCATTGAGTCTTTGACCTGCATGACTCACCGGGGAGGCATTGCCGCCGACGGCAAAACCGGTGATGGCTGCGGTTTACTTCTGCAAATGCCCGATGCCTTTATGCGGGCTGTCGCCAAGCGAGACCTCGGTTGTGAGCTCGGGCGTCATTACGCCATTGGCATGGTGTTCATGTCTCGCGATGAGTCACGCCAGCGTGAGGCGCGGAATGCGGTCGAGATGGCCGTGTCCCGCAAGGGGTTGACGGTACTCGGGTGGCGGGAAGTGCCGATTGCTGCCGATGTCTGCGGTGAGATCGCTCTGGACCAGTTACCGCGTATCGAACAGGTATTTATCGATGCCAGCGATGTCGAGCAGGTGCGTATCCCGGGCATGCTGTTCATGGCGCGTCGTCGCGCTGAAATTGCACTGGCTGACGATCCGGATTTCTATTTTTGCAGCCTCTCAGACCGGGTTATCTCTTACAAAGGTCTGGTGATGCCCGCGGACCTCGCGCATTTTTACCCTGATCTAAATGATCAGGCCTTGGAGACCGCGATATGCGTCTTCCACCAACGTTTTTCGACCAATACTTTGCCGCGCTGGCCACTGGCCCAGCCCTTCAGGATGCTGGCCCACAACGGCGAGATCAATACCATTGAGGGTAACCGCAACTGGTCGGCCGCCCGTACGCCGCAGTTGAAGTCAGATAATCTGCCCGATCTGCAGGAGGTGGCGCCGCTGGTCAACACCGAGGGCTCTGACTCCTCCAGCCTCGACAATATGCTCGAACTGCTCACCACGGGCGGCATCGAACTTCCCCGGGCGCTGCGGATTCTGATCCCGCCTGCCTGGCAGAACATCGAAGACATCGATCCGGACTTGAAGGCTTTCTATCAGTATCACGCGATGCATATGGAGCCGTGGGATGGCCCGGCCGGTATCGTGCTCACCGATGGTCGGTATGCGGCATGCTTGCTGGATCGAAACGGCCTGCGCCCCGCCCGTTGGGTGACGACCAAAGACGGCTTCATCACGGTCGCCTCAGAAGTGGGTACTCACCACTATGAGCCCGCGGATGTGGTCGCCAAGGGCCGCGTGGGGCCCGGCCAAATTCTCATGGTCGATACTGAGGAAGGCCGCGTTCTTCACACCGAGGACATCGACAACCTGTTGAAGTCCCGGCACCCGTATAAGAAGTGGCTGCGTGAGCATGCGCAGTATGTGGAAGATAACTTCGCGGGGGAGGTATCGCCGGGTATCCCCGAGTCTGATCTCGATCTCTATCAGAAGATGTTCCAGGTGAGTTTCGAAGAGCGCGATCAGGTACTCAGGCCGCTGGGCGAATCGGGCAACGAGGCGGTGGGGTCAATGGGCGATGACACGCCGATGGCGGTGCTGTCCCGTCAAGAGCGACCGCTTTATGACTATTTTCGTCAGAAGTTCGCGCAGGTCACGAATCCGCCGATTGACCCACTGCGCGAGGCGATCGTCATGTCGCTGGAGGTTGATCTCGGTGGAGAGGGCAATCTATTCGCGGAGACCGAGAGCCTTGCCAAACGGGTCAGCCTGAACTCCCCGGTTTTGTCTCAGGGCAAGTTCAATACCCTGTTGGGCCTCGAGTCCCAAGGGCTCAAAGTGGCGGATCTTGATGCGACCTATGAACCCGCGAACGGTGGACTGAGAGAGGCGCTCGAGGCGCTGTGCAGCACGGCGGCAGCCGTGGTCCGCGAGGGGGCAACGGTGTTGGTGCTCTCGGATCGGAATATCACCGACAACCGCCTGCCGATTCACAGCTTGCTCGCTACCGGCGCGGTACATCACCACCTGATTCGTGAGGGGCTGCGCGCCGACGCGAACCTGATCATCGAGACCGGCAGCGCGAGGGATTCACACCAGATTGCCTGTCTGATCGGCTTCGGTGCCACAGCGGTTTACCCCTATCTGGCTTACAGCGTGATCGAGGATCAGCTGCGCAACGGTGAATTGCTGGGAGATCCAACGGCCGCCTACAAGAACTATCGCAAGGGTATTAACAAGGGGTTGCTGAAGATCATGTCCAAAATGGGCATCTCCGCAGTCAACTCCTATCGCGGTGCCCAGCTGTTTGAAGCGGTGGGTCTCGCCAAAGAGGTCGTTGATGCGGCTTTCTGTGGTGTCGCCTCGCGGATTGGCGGTGCGGGCTTTGCCCAACTCGAGCAGGATCAGTGGCAGGTCGCTGCCCGCGCGCGCTCGCGTCGCAAGACCATCGATCAGGGCGGCTTGCTGAAGTACGTCCACGGCGGTGAATACCACGCCTTCAACCCGGATGTGGTGATGACCCTGCAGCAGGCAGTGGTCAGCGGTGATTACGCCGACTATCAGAGTTATGCGGCCCATTGTAATGATCGACCGGTAGCCACGCTGCGTGATCTGTTGCGGGTCAAGCCGGCCGAGCAGCCGCTAGCGCTGGATGAGGTGGAGCCGATAGAGCAGATTCTTAAGCGGTTTGATTCCGCGGGTATGAGCTTGGGCGCGCTGTCACCGGAGGCTCACGAGGCGCTGGCTCAAGGTATGAATGCCATTGGCGCCCGTTCCAATAGCGGTGAAGGGGGTGAAGATCCCGCGCGCTATGGCACTGATCGGGTGTCAAAGATCAAGCAGATTGCATCGGGCCGGTTTGGCGTCACGCCGCACTATCTCGTCAATGCTGAAGTTTTGCAGATCAAAATTGCACAGGGTGCGAAGCCGGGTGAGGGGGGGCAGCTACCTGGCGGCAAGGTGAACGACCTGATCGCGCGGCTCCGTTACTCGGTGCCTGGTGTGACGCTGATTTCTCCGCCACCCCACCACGATATTTATTCGATCGAGGATCTGGCTCAGCTGATTTTCGACCTCAAGCAAGTTAACCCGGACGCTCTGGTATCGGTGAAGCTGGTATCAGAGCCCGGCGTTGGCACGATTGCCGCAGGGGTAACGAAGGCGTACGCCGACCTCATCACGATTTCCGGTTACGACGGCGGCACGGCGGCCAGTCCTTTGACCTCGATCCGCCACGCCGGTTCGCCGTGGGAGCTGGGCCTCGCTGAGGTACAACAAACCCTGCGCGGTAACCGACTGCGCGGCAAGGTTCGGGTGCAGGCAGACGGCGGCATGAAGACTGGCTTGGATGTCATCAAAGCCGCTATTCTGGGTGCGGAAAGCTTTGGTTTTGGGACTGCACCGATGGTCGCGATGGGCTGCAAGTATCTGCGCATCTGTCATTTGAACAACTGTGCTACGGGTGTTGCCACCCAAAATCAGGTGCTGCGTCAGCAGCATTTCGTGGGCGATGTAGAGCGGGTGGTGAACTTCTTCACCTTCGTGGCTACCGAAACCCGCGAGTGGCTGGCGAAGCTCGGGGTCCCCAGTCTCGAGGCGTTGATCGGGCGTACCGATTTGCTCGAGATATTACCGGGCGAAACCGACAAGCAGGCGAATCTCGATCTGTCGCCGTTGCTGTGGGTCGACGAGTCGAGCGCTGACCAGCCGCAGCATTGCGAGGTGGCGAGCAACGATCCGTTCGATACGGGCGAGAAGGCGGCGACGATGGTCAGCGATATTTTGCCGGCGATCGAGTCGAAGCTGGGTGGTGAGTACCACTACACCCTGACTAACTGTGATCGCTCGATCGGCGCCCGACTCTCGGGTGAGATCGCGCGACGGCACGGCAATACGGGTATGGAAGACGCGCCCGTCACGCTCAGGCTCAAAGGCACTGCGGGCCAGAGCTTTGGGGTTTGGAATGCTGGTGGTCTGCACATGTACCTGGAGGGTGATTGCAACGACTATGTTGGCAAGGGCATGGCTGGTGGCAAGCTGGTGGTGTTCCCGCCTCGAGAAAGTGAGTTTGAAAGTCGTCACACCGCGATCATCGGTAATACCTGTCTGTACGGTGCCACGGGTGGACGGTTGTTCGCGGCAGGCACGGCCGGTGAGCGCTTCGCGGTGCGTAACTCAGGCGCGCACGCGGTGATTGAAGGCGCGGGTGACCACTGTTGTGAGTACATGACCGGCGGCTGTGTGACGGTGCTGGGCCCTACCGGCGTCAACTTCGGTGCGGGTATGACGGGTGGCATGGCGTTCGTGCTCGATGAAGATCGTCGCTTTATTGATCGCTACAACAGTGAGCTGGTAGGCATCCATCGGGTCAATGGTGAGTCAATGGAGGCCCATCGTCGCTTCCTGCGCGACAACATTCGCGAATTCGTTGCTGAGACGGGTTCCGCTTGGGGCGCGCACCTGCTCGAAGAATTTGAGGATTACGTCGGCAAGTTCTGGCTCATCACGCCCAAGGCTGCCGACTTCGATAAATTACTGACCCGCTTCCGGGAAACTGACTGAGGGTCTCGCTATGAGCACACGTCTCGCCAACAATTTTCAGTTCCTCGATGTTAATCGGCAGGATCCGCACAAGAAATCGATGGACGCGCGCACCGAGGACTTCGTTGAGATCTACGACCCGTTTACCCAACAGGAAGCGGCGCAGCAGTCCCATCGGTGTTTGGAATGTGGCAATCCCTACTGCGAATGGAAGTGCCCAGTGCACAACTTCATTCCCAACTGGTTGAAGCTGCTGGCCGAAGGGAATCTGTTCGAAGCGGCGGAATTAAGTCATCAGACCAACACGCTGCCCGAGGTTTGTGGTCGCGTATGTCCGCAGGATCGCTTGTGTGAGGGTGCTTGTACGCTCAACGACGGTTTTGGTGCGGTCACTATCGGCAGTGCCGAGAAATACATTACCGACACTGCGCTGGCCATGGGCTGGCGCCCCGATCTGTCGGATGTGGTGCCGACCGGTAAGAGGGTTGCCATTGTGGGCGCTGGCCCCGCGGGGCTTGGCTGTGCTGACGTCTTGACTCGCAATGGCGTGCAGGCGGTCGTGTTTGATCGCTATCCGGAAATTGGTGGATTGCTGACGTTTGGTATTCCCCAATTCAAACTGGAAAAGCAGGTGATGTCTCGTCGTCGTGAGGTGTTCGAGGGTATGGGCATTGAGTTCCGTCTCAACACCGAGATCGGTGTCGATATCGAGATCGAGGAACTGCTGGCCGACTATGACGCTGTGTTCCTTGGGATGGGTACCTATAAAGCGATGGAAGGTGGTTTCCCGGGTGAAGACTTGCCCGGCGTTTACAAGGCGCTCGATTACCTCATTGGCAATGTGAATCAGAAGATGGGCTACCCCCATAATCCAGAGGATTACATCGATCTGCGCGACAAAACGGTGGTCGTGTTGGGCGGTGGCGATACGGCGATGGACTGTGTGCGAACGGCCGTGCGTCAGCAGGCTGATCAAGTTTACTGTGTCTATCGCCGGGATGAAGAGAACATGCCCGGCAGTCGCAAAGAGGTGCAGAATGCCAAAGAGGAAGGTGTGCGCTTCCTGTTCAACCGCCAGCCCGTCGAGGTGTTGGAGTACTTCGGTGATGCTATCGGCATCAAAGTGGTGGAGACGGCATTGGGTGAGCCCGGCCCGGACGGTCGTCGCAGACCGCAACCGGTACCCGGCAGCGAAACTGTGATCGAGGCCGATGCCATCATTATGGCTTTTGGTTTTCAGCCGAGCCCTGCGGATTGGTTCGATAGCATCGACGTTCAGCTCAACGACTGGCAGGGCGTGATTGCGCCCGAGCACCAGATGTACAAGTTCCAGACGAGTAATCCCAAAGTCTTCGCGGGCGGTGACATGGTGCGCGGCTCGGACTTGGTGGTCACCGCGATTTGGGAGGGTCGTCAAGCAGCCGAGGGCATTCTCGACTATCTACAGGTCTAGTGTTTAGCGCGGGTTTAAAGGGGCAGCACAGGCGTCGATTGTCACATAGAATAGACACTCAAGAATCATCTGCTATCGAGGCTCCTTTGTCAGAACTCAAGAATGATCGTTTTCTTCGCGCGCTACTGCGCCAACCCGTAGATCGCACGCCGCTGTGGATGATGCGGCAGGCTGGGCGTTATCTACCCGAGTACCGCGCCACTCGCGCCGAGGCGGGCAGCTTTATGGCGCTGTGCAGCAATCCCGAACTGGCTTGCGAAGTCACCATGCAGCCGCTCCGCCGTTACGCGATGGACGCTGCCATTCTGTTCTCTGACATTCTGACGGTCCCGGATGCGATGGGATTGGGGCTGTACTTCTCCGAGGGAGAGGGCCCCAAGTTTGAGCGGCCCATCAGCACTCCCGAGCAAATTGCGGCGCTGGAGCCGGAGCGCGCAGCCGACGGGTTGGGTTATGTCATGGATGCGGTCGCTTTGATCCGCAAGGAGCTCAAGGGCGAGGTGCCGTTGATCGGTTTCTCCGGGAGCCCATGGACCTTGGCCACCTACATGGTGGAGGGCGGTTCGTCCAAAGACTTTGCCAAGGTGAAGTCCCTCGCGTTTAACGAGCCCAAAGTCATGCACTCGCTGATGTCCAAGTTGGCGGAGGCGGTTGCGGTGTATCTCACGCGTCAGGTTGAGTGTGGCGCTCAAGCACTGCAGATTTTTGATACCTGGGGCGGGGCGTTGAGCCACGCTGCTTACCGCGAGTTTTCGCTGCGTTATATGCGCGAGATCATCGAGCGCTTGCCGCGAGAAGCGGACGGTCGCCGGGTGCCGGTGATTGTATTTACCAAAGGCGGCGGCCAGTGGTTGGAGGCGATTGCTGATTGCGGCGCTGATGCGGTGGGCCTCGACTGGACCACCGATATCGGTGAGGCACGCAATCGTATTGGTCACAAGGTGGCGCTACAGGGGAATATGGATCCCGCCATGCTCAATGCATCCCCCGAGCGGATTCGCGAAGAAGTCGCCACCATCCTCGCCGCCTACGGTGAGGGCACCGGCCATGTTTTCAACCTTGGTCACGGTGTGACGCCGGGTATTAATCCCGAGCACGTCGGGGCGATGGTGGATGCGGTGGTGGAGCTGTCGCCTCAGTATCACCAAAGCTGATTCATTCGCGCTGACTGGTCGAGCAGTGGCCTAACGACGGCTATCGGTGGTAGTGAGGGCCGCCGGCTTTGATCGGGTCTCTTACCACAGGGTTTCTGGGATAGCGTGATCCATACTGAGCGCCGGCAGTTCGGTCATCGGGCTGCCGACGACACGCGCAGGGACGCCGGCGACCGTGGTGTGCGGCGCGACATCTTTTAATACCACTGAGCCGGCACCTACTTTGGCGCCCTCGCCGACGCGGATATTGCCGAGGATTTTAGCCCCGGCGCTGATCAGCACACCGTCTTCGATCTTCGGATGGCGATCGCCGTCTTCCTTACCAGTGCCACCCAGCGTGACCGATTGCAGAATGGATACCTGATTACCCACCACAGCGGTCTCACCCACCACCAGGCCTGTACCGTGATCCAGCATCACGCCGTGGCCAAAACGGGCCGCTGGGTGAATGTCGACCCCGAATTTTTGCGACATCCGGCTCTGTAGGAACAGTGCCAGCGACCGCCGGTCATGGGTCCACAGCCAGTGTGCCACCCGGTGGGTCTGCAAGGCATGAAAGCCTTTGAAATACAAAAAAGGCAGGTGATAGTCGTGGCAGGCGGAGTCTCGTTCTATGACGGCCGTGAGGTCGTCGCGAATAGCGCAGCGAATCGACAGATCATCCTGAAATGCCTCAAGAATGACTTCACGCAGCATCATTGAAGGCGCTGAGGGGCTATCGAGCTGATTGGCGAGATGGAAGCTCAGAGCGCACTCGAGTTCTTCGTGATGCAGGATGGTGGCGTGCAGAAAGCTGGCAAGAATCGGCTCGCCCGCTGCGACCACTCGCGTCTCTTCGCGGATGCGATCCCAGATCGGGTCGTTGTCGAGCGTTTGCTTCAGGTTTTCCCTTTGCGTGGCTGTCATCTCGCCGTCCCTCATTGTTGGTTGGCGCAATCCTTAGATGTTGTCTCTGCAACACCGGGGCGCGCAGGTTAGCGCACCCTTATTCTTGCGCCAACGGCGCCTCACCTTGCCAGCGCCACAGTGTTTGACCGCGCTCATGGTATTTACGCTCAAATAGTGTGATGGGGTCACTGCCAGTCACCGTGCTCAACTCACCGCTCGCACCCGCAATGCTCATGGCCTGCGCGAACTCCCGGGCATAAATCGCCCAGTTGGTACGCAGCTCTATGGTGCCGCCCAGTGCCAGCAGCCAGGGCAAGCCAGGGTGACCGTGGATGCGCCGTTTGAGCTGCCCGCGCTTCGGCCAGGGATTGGGGTACAGCAGATAGTGCGCGCGGACAGTGATACCCGCTTCGACCAGCGCCCGCCAAAGGGGTTCACACTCGGCGCGCAACAGCAGGTAATCGCGAGGTCGTTGATGGTGTCCTTGATGATGGTGCCGACCCAGACGGGCGGCTGACTTGTCGACACCGACGACCGCACAGTCCGGATACATAGCCGAGAGTTTCGCTGTGCTCATGCCGGTGCCGCAGAAGGAATCGAGCACCAGCGGCCGCTCGCGCTCTTTGAGCCAGTCCAGTAGTTGCTCGGCAGCCGCCTGCGTATGTGCTGGTATGGGTTTCAGCCAGCGGCTAGACAGATGCCGCTGCACCACCGCGGTAAGGTCGGGGTGGCAGTCGGGCTGGTCGCTGACCAGAGGCGGGTCGATTTGCTCGGTGGGTTTCACCTTGTCATGATACCGCGCCACTTCCCCACCAAACGACCAAAGCGACCGACTTCTTATGCGCGCCGATCTCCGCCCCTACTGGGTCAAGCGAGCCTATCTCAACTTCCGTAATGCCTGGGTTGATTGGCGCCTTCGGCCTCGTTGTGAATATCTCGGACCTTACTCCAACATCATGAACCCTTGGTACGTGGTGATTTCAGGCGCCAATATCCGAATTGGTCACTCTTTCACCGCGATCGCAGAGCCCCAGCATCGAGTAGAGATTGGTATTTGGGGTCGCGAGTTTGGCACGGGCAAGATCACCATCGGCAATGCCTGTTTGATGAGCCCCGGCTCGCGAATCAGCGCCAGTGACGAGATCACGCTGGGCGATGGTGTCATGCTCGCCAACGGGGCCTACATCACAGACAGCGATTGGCACGGTCTGTATGACCGGATTGATCGCGACGAACGGGTTGCCCCCGTGCATCTGGCGGACAATGTTTGGATCGGTGACCACGCCACCGTGCTTAAGGGCGTCAGCATCGGCGAGAACAGCGTCGTGGCGGCCCACAGCGTGGTCACTCGAGATGTGCCAGCCAATGTGGTGGTTGCGGGTAATCCGGCCAAGGTGGTCAAGCAGCTTGATCCCGAGCGCGGGTTTCGCACCCGTAGCGACATGTTTGCAGATCCTGCGGAGACGGCCGCTTTTTTCGATCAGGTAGATCGCGACGTGCTGCGCGATAACGGCTTTTGGTTTTGGCTGTGGACATTGATTTGGCCCGACGCCCGCCGGGGCCGTTGACCAATGCCTCAGAGTAGTCGCAGTGGCGGCTCCTGCAGCGCCGCCAACTGTTCGCGCAAGGCCAGTATCTGGTCAGACCAATAACGGGGCTGCTCAAACCAGGGGAAGGCCTTGGGAAACGCCGGATCATCCCAGCGTTTGGCAATCCAGGCGCTGTGACGAATCATGCGAGTGGTGCGCAGCGCTTCGATCCAGCGCAGTTGTCGCGGGTCAAAATCCATAAAGTCTTCATAGCCTGCAATCAGCTCTGCGAGTTGCAACTCGCGATGATGTCGCTCGCCTGACAGGCACATCCAGAGATCCTGAATCGCAGGCCCGTTGATGCAGTCATCGAGATCGACAATATGTGCGATCTCGTCGCGCCACAGGATGTTACCCGCGTGGCAATCTCCGTGCAGACGTATCTGATCTGACTCGTTGTAATCTTCAAGCGCCGCGCGCACTGCCACGTCTAGATCGGCGGTTAGCGTATCCCAGGCAGGGCGCAGATCCCGGGGTATCCAATGTTCGGTCAGATACAGCCGGTTGGCGGTCAGTCGTTCATCAATGTCGAGATGCTCTCTAAACCGAAACGTTTTCGATGCACCCACGCGATGCAGCCGGCCGAGTGTGCGCCCGAGATGCAGCAAGTTGTCGAGGTTGTCGAGTTCAGGTGGGAAGCCGCCGCGACGCGGGAAAAGCGCCATGCGAAAGTGTCTCGTGTGATGCAAGGTGTTGCCATTGATCGACAGTGGTGCCACGACTGAGAGCTCCGCGTCTGCCAGCTCCTGTGCGAACGCGTGCTCTTCGAGAATCTGATCATCGCTCCATCGGTTCGGTCTATAGAACTTGGCAATGATGGGCTGCGCATCCTCGATGCCCACCTGATAGACCCGATTCTCGAAGCTATTGAGCGCGATCAGACGTAAATCGGAAAGCAGGCCCACCGATTCAACCGCGTCAATCACCGCGTCCGGCGTCAGGTTGTCGTAAGGATGAGACATGATCGGCCCGCAAAACCTGCATCATACCTCTTCGTCGGGGCTGGCGACGCGCACCAGGCACCAGATATCGACCCGAGCGACGCCGGCCGCAAGCAGTGTTTCGGCGCAAGCGCTCACCGTGGCGCCGGTCGTCACAACATCATCGACCAGGGCGACATATCGAGCGGTGAAAGGGCGATCGATCACGAAGGCGTCTCGCGTATTGAGGATCCGATCACGGCTGCTGAGGCGCTTTTGTTCCGAAGTAGATCGTGCTCTTCGTAGCAGTGGGAGCACCGGTGGTCGCGCGGGATGACCGTGCGCGATGCTATTCGCCAACAGCCATGTTTGATCAAAACCGCGCGTGAAGCGACGGTGCCAATGGGGCGGTACGGGGACGATCGCATCGGGGGTGTCTGACGCTGCAAACCTTTCGCTCCCGGCTACTTCGACGAGATACGGGGTCAGGCCGGTATGACCTTTGAACTTCCAGCGGGTCACCAGTGTTTTCACGGGTGGCGTATAGCGTAGTGGGGCTATGGTGTTTGTGAACACTGGATGAGAAGCACGACACTGTTCACAGCCACTCTGATCGCCTAAATCCCGTGCTGTCGGCAGTCCACAGCGAGGGCAAGCGGCGTGGTATTCCGTGACTATCGACCGGCATTCGCTGCACAGCCAGTCGGCTTTCTGGCTCAATTGACTGCAGTGTAAGCAGCGTGCCGGCGCTATCGGGATCAGGCTTTGCCGCAGAAGCGTTAGTACATTCTCAATAGCGGGCCATCGATGACGAGGCATATCGCCAATCCCTGTTGGAACCTCGGGATAGTCTCAGGCGGGCGCTGCGTTGCGTGAACACCAAATGGCGTCGACTAACATCAATGCTTGATCAGTGATCAGACGCCTTCGGTTTTCGGGGTCACCCGATTAAACCTCCGCAGATTGAGACTTCAGCCACTCATTCATGCCTTCGGCTAAGTCGCGGACATAGACTAGCAGCCCCTCGAGTTCGATCTGGTAGGTGAACCCGTTCACCAGCGCAGCTTCCACATTGCCCGCTTGCTCGTGATACTGCATCGCACCGAGTGTGCCCAGCTGGCCCCGCAGCTTGTGTACCGCCTGGCGTAAAGCATCACGCTCATCGCCTGCTATTAATGACTCTATCTCCGTGAGAGCCGCGGGCACGGTAGCCATGAAGGTCTCTACCAGCTCGCGATACAAGTCGATGTCCCCCGCAAAGTTCTTTTCGGCACTGGCGCTGTCTACGCCACGAATCGATACCCAGCAAGAGTCGCCGGTGTTTTGGGGTTGGAGTCGGTCTTGATTCAGTTGGGGCGTTTGCGCCTGGGCCCTTGTTTTCACCAGCCTGCGGATCGTTCGCACCAGAGTCGCGGGGTCGTAGGGCTTGGTCATATAGTCGTTCATACCCGCATCCATGGCGGCACTCTGCTCGCTGGCTGTGGCGCCGGCCGTGAGTGCAACGATGGGTCCCTGCCAGCCGACCTGCTCCCGTAGTTTTCGGCTTGCCTGATAACCATCGATATCGGGCATTTGCAGGTCCATCAAGATTACATCTGCACGTTTAGGCTCTGCTATCAGGGCGTCGATCGCCGTGCTGGCATCGCCATAGGTCTCAGCGATCGCCCCCTCGCGCTCGAGCAGTCGCGACGCCACTGTGAGATTGGCAGCGACATCGTCGACCACCATGACGCGGATGCCCTCAAGCCATTTGCCGATATCAGGGTCGATGTGGCTGCTCTCCAGTACCATCCGTGGGTCCAGCCCCTTCGCCACGACCGCCGCGTTCACGGCGTTGAACAACGCCGAGCCATCCGCGGGCTTATGCAGCATGATTCTTGGGCCAGCTTCTGCGAGCGCCATCTCGGCGAGCTGAGGATCCATAGCAGTGATCATCACGACCGCCGGCATCTCTTCAGGGGATAACTCACTTTCAAGCTGTTGCAGGGCAGTGAGGCCATCCATATGCGGCATATGCCAGTCCAGTAGTAGACAGTCCGGGAGCTCACCAGCGGTGCGGGCGAGACGGAGCTTGGCGATGAGTGCACCGCTCGACTCCACGGCTTCTGCCTGCCAGTGCAATCGCTCGCAGAGCTGCAGCAATAAACGCCGATCGATCTCATTGTCTTCGGCGATTAAAATACTGATGCGGTTTTGTAACGTGTCAGCGTCCGGGTGATCCGATGCAAATGCCAGCGGTAGTTTGACGGTCATCGCCGTACCGCGATCCGGCACGCTGTCCACCGCAATCGTTCCGTCCATCAGGTCGAGCAGGCGTTTCACGATCGACAAGCCCAGACCCGTACCGCCATAGCGGCGGTTGATGGACGTGTTCTCCTGAATGAAGGGCGAGAACAGGCGTTCGACAGCTTCTGCTTTGATGCCGATCCCAGTATCGGTTATTTGGAGTTCGATAGTGGCGTGGTGTTCTGTAGCTTCCATTATCCGTAGAGCGACCGTGACGCTGCCCTCGCTGGTGAATTTGATAGCGTTCGAGATCAGGTTAAACAGCACCTGATTGATGCGCGTGGGGTCTCCCCGGAACAGTCGCGTTTCAATCGCCGGCTGGACCTCAACGTTGAAGCCGATACCCTTTTTCTGTGCCTGGCCTCTGAAAACACTCTTCAAGGTGCTGGCGATGGCTGCCAGAGAAAACTCTGTGTGTTCCAGCTGCAGCTCACCGGCCTCGATTTTGGCGAAGTCGAGAACATCGTTGATCAAAGCCAATAAAGCATCGCTGGCGTTTTCGATGGACTGCAGGTCCTCTGCTTGCTCGGCGGTTAAGTTGTCTCGCTTGAGCAAATTCAGGTTGCCAATAATAGTGTTGAGTGGCGTTCTGATTTCATGGCTCATAGTGGCCAGAAAGTCGCTCTTGGCGCGGCTTGCGTTTTCAGCAACATTTTTTGCGTTCTCTAGGGCTTCACGGCGGGCCAGTTCGGTTGTCATGTCCCGAATTGCGACGATCACACGCTGCCCGGCATCTTGCGAGATTCGAGAGAGGACAACACTGACCGGCAGTTCACTACCGTCCTTACACACGACCTCCACTTGTATGTCGATTTCCGCGGCCATCTCGCGCGCAGGGGGGGCGTCACCGGCAGCGTGGGATATGGCGCGCTTACCAGGGTGACTGGCGCGTGTATGCTCCGGCACAAGCGTTTCGACGGGTAAAGCTTTTAGCTCCTCCGCGGAGTACCCGAGCATCGTCATGGCTTTATCGTTGAACTCCTGAATCTTTCCTTGTTCATCGACAATTAAGATGACGTCGGGTGCTGCGTTCAGAATGCGAGTGACCTCATGTTCCCGAGTAATTGCGGCTTTCAATTGCTGGCGCTCTCGCTGCGCCAAACTGGCGATGAGGTGGCTAAGCCCCCCGAGTAAAATGGCCAGCAGACCAAATACGGCGTTGATTCCCGAGAGCTCGCGGCGGAGAAATCTGTCAAAAACGTCGCGGCTGGAGAACGCCACTAGGTAGAGATGCCGAGTCCCCGATGCTGCGGCCCCTCCCAACGCTTCAGAGGGGTCAACCTCAACGGTCGTCAGAATGGCACCGGATTCGCTCTCGCTTGCCTGACAAAATGCCCCATTCTGCATTGCGGCGAAGCACGCGGGGAATCGATCAACGAAGCGCTCATAATCGCGATCAGGGAACATAAAACCCCATTCGGAGTCGGGGTCAGGGCCCAAGAGCCAGTCCCCTTGCTCGTTGAGCACCCAAATTTCGGTATACCTCGGGTCGCCGCTGTCTCTCAGTCTTTCCAGCCACGGCCCTGCGCGCAAGTTGGTGATGGCGATGCCGCCCACACCCCCTGCTGAATTCGCAATAGCCATTGCAGCGCGGATCGTGGGTACGAAGGGGCGCTGCACTTTGCCATTTTCCTGGTTGAGATCCAGTGGGGATAAATAAATGCCGCCAGGTGCCAGGCGCATGGCCTCGCGAAAGTAATAGCGATCGCTTTTGTCCTGTAGCGCTGAAGACGCAATGGCGACGCTGCGACCGTCCAAATAGTCGGCCCGCGCGATTTCCATGCCAGACGTGTCCAGATGGCGCATTTGCAGCACCTTACCTGCGCGGCTGGCTACGATGTCCCGCAGCAGAGCGCTGAGTTGCGATCGATTTGCCTCGGTGGGGTCGGCCATCCAGGCGCGGACGGCCGGGTTATTCGCGACCAGACGCAAATCGTCGATGGCCCGCCCAAATTCGCCATTGAGTATGGCCTGCCCCGACACAATGGCGTCAGACTGATACCGCGAGAACGCTTCGGTCGCGAGTGCTTTCTCAGTCGCGGTCACTCGCCAATAAATGAGCGCAAGTACCAGCAGCAATAGCGCCCAGATCACCAGTGACAAACGAATTGTGGCTGGTCTCAGTGCTGTATCGAATAGTTTTTTTGACAGCGGCATAGGAGACTGCAATCCAGACTGCAACCGAAAAAGACTAACATTTTCGGGCGGTGCAGCGATGCTAAGATTACAGTCCGGGGATGTGCCTGATGAGTACAGTCCGTAGTGCAGTCAGCGGCAAATGGCGCGAGCCAGCAGGAGTATAGCTTGGACGAAAAATCTGAGAATCCGACTTCCTATGATCCGAACGAGCGGCGCCTCTACCCTGAGGATCAGGCTAAGGTCGATGCGTTTCTGAAGCGGGGCGTGAATTCGGTTGAGCGCAAGCCGTTCCGGCCGCTGTTCCTGATCTTGCTACTGATCGGCACCGTCACTCTGCTGAGCCTGTTGAGCCAGGGCCTGGCGATGTGGGCGGGTGTGTATTAAGCGCCGTTGGCGCTCTGCGGGCGCTCTGGTATCATCCGCGCCCTCGGTGTGTAGCGCAGCCTGGTAGCGCACTTCCTTCGGGAGGAAGGGGTCGGAGGTTCGAATCCTCTCACACCGACCACTTCTC